>JBBSHU010000130.1:0-7360 GCA_038232455.1 Acidimicrobiales bacterium
CCACCCCCGGTACCCCTCGGTCGTGCGTGGCGACCGGCCGAGTACTTCCAAATGGTCGAGGTAGCGGTCGAGTAGGGCGCCGAAGGTCATCCGCTCGGTTGGCACGAGCGTCTCGGCCTCGATCTTGTGCCAAAGCTCGGCAAGGGCGCGGTCGGCCGCCCGTTCTGCCCCCTTCACTCGCCGGGAGACCTGCCGTCGCCGCCCATCGGGCCCTCGTGGGCCGTCAACGCGCAGCTCCCAGACCCCCGGTTCAAGCTCCCGCTTACTCCCCGGCATGCAACCACTCTAGGTGAGTTTAGGCCTGCGTGTGAGTTTTCGGTGAGTTTCGGGCGGTCTAGCCCGCTTCACCACCCATCACAGGAAAGGCGGTTACCGACTCTGACCTGCTAGTTTGTCGCGAGCCCGAGGTCGGACTCGAACCGACGACCTGCTCATTACGAGTGAGCTGCTCTACCAGCTGAGCTACCCGGGCGTGGCCGTCAGTGTAGGAGACGGCGGCGATGGGTTCGGGGGCCCGAGGGGCGGGAGGTTGAGGAGCAGGGCCTGGAGGAGAAGGGCCTCGTTCGGGTTGCGGATGAGGTTCTCGGCTGCCCCCCGCAGTGCCTCGACGGCGGCCGCGCAAGCCACCGGGTCGGCCGTTCCCGCGACCAGGGCATCGCGATAGGCCCCGGAGAGGACGGCCAGGCCGAACCGGAGCTCGTCGGTGCGCAGGCGGCGCAACTCCCGTTTGTGGCGGTCGGCGAGCTCCTTGCGCCCCGCCCCCCGCTCGCCGGTACGCGACACCCGATCGGCAAGGGCGGCCGCTTCGGCCGCCTGCCTGGTCTCCAGAGGCGCCACGGCCGCGGCCGACAGCAACTCGGCCAGCTCGGTGGCCACCACGGCCACCGCGGCGCCTGTGCCGTCGACGCGATGGGGAACCTCCTGCCACGCGGACCGGCGCCGGCCGAAGCCGGGATCGGACGCCAGCAGACGGGCGCGGTCGAGGCGACCGCCGGCAGACGCGGCCACTTCGGTGGCGAGCGCCTCGTCGACGCCGTCAGCCATCAGGGCCGCGACCAGATCGGCTGAGGCGACGGCGCCGAGCTCGATCCGCACGCATCGCGAGGCGATGGTGACCAGCTCGGGAGGGACATGGTCAGCGAGGATCACGAACACGGTGCTCGCCGGCGGCTCCTCGATCACCTTGAGCAGGGTGGGCCCCGCCTCTCGGACCAGGTGGAAGTCGGTGAGCACCAGCACCTTGCGGGGTCGTTCGTTCGGTGTGCGCATGGCCAGCCGCTGGATCTCACGGGCCTGGGCCACACTGATGGACGCCCCCTCGCGCTCCACCACCACCAGGTCGGGATGGACCCGGGCGGCGACGCGAACGCAGACATCACACGACCCACAACCGCCGTTGGGACACAAGAGGGCGGCGGCGAACGCCAGAGCCGCCGATTCCTTCCCGCTGCCGGGCGGCCCCACGAACAGGTAGGCATGCACCGGGGCGCGCACGGCGGCCCGCAACTCGGCCACTGCCCGGTCCTGGCCGACGACATCGGCGAACACCAGCCCGGCCCCGTCGGAGGTGGTCACGGCCTGTGGTGGTCCAGGCGGCTCGATACCGCATCCCATACCCGGGTAGCGACCTCGTCGGCAGACGCCGAACCGTCCACGACGGTCCACCGTTCGGGGTCGGCGGCGGCCAGGGCGCGGTAACCGGCGCGGACGCGGTCGTGAAAGTCGGAGCGTCGCGACTCCAGCCGGTCGAGGGCCTGGCCCACCTGACGACCAGCGGCTGCCGATGGGTCGACGTCGAGGAGGATGACCACGTCGGGCTCGAGGCCGCCGCTGGCCCACGTCGACAGCCACGACAACTCGCTCCGGTCGAGGCCCTGTCCGTAGCCCTGGTAGGCGAGGGTCGATCCCGAGAAACGGTCGCTCACCACGTGACGGCCGGCGACGAGGGCCGGTTCCACCACCTCGCGCACGTGCTGGGCCCGGTCGGCGGCCAGCAGCAGGGCTTCGGTCCGGGGATCGATGGCGGCGTTAGCCGGGTCGAGCACGAGGGCCCGGATGTGGCCGCCGATCAGCGTTCCCCCGGGCTCCCGGGTCAGCACCGCTCCCAGCCTGGCGGCCAGCATCGCCGCCTGGGTGGACTTACCGCTCGCCTCACCTCCCTCGAAGGCCACGAAGCAGCCTCGGGGTGGAGTCACGTCACGCCACCTCCGTCGGCCCGTTGGGCGCCGTCAGGATTTCTTGGCGCCCTTGGTGCTCGTGCGTGCGGGCGCCCGTTTCTTGCCGGCCTTGCTGGTCTTGGTCGCCATTTTCCTGGTCTTCTTGGCCTTCGGCGGGGCCGGGCCCTTGTCGCGACGGTCCTGGAGCAGTTCGGCCGCCCGTTCGAGGGTGATGGTCTCGATGGCATCGCCCACGCGCAGTGAGGCGTTGGTGGTTCCGTCGGTGACGTAGGGCCCGAAGCGGCCCTCGCGCAGGGTGACCGGAGCCTCCGATGCCGGGTCGTTGCCCAGCTCCCGCAGCGGGCCCTTGGCCGCCGCTCCCCGGCCTCGCTTGGGCTGGGCCAGCACGGCGAGGGCCTCGTCGAGGGTGAGGCTGAACAGGCCCTCGTCGGACTCCAGGCTGCGGCTCTCCGAACCCTTTTTCACATAGGGCCCGTACCGACCGTTCTGGACGGTGATCTCCACGCCGTCGGCGGGGTCGGCGCCCACCACCCGGGGCAGGCTCAGGAGGCGGACGGCGTCGTCGAGGGTGATCGTGTCCAACGACATCGCCGAGAGGAGCGACGCGGTGCGGGGCTTCTCCTTGGAGCCCGCTTCGGCCGGGCCCAGTTGCACGTAGGGGCCGTACCTACCGGCGCGCGCCAGCACGGTCAGGCCGGTGGTGGGATCGTCGCCCAGCTCCCACTCCTCGTTGGTGGACGACAACAGGACCTCGGCCCGTTCGACGGTGAGCTCGTCGGGCGCCAGGTCGTCGGGCACCGTCGCCTTGTCGTCGCCGCGCTGGACGTACGGACCGAACTTGCCCACCCGGGCGATGATCTCGCGACCCTCGGCGTCGCGGCCGATGGGGATGGAGTTCACGGCCTTGGCATCGATGGCCTCGAGTCGTTCGCCGACCATCGTCTTGAGCCCGGCCTGGCCGTTACCGAAGTAGAAGCGTGACAGCCAGGGGATGGCCTCCTTCTGCCCGGAGGCGATGCCGTCGAGGTCGTCTTCCATACGGGCCGTGAACGCGTAGTCGACAAGGTCGGCGAAGTGGAGCTCGAGCAGGCCGATCACCGCGAAGGCGGTGAACGACGGCACCAGGGCCGAACCCTTCTTCCACACGTAGCCACGATCCTGAATGGTGGCGATGATCGAGGCGTAGGTGGACGGCCGACCGACCCCCATCTCCTCGAGGGCCTTGACGAGCGACGCCTCGGTGAACCGGGCCGGGGGTTGGGTGGTGTGATCCTTCACCTCCAGGCCGTCGAGGTCGAGCCCGTCGCCCGGACCCAGTGCGGGCAGGCGCACCTCCCGGTCCTCCAGGTCGCCCTGGGGGTCGTCGGATCCCTCGACGTAGGCCCTGAGGAAGCCGGCGAACTCGATGACCTTGCCGGACGCCGAGAACTCGGTGTCCTCCCCTCCGGGGCCGGCTGCGTGCCCGAGCGCCGTGGTCGTGGCGCCCAGGCGTACCTGCATGCTGCGACCCCGGGCATCGGCCATCTGCGAGGCGACGGTGCGCTTCCAGATCAAGTCGTAGAGCGCCCGCTCGTCGGCTCCCAGCTCGGACGACACCTGGTCGGGGGTGCGGAACGTGTCTCCCGCCGGACGGATCGCCTCATGGGCCTCCTGGGCGTTCTTCACCTTCTTCTCGTACCGACGCGGTGTATCGGGCACGTACTCGGGGCCGTACAGCTTGGTGGCCTGGGCCCGGGCCGCGGCCACCGCCGATTCCGACAGCGAGGTGCTGTCGGTACGCATGTAGGTGATGTAGCCGTTCTCGTAGAGCCGCTGGGCCACGCCCATGGCCCGCTTGGACGTGAACCGGAGCTTGCGCCCGGCCTCCTGCTGGAGGGTCGACGTCATGAACGGGGCGTAGGGCGAGCGGCGGTAGGGCTTCTCCTCCACCGAGCGCACCTCGAAGCTGGCGTCGGCCAGGCCCCGGGCCAGCGCCTCGGCCCGGGCATGGTCGAGCACTACGACCTTGGCATCGTCGGACAGCGTGCCCGTGTCGCCGAAATCACGGCCCGTCGCCAGCCGGACGCCGTCGAGGGCGACCAGGGTGGCGCCGAACGGGACACTGCGACCGGTCGCGGAGTCGGGCTTGGCGAAGGCGCCCTCCAATCCCGAGTACGACCCGGCCCGGAACCGCATGCGGGCCCGTTCGCGCTCCACCAGGATGCGGGTGGCCACGCTCTGCACCCGCCCCGCCGACAGCTTGGGCAGGACCTTCTTCCAGAGCACCGGGGACACCTCATAGCCGTAGAGGCGGTCGAGGATGCGCCGGGCTTCTTGGGCGTCGACTAGGCGGCGGTCGAGATCGCGGGTGTTCTGCACCGCTTCCCGGATGGCCGCAGCGGTGATCTCGTGGAAGACCATGCGCTTGACGGGTATTCCGGCGCGGGGGGAGAGGACTTCGAGCAGGTGCCAGGCGATGGACTCGCCTTCGCGATCCTCGTCGGTGGCGAGATAGAGCTCGTCGGCCTGCTTGAGAAGGGCTTTCAGCTTGGTGACCACGTGCTTCTTCTCGCTGGCCACCACGTAGAGGGGCTTGAAGCCGTTGTCGGTGTCGACTCCGAGCCGGGCCCAGGCCTCGCCCTTGTAGGCGGCGGGCACATCGGCCGCCCCGCGGGGAAGGTCACGGATGTGGCCGATGGACGATTCGACGACGTAATCGGCGCCGAGAAACCGCGCGATGGTGCGGGCTTTGGCGGGGGACTCCACGATCACGAGGGGTTTGGCCACGAGTCGAGAGGTTTCCCAGGTTGGGGCGCAATGTCAAACGGGCACCGGTCGCTACGGGTCCAGAAGACGACCACCTGTGCACTTGTGATGAGAAGAATCCCTGGTGACGGCACAGGAGTGCACAGCTAGTCGTCTTTCTGACCCTACCCTTCCGCAATGGACCCCAAGGATCTGATCGAGGCCTTCGGGACGGTCGGGATCCTGGCCATCGTCTTCGCCGAGTCGGGCCTGTTGGCCGGCTTCTTCCTGCCGGGCGATTCCCTGCTCTTCACCGCCGGCCTGCTGGCGTCCCAGGGCCACCTCGACCTGGCCGTTCTCGTCGTCGGTTGCCCGGCGGCGGCGGTGGCCGGCGACCAGGTCGGCTTCTGGTTCGGCCGGCGGGTAGGTCCGGCGCTGTTCCGGCGGCCCGATGCCCGTTTCTTCCGCCACCGCAACCTGGAGCTGGCGCGCGACTACTTCACCACCCACGGTGCCAGGACCATCGTGTTCGCCCGCTTCATCCCAATCGTGCGGACGTTCGCCCCGGTGGTGGCGGGCGTGGCGGCTATGCCCTGGCGCACCTTCGTTGTGTTCAACGTGATCGGTGGTGTGGTGTGGGGATCGGGCTCGGTGCTGGCGGGTTGGGGGCTCGGCCAGGTGGGCGGCGGCGAGGGCTGGCTCTATCCGGTGGCCGCGTTGATCTTCGGGCTGTCGTTCGTGCCGGTGATCATCGAGGTGGTGGGCTTACGACGGGCTGGGCCCGAGCGGCTCTCAGAGCGGGATGGTGGTGGCCAGCGCCGACGGCGTCGTCGAAGCTCATGGGCTCGAAGGGGATCAGTGACCGGATGCGGTCGTCGCCCACCACCACCTCGACCGACAGGCCTTCGGCCAGCGGTCGGGCGATCGAGGCAGGCTGGTCGGTGACCAGGCCGATCCAGTGAGACGACAGGGTGGGCGTGAGCACGGGGACCTTCAGGATGAAGCGTCGACGCCCGGTGAGCTCGGCGTAGCGCCGCATCATCTGCTCGTAGGTGAGGACGTTGGGGCCTCCCACGTCGTAGGTCCCGGCCGGAAGGTCGAGCGCGCCCACCAGGTAGCGGACCACGTCGGGCAGGGCGATGGGTTGGCACCGCGTCGTCACCCAGCTCGGGCACACCATCACCGGCAGTCGCTCCACCAGTTGGCGCATGATCTCGAAACTGGCGCCGCCGCCACCGACGACGATGGCGGCTCTGAGCTCCACCGCATCGGTGCTCTCACGCAGGATGCGCCCGACTTCCTGGCGGGAGCGAAGGTGGGCCGACGGGTTGTCCTCGCGCCCCGCCATCCCGCTTCCAGGGCCGCTCGGGCCCAAGGCGCCGAGGTACACGACCCGCTGGCCCCCCTGCGCGGCGGCACGGGCGAACGCGGTGGCTGCGGCTCGGTCGGCCTCCACAAATTGTGCGCCTTCCATGCCGTGCACCAGGTAGTAGGCGGCCCGGCATCCCTCCAGGGCGGCCTCGATGCTGGCCGGGTCGGCCGTGTCGAAGAACACGGCCTCGCCCTTGCCCTGGTAGCGCTGCGGCCGCCGGGTGCCGGCCCGCACCTCGTGGCCCGCCTCGAGAAGGGCGGTCACCAACGGCTGTCCCACGAATCCGGTTGCCCCGGTGACCAGGATCCTCACCGCCCCACCCCTACCACTTCCTCCCTGATTTCACGCCTGCCGTCCGGTCGGGCGCGATCGTGAGCGGCGTCGTGGTCGTCGTCATCGGGCTGGTGGTTGCCGGACTGGCCTGGGCGTGGCTGTTCGCTGCAGGCCCGACCGGCTTCTGGAGCCGGGCCGCAGTGGCGGGCGTGGTCATCGGCAGCTACGGGTTGGTGGCCGAGCGCCATGAGCTGAAGCGTCTTCTGCGCCCGACGCTGGTCGACGTGATCCTCGGCGTGGTTGCCGCTGCTGTCCTCTACGGCGTGTTCTGGGTCGGCGACCGTCTGATCGCCCGGGCCCTTCCCGCCCTGGCCCGAGACGTCGGGCGCCTCTATGCCATCCGGGGGGCGGCCGGTCGGGCCCGCATGGTGGGGGTGCTCCTAGTGGTCGGTCCCTGCGAGGAGATCTTCTGGCGGGGCTTCGTGCAGAACCGGGCCGGGGTGGTGGTCGCACTCGTCGGCTACGCGGCCGTCCACCTCTGGGAGCGCAAGGCCGTGCTGGTGCTGGCCGCGGTCGCCGGAGGGGCGTTCTGGGGAGCGCTCTTCGCCTGGCGGACGACTCTCGTGGCTCCGATGATCTGCCACGCCCTCTGGGACCTGGCCGTCGTGGTGTGGTTCCCGTTCCGGCCCCCGGAGGACTGATGTGGAACGGCTTGTCAAGTAGGGCAGCGCGAAGCTCCCTCACTGGCTTTGGGACGCGCCGAACCAGAGGGTTCGGGGCCTGCATGACATCTGAGCAGGCGACGGGGCCCTGG
>JBBSHU010000131.1:0-7036 GCA_038232455.1 Acidimicrobiales bacterium
CCGCTGCCGCCCCCGCCACGACCCGGCGCTGCCTCTCGTTCAGATGCGGCAGAACCACATCGAAGAACCGCGCGAGCCCGTCGGACGTGACCTGCACGCCGTCACGATACTACGCGCGCTCTAACTTGGCGTGGACCCTAACCGGGGCTCACGTAGAGCTGGGCGGCCAGGGCCGGGCCCAGGGCGATACTGCCACCGTCGCCGGTGAGGGAGAGGGTGAGCGTGCCGTCGGGGGCCCTGGACCGTACCTCGGCGGCGGCTCCGGGGATGAAGTGGTGCTCGTCGAGGTAGATGAGGGCGTCGAGATCGACTTCGACCTGCTCTGTCACCCGTCGCAGGAAGATCCGGTCGCCGGGTTCGGCCTCGACCAGGGCCCGCAGATCGTCCCGGTGGCCGCCCGCACCGGGGATGGGATTGCCGTGCGGGCAGGTACCGGGGTTGTCGAGCAGGGTCACCAGGCGGGCTTCGACCTCGTCGGAGATGACGTGCTCCCACCGGCACGCCTCGATGTGGGTCTTGTGCCAGGGCAGGCCGATGACATCGGTGAGCAGGCGCTCGGCCAGCCGGTGCTTGCGAACCACGCTCTCGGCCCGGATGCGGCCCTTCCCGGTGAGATGCAGCGCCCGGTCGCGAACCTCGACCCATCCCTCGCCGCGGAGGCGTCGTACCATCTCCGACACTGACGGCGGCGTGTGGCCGAGGTGTTCGGCCAACCGGGCCTGGATGACGCGCGCGCCCTCTTCTTCGAGCTCCCAGATGGCCTCGAGGTACTCCTCCAGCGGGGGATGGAAGCCGTCGGCCACGGACCGATCCTACCGCCGTACCGTGCTTTCCCGGGGCCGTACCATGCGGTGAATGGCTGTGGTCATGCTCCTCGACGGCAACTCTCTGGCCTACCGGGCCTTCTTTGCCCTGCCCACGGATCTGGCTACGGCCTCGGGCCAGGTGACCAACGCCGTGTTCGGCTTCACCTCGATGCTCATCAACCTGCTCAAGGACCACCGCCCTGACGGCATCGCCGTCGCCTTCGACCGTCCCGAGCCCACGTTCCGCCATGAGCTGGTGCCCGACTACAAGGCGGGCCGGGCCGCCGCCCCCGACATCCTCCGCCAGCAGATGGGCCTGGTCCGCCAGTTGGTGGAGACCCTCCACATCCCGATCGTCGAAGCGGTGGGCTTCGAGGCCGACGACGTGATCGCCACTCTCGCCACCGAGGGCCGCGATCGGGGCGACGACGTCATCGTCGTCACGGGAGACCGTGACGCCTACCAGCTGGTCGAGGACCCCCATGTCCGGGTGCTCTACAACCGGCGTGGCGTGAGCGACTACGTGCTCTACGACGAGGCCGGGATCCTGGAGCGCACGGGGGTGACGCCTGCGCTCTACCCCCAGTACGCCGCCCTTCGGGGTGACCCGTCGGACAACCTGCCGGGCGTCCCGGGGGTCGGGGAGAAGACAGCGGCGCGCCTCATCAACACGTGGGGCAACCTCGACGAGGTCTTCGCCCACGTCGACGAGAACACCCCGAAGTTGCGCCAGAACCTGGCTGCTGCCGAGCCCCAGGTGCGCTCCAACGCCCTGGCCACGCCGCTCGTGCGCGACCTCGACCTCGATGTCGACCTCGACGAGCTCAAGATGGGCTCCTGGGACCCCGACGAGGTGAAGGCCCTGTTCACCTTCCTCGAGTTCCGCACCCTCCACGATCGCCTCTTGGAAGCCACCGACAACATCGAGTCGTCACAGTCAGTTTCTCGATCCCAACCACCCCTAGAGGTCGAGACGGTCCATCTACGGAGCACCGACGAGGTCTTGGCCTTCCTGGAGACGATCGAGGCAAGAGTGAGCGTGGCGGCAGCGTGGGAGGCCGAGGAGGGCCGGTCACCGATAAGAGGCCTGGCGATAGCAGAGGGCGCAGGGAGGAGGGAACCTGAGGGACAGGACCCGTCCCCCGGTGGCGAAACAGGATGGTGGATCGGAGAGGAGATCCTCGACGCCGACTCCGTCAAACACAGACTGGCAAGACTGTTCAGCGAGGACGGCCCGCGAGTCGACACCCACAACGCCAAAGAGCTGACAAGAGGCCTGGACCGTCTCGGCCTCGACCTCCACTCCCTCGACATCGACACGGCCGTGGCCGCCTATCTGGTCGACCCGGCCGAGACCCAGTACGTCCTCGACGATCTGGCCCTCCGTTACGTGGGCCTGGAGGTGCGCTCGCCCGACGCCCCCCCGCCCGGCCAGCTCGACCTGGGCGGCACCTCACCCGACCCCGCCGAGGAAGCGGTCCGGCGCGCCGTCGCCGTCGCCGCTCTCGCCCCGACGCTCGCCGGGGTCCTCGACAGCCGGGGCCTGCGCCGCCTCTACGACGAGATCGAGCGGCCCCTGGTGCGGGTGCTCGCCCGCATGGAAAAGGTGGGGGTGCGGGTCGAGGTGGACCAGCTGAGGCGTCTCTACGAGGGACTGGTGACCGAGGGACGCCAACTGGAGGCCCAGATCCAGGAGCTGGCCGGCAGCCCCTTCAAGGTCAACTCGACACCGCAGCTCCGCCGAATCCTGTTCGACGAGCTCGGCCTGCAACCCCAAAAAAAGACCAAGACGGGCTTCTCCACCGACGCCGCCTCGCTGGAAAAGCTCCGGGGTCAGCACCCGATCATCGAGCCCCTCCTGCGCTACCGGGAGGTGGAGAAGCTGCGGTCCACCTACGGGGAGAGCCTGCTGGGGGAGGTCGGCCCCGACGAGCGCATCCATGCCAGCTTCAACCAGACGGTGGCCCGCACCGGGCGTCTCAGCTCCGACCGGCCCAATCTCCACAACATCCCCGTCCGCACGGCCGAGGGAAGGCGGATCCGCCAGGCTTTCATTCCCTCCGAGGGATGCCGGTTCCTGGTGGCCGACTACAACCAGGTCGAGCTGCGGGTGATCGCCCACCTGGCCCAGGACCCCGGGCTCATCGAGGCCTTCGCCTCGGGCCAGGACATCCACCGGGCCACCGCAGCCCGCCTCTTCGCCACCGAGCCGGGATCGGTCACCGTGGCCCAGCGTTCGAAGGCCAAGATGGTCTCCTACGGACTGGCCTATGGGATGGAGTCCTTCGGCCTCGGCCAGCGGTTGGGCATTCCCACCGAAGAGGCGGCGGCCATCCTCGACGCCTACTTCGTGGCCTTCCCAAGCGTGCGCTCCTACATGGAACGAACCGTCGCCGAGGCACGCGACCGCGGGTACACGGAGACGCTGTTCGGACGACGGCGCCAGATACCCGAGCTCTCGTCCACCAACTACCGGCTGCGCCAGGCCGGCGAGCGCCAGGCCATGAACGCCGGCATTCAGGGCCTGGCCGCCGACATCTTCAAAGTCGCGCTGGTACGCCTCGACCAGTCCCTCGAGACCGCCGGACTCTCCAGTCGGCTGGTGCTCCAGGTGCACGACGAGGTGATCCTCGAGGTGCCTCCGGCCGAGGAGGAGGCGGCGGCCGGTCTCACCGTGGACGCCATGCGTGGCGCCGCCGACCTGTCCGTTCCCCTCGAGGTCAACGTCACCTGGGGCACGAGCTGGGCCGACGCCAAAGGCTGAAAGCAGCCTGAGAGCCCGCCCGGAGGCACGGCATCAAAGGGGGAGGTAGAATTTTTCCGGCGGAGACGAACCGCACGCGTTCGCCGCCCTCCCGACAATGCCCCAAATAGGGCGGGAGCCTGTCCGAAAGAGACGAGACGACCAACATGTCCGACCAGACACCTACCGACACGACTGACTCGCCTGTGGCCACTGCGGCCCCCGACGTGGTCCCCACGGAACCGGCACCGGAGCAGGCAGCCGCCCCGGCCCCCGAGGCACCTGCCCCCGAGGCACCGCTGGCCGACGCACCTGTGGCCGACGCCCCGGCCGCAGCTGCGCCTCCCCCGGTTCCCGCCGCCGACGAGGGCGAGGTCCCCCTCCGCCAGGTGACCTTCGATGACCTCGACGGCATGTCGTTCGAGGATGCCATCGCCGGCACGATCGTCGAGTTCGACGACGGCGACATCGTCGCCGGTGAGGTGGTCAAGGTCGACAAGGACGAGGTGCTGCTCGACATCGGTTACAAGTCGGAGGGCGTCATCCCTTCGCGCGAGCTGTCCATCCGCCACGACGTGGACCCCTCGCAGATCGTCACGCTCGGTGACCGCATCGAAGCCCTCGTCCTCACCAAGGAGGACAAGGAGGGGCGGCTCATACTGTCCAAGAAGCGGGCCCAGTACGAGCGGGCCTGGGGCACGATCGAGCGCCTGAAGGAGGAGAACGGGGTCGTGTCCGGCCCGGTCATCGAGGTCGTCAAGGGTGGTCTCATCCTGGACATCGGCCTGCGTGGGTTCTTGCCCGCCTCCCTCGTGGAGCTGCGCCGGGTACGCGACCTGCTGCCCTACGTGGGCCGTTCGCTCGAGGCCAAGATCATCGAGCTCGACAAGCACCGCAACAACGTCGTGCTGTCGAGGCGGGCATGGCTCGAGGAGACCCAGAAGGAGCAGCGCGAGGAGTTCCTCGACAACCTCAAGCCGGGCGAGAAGCGCACGGGCACCGTCTCGTCGGTCGTGAACTTCGGTGCCTTCGTCGACCTGGGCGGCATGGACGGCCTCGTCCACGTCTCCGAGCTCTCCTGGAAGCACGTGGCCCATCCCTCCGAGGTGGTCACCGTGGGCGACGAGATCGAGGTCGAGGTGCTCGAGGTCGATCTCGACCGGGAGCGCATCAGCTTGTCGCTGAAGGCCACCCAGCAGGACCCCTGGCAGGAGTTCGCCAACAACCACCGGGTCGGGGAGCTGGTCTACGGCCGGGTCACCAAGCTGGTGCCCTTCGGCGCCTTCCTCCAGGTGGGCGACGGCATCGAGGGCCTGGTGCACATCTCGGAGATGGCGGCCCACCACGTCGACCTTCCCGAGCAGGTAGTCGCCGCCGGCGAGGAGCTGTGGGTCAAGATCATCGACCTCGATCTCCAGCGTCGGCGCATCAGCCTCTCGATCAAGCAGGCCGCCGAGGGTGGCATCGTGGCCCCCGAGTACCAGGAGGCGTTCGGCGAGCACGCGTACGACGAGGCCGGGAACTACATCGGCGAGTACCAGGCCGGAGAGTTCACTCCCGAGACCGAGGCCCAGGCGGCGTGGGCCGACTTCACCCCCGGCGACGGCACGACGGAGGGAGCAGAATCCCCAGGTGGCGAGGATGCAGCCCCGGGCACCGCCGGCGCCGAGCCGGCCGCCGGCGACCAGGAGAGCCTCGCAGACGACGTCGGCACGCCGGGGTCGGCCCCTTCGGCGGAGCCCCAGGAGGGGTCGGCAACCGGTTAACACCGGACCGACTCGCCCTATCGCCCCGGCGTGGCCGGTAGCCGAGGATCCGTCGACCGCCACCCCTCCCAGGTGGATTCGCCGCCGAGCGCAGGGGCGGGCATGTCCACGCTGACCAGGTGGATACGCGCGCCTCGGATGGAGGCGCTCTTCGCTGCTGTCCTGGTGCTGTTCGGGTTTCGGCTCGGCGTACGCCCGATCGGTGACAACTCGATGTTCACCCACCTGCGCACGGGCATCGACGCCGTCGCCGGACGCGGTATTCCCCGTATCGACCCGTATTCCTTCACCGCCGGCGGCAAGCCCTGGACCGTCCAGAGCTGGCTGCCGGAGTGGACCTACGGATGGGCCCACTCTCTGGGGGGGTACCGCCTGGTCATCATCGAGCAGGCAGCCCTCTGTGCCGCTCTGGCCTGGCTGATCTACCGACTCGCACGAGCCGGCTCCCCCCTGCGCACGACCCTCGCCGCCCTGGTGGCCATCGGCATTGGGGCCCCGTACTGGTCGCCCCGGCCGCTGCTGTTCGGCCTAATCGCCATGGTCCTACTGGTCACTGTCGTCGAGCGGCGGCGCAGCCCCTGGCTCCTCGTTCCCATCGTGTACCTCTGGGTCCAGTGCCACGGCTCCTTCCCCCTGGGCCTGGCCTGGCTGGGGGCCCGGGCTTTCGGTCAGTGGCTCGAATGGCGGGACTGGCCCGACGACACGATGCGGTACATCGGAGCGTTCGTCGTCGGGCTGGTCGTCTCGGTGGTGAACCCGCTCGGCGCGCGCCTCCTCCTGTTCCCGTTCACGATCTTCCAGAAGCGGGCCAACTTCACGAGCATCATCGAGTGGCGCTCTCCCGACTTCAACGGCTTCGACGGGAGGTTCGCTCTCGTCTTCCTGGCTATCGCCCTGGTGATCCTGGCCCGGTCCAAGGTGAGCTGGCGTGACCTGATCCCAGTCGTGGGGTTCCTGGTCCTCAGCCTCATTGCTCTCCGGAACCTTCCGGTGGCGGCGGTGGTGCTGGCGCCGGTCCTTGGCCGATCGCTACGGCGAACCGACGGATCGGGTCGTTCCGGTTCCACGGCCGAGCTGACGCCGAGCCGACTTCGGCTCAACCGGGTCGTACTGGTGATGATCATCCTGATGTTCGCCATCTTCACTGCATCGATCTGGTCGACTCCGCCTATCGCCGCCGAGGGTTACCCGGAGGCGGCTGTCACCTACCTCGACGAACACCGCCTTCTCGCTGCGCCCCATGTCCTGGCCGAACAGGACTTCGTGGGCAACTACCTCACCCTGCGGTTCGGCCGCCGTGTCCCGGTGTTCGTCGACGACCGCTACGACATGTATCCCGACGAGGTGGCCAAGGATTATCGCACCCTGAAGGCGGGCGGGGCCGAGGCGTTCTCCCTGCTCGACCACTACAAGATCGACGTCGTCCTGTGGAACCGGGAGCAGCCTCTGGCAACCCTGCTGGCCGTCAGTGACTCGTGGACTCAGGTCTTTCGCGATGGCGACTGGGTCGTGTATCGGCGTACGTCGTCCATGGGCCCCTGAACGCGTGAAGAGAGGCCCGAAGGCCTCTCTTCACGTCCGCCGGCCAGACTTGTGTCGGCTCGATCAGCCGATGGAGTTCCCGACGGCCGAGAACTTGGTGGCGGCCTTGCCACCCAGGAAGGTCAAGGCGACCACGCAGAACACGGCGATGAGGGCCAGCAGCAGGGCGTACTCCACCA
>JBBSHU010000132.1:0-7025 GCA_038232455.1 Acidimicrobiales bacterium
AGCAGAATGCCCGTGAAGATGGCAGCGAGCCATGGAATGCCTCGGCGGGTCGCCCCGCTGGTCGCGGTTGGGTCCATCGGCCGGACACGCTAAGCGCCACGGCGACCGGCCTGATCGAGCGACAGGGTGCTGACCTGGATCAGCGCCTACCGTTCAGGCGTGCGACGACCGGCAGCGGTGGCGGGGCCCGGGGAGCGAGCCCCTTCGCCCCCAGGCGCAGGCGAGGGAGCCGAGACGGACGGACTTGGGAACGGAGGACGGCTGTGGCCGGTGGTCGCTGCCTGCGGGGCCGTGGCCGTGGCGTCGCTGGCTTTGCCCTCGACACTCACCTACGACTCGTGGTCGTGGCTGACCTGGGGCCGGGAGCTGGCTCACCTCAGGCTTGACACGTCGGGCTTCGTGGCCGCCTGGAAGCCGCTGCCCGTCCTTGCCGCCGCCCTCTTCTCACCTGCTGGGCATCTGGCTCCTGTGCTGTGGCTGGTCACGGCCCGCACCGGCGGCCTGTTGGCCGTCGCCGAGGCCTACCGTCTTGCCCGCCGCGCCGCCGGTACCGGTCCCGGGCTGGTCGCGGCCGCCGCCCTGCTCCTGAGCGCCGGCTTCACCGGGTACCTGCTGCCTCTCGGGATGTCGGAGCCCCTCCTCGCCGGGCTGGCCCTGTGCGCGGTGGACCGCTCTCTCGAAGGCCGGCACCTCGAGGCCTTGGTCCTGGTGTGGTTCGCCGCGCTCCTGCGTCCGGAGGTCTGGCCGTTCCTGGGGATCTACGGGATCTGGCTGTGGCGGATGGAGCCCCGCCGGCGGCTCCTCCTCGTCGCTCTCGCCACCCTGCTGCCGGTGCTGTGGTTCGGACCCGACCTCTTGGCAGCCGGTGACGCCTTCCGGTCGCTGCACCGGGCCGACCTGCCCACCCAGGGCGGCCCCCTGCTCGGTCCCCGGCCCGGGCTGACCCTGCTGGGCACCGCAGCCCACTACCTGCCGCTGCCGTTCGCGCTGACCGCCCCGGTGCCGATCATCGCCCTTGGCGCCCGTGCCCGCGTTCGGCGCCATGCTCACCAGCAGCGTCCGTCTGGTCAGCGAAGGCCTCGTGTCGAGCGGACCACGCGGGCGATGACGATCGTCAGCGGTGTGTGGCTCATCATCGAGGTAGCCACCACCCAGGTGGGCCGCAACCCCGGCGACCAGCGATACCTCATCGTCGCCGGGGCCGGCGCCGCGGTGCTGGCCGGCATCGGATGGGGTCTCGTGGTGGAGGCAGGGGCCAGGGTTGGCGCCCGCTGCGCCGCCCGGCTCGACCCGGAGGGGGGCCCGGGGCATGGTCCGGGCAGGCTCGGGCGGGCGGTGGTGTCGGTGGCGCTCGTATGCCTGGCCGTCCCCTTCGTGGTCGTGGGCATACGCCAGCTGCGGTCCGACGGGCGGGAGATCCGCTATCAGGCCGCCCTGTACCGCCAGCTGCCCGTGGCCGTGCGCGCCGCCGGCGGCGTGCGCCATGTCGTCGACTGCGGAGCCGTGTACACCAGCTTCTATCAGGCGCCGGCGGTGGCCTGGCAGCTCGACGTCCACCTGGGCGACGTCCGCTTGACAACGGCCCCGCTGGGGGCACAGCGGGCGGCCCGTTCGCCCAGGACCCGGGCGGCCCGGGAGCTGGCCCGGTTCATGCCGTCCGTGCCCCGGCCACCGGGCACGGTGCTCGATGCGCCGTCAACCAGGACGGGGTCGGCGCCGGCGCCCGACGCCCCCGACGCCGGGTTCGCCTCGAAGATTTCCCGTGGCCGCTGGCGGGTAGCGTCGTCGTGCGCTCAAGGGCCCGGCCGTCGGTGATGTGCTTTGCCACGGTGGGCACCACTACGGTTGGGCTGTGGCGCACAGGGGGGCACGTGGAGCGGTTCAGAGCCGGTAATCAGGAGCAGTCGTGACCACCGCGTTGGTGACCGGCGGAGCCGGGTTCTTCGGTGAGATCCTTTCCGCGCGCCTGCTCGACAGCGGCGTCGAGTGCGTGAGCATCGACCTCCAACCGCACCATGTGAGCCACCCGCGGCTGCGAACCGTGCAGGGAGACGTGCGCGATGCCGAGCTCGTCGGCCGTCTGTGCCGCGAGCACCGCTTCGACGCCGTCTTCCACTGCGCGGCGATCCTTGCCCACGCGGTGAAGGACAAGCAGTTTCTCTGGAGCTCCAACGTAGACGGGGCCCGAGTGCTCGGTCGGGTGGCCGCCGCCGCAGCCGTGCCCAAGGTGATCTTCATCTCCTCCAACTGCCTCTGGGCCGATGGGTTCGGCCGGCCGGTGACCGAGGAGGACCACCCCCAGCCGGTCGAGATCTACGGCCATTCCAAATGGGAGGGGGAGAAGATCCTCCTCGGCCACGCCGACGACTTCGACTGCACCGTTCTGCGCAGCCCCACGATCATGGGGGAGGGGCGCCTGGGGCTGATGAGCATCCTCTTCGACTTCATACGCGAGGGCCGGAGGGTCTGGGTGGTCGGCACGGGTGAGAACCGCTACCAGTTCGTCGCCGCCCGTGACCTGGCTGATGCCTGTGTCCTGGCCCTGAGCCACGAGGGCTCCGCCGTCTACAACGTCGGTTCCGACAATGTCCGACCGTTGCGAGAGGTGTACGAGCATGTGATCAGCCAGGCCGGCACCGGCGCTCGAGTGGCCTCGTTGCCGCAGGGCCCCACGCTCGCCGCCATGGGGCTGGCCGGGTTCCTGGGGCTGTCGCCGCTCGGTCCCTACCATCGGCGGATGATCGCCGAGGACTTCACCTTCGACACCTCGAAGATCAAGGCTGCGCTGGGCTGGCAGCCCACTCTGGCCAACGAGGACATGTTGGCCGAGGCCTACAAAGCGTATGAGCGCGACTACATCGAGATCCAGGCGCGAAGCGACGTCTCCGCACATCGTCAACCTGCGCCTATGGGTGTCATCCGCATCTTGAAGTGGCTGTCCTGATGCCGGGCGGCAGAAGGCAGCGTCCGTGACCGATCAGGTCGAGCTGACCGACGAAGCCGAGCCGCTGCAGCCGCTCCCCGCAGTGCCCGAGGAGGACCAGGCGCCGAGAATCGTCCCGTCACCTCTGCGCACCCTCCAGCGACGCTGGCTGGCGGACCGGCCGAGGGCCGTCGACGCCATCGGCCTCGCCGTACTGGCGTTGGTGGCAGCGTTTCTGTGGGGGCGGGCCGCCGGCATGGCGTTCTGGCTCGACGAGGGCATTTCAGTGGGCGTCGCCGCCCACCCCCTGCACTCCATTCCCCACCTCCTGCTGCAGGACGGCTCGCCGCCCCTGTACTACCTCCTCCTGCACCTGTGGATCTCCGTCACGGGATCGTCCGACACTGCGGTCCACCTCCTGTCCCTTCTTTTCGGGGTGGCCACCGTGCCCGCCGCTCTGTGGGCCGGATGGAGCCTGTTCGATCGCCGCACGGGCTGGATCTGCGCCTTGGTGGTGGCCGTCAACCCCTTTGTCGCGTACTACGCCACCGAGACGCGCATGTACTCGATGGCCATCCTGCTGGCGGTGCTGGCCACAGCCACTTTCCTACACGTCTACGTCTTCGGACGGCGCCGTTACCTCCCGTGGTTCGCCCTGAGCCTGGCTGCGCTGCTGTACACCCACAATTGGGGGCTCCTGCTCGGGCTGGGTGCAGGGGTCGCCCTCCTGGCCCTTTTGGTGCTCAGCCGAGACCGCCGCCGTCTGGTGGTCGACGGCGTCATCGGATTCGGGGGGGTGGCCGTCCTTTACGCCCCCTGGGCGCCCTCCCTGGCCTACCAGATGGGCCAGCACCTGCAGCCGTGGGGGCGCAAGGCCGATCTGGTCTGGGTGCGCGACGACCTGGCTGTGATGTTGGGTGGCAACGAGGTCTTCGTCGCCCTTGGCCTCGGGGTCGGCGTCGGCATCGCCGCCATGGTGCAGAGCCGGGGCTGGACCCGCCAGGCGCTCGGGGTGCTGGCCCTGGGCGTCATCACGGTCGTCACCCTCGCCCTCGGGTGGCGGGGGTCGGTCTGGGCCTACCGCTACCTGGCCGTCGTCGCCGCCCCGGTGATGCTTCTGGTCGGCGTCGGCCTGGCCCGGGCCGGCCGGACCGGCGTGGCGGCGCTGGCCGTGGCCGCCTTCCTCGCCGGACCGGTGGCGGTACGCGGTCCGGCCTATCAAAAGAGCAATGTCGAGGCGGTGGCATCCGAGGTGTCGGCCCGCCTACGGCCCGGTGATCTGGTGGTGCTTCCCGACTTCCAGATGGTGCCCCTCGCCGCCCACTACCTGCCGTCGGGCCTCCGGTACAGCACCACCTCAGGTCTGGTGCCGGACAGGAACATCGTCGACTGGCGCCACGTCATAGACCGTCTGGTCAACGATGACCCCGCCACAACCCTGCCGCCCCTCCTCGACGCCCTCCCACCGGGTGCCCACGTGCTCTTCATGTGCCCGCCTCCGGGTGAGGAGACCGACGGCACCGGCCTGGCCCAGGCCCAGGGCATCGAGAAGCGGGGCTCGGCCGCCACGGCGGTCACCGGTGACCAGGGGCTACTGGCCAAGACCGTTCCCCTGCCGCAGGACGTGGCCATGCATCCGCTCATCTCCGTACGCTGCCAGCAGGCGTCCGACCTGTTGACCAAGCGCCCCGGTCTCGAGGTGCAGGAGGTCCTGCAGCCGCCGGACGGGGTACGCTACACATCGGTCGACGCCTGGATGTTCATCAAGAGATGAGCGTGGGTCGTCCCAACGATCAGCTCAGGGTCGTGATCGTCGGCGCCGGCCCGGCCGGGCTCAGACCACCGAGCGGTAGACCTCGGCGTGCGACCGGGCAGATGCCGCCCAGGTGTAGCGGGAGGCGACCTCGAAGCCCAGGTCCCGCCGGCGTTCGACCTCGGGCCCGCCGGCTAGGGCTGCCTCCAGGGCTTCGGCCAAGTCATCGATGGCGCCCGGGGCCACAAGCAGGGCGGCATCACCGGTGACCTCGGCCATGGCCGAACCCTTCGTGGTGACGAGCGGCGAGCCACAAGCGAGAGTCTCCAGGGCGGGCAGGCCGAACCCCTCTTCGAGCGAGGGGTAGGCGACGGCAGCCGCGCCGCGAAGCAGAGCGGCTTTCTGCGTTTCGGAGATGTAGCCGGCCATGCGGACCCGATGGCCGTGCACCGCGGCGGCGGCGGCCTCGAGGGCCCGGATGCCCCAGCCCCGGCCACCGGCCGGGACCAGGCTTAGGCCCCGCCGGCCGGCAGCCAACCGGTCGAAGGCCCGGATCAGGGTGGGCACGTCCTTCCCGGGGCTCCAGTGTCCCGACGAAGGCGATATAGGGCGGGACGGCCCCGATGCGCCACAGCGCGGCGTGGTCGAGCGCAGCGCCGTCAGCGTCGCCGGGGTCGAGAGGGCGGAAGCGGCCGTGATCGACGCCGTGGGGAATGACGTGCACCGGGGCACGGGGGGCGAGGAGGGCCTGGAGGCGCTCGGCGGTGCTGGTGCTGACGGCAACGATGGCGTCGGCCCGGGTGGCGGCCACCCGTAGGGCCCGGCGGAAGAACGCCACTTTGGCCGGCTGATGCCACCCCGGGTGCTCCAGGAGGGAGAGGTCATGGACGGTGACGACACGGGGAAGGGTGGCCCGCTCGGGCATCGTGTAGTGCGGCCCGTGGTGCACGTCGAGGGGTAGACCGGACAGGATGGCGGGCAGGCGCGACTGCTCCCAGACCAGCCGCAATGGTCGCCCGACGGGGGCCTTGCCCAGCGCCCGGGTGCGCCCCGGCCTCGCTGCCCAACGGGCCTCGTCGTCCCGGCGGCACAGCACGGTGAGGGTCACGTTGTCGCGCTGGCCCAGCGCGGCGGCCAGGTCGAGCACGTAGCGCCCCGCCCCTGCCGGGCGGGCGGGCACGGCGGTGGCGTCGAGGCACACCCGCACCGCGGCCTGGGGCACTGGGCTCTCAGGCCCTGGTTTCTCAGGCACAGTGTTCTCAGGCACAGTGTTCTCAGGCACGGTGTTCTCAGGCACCCAGGGACCGCCAGAGATCGACGTGGGCCCGGGCGGTGGCCTCCCAGGTGAGGGAGGCGGCCCGCCGGTCGCCGGAGGCCACCGGCGCCGACCGCACGGCGTCGTCGGTGGCGGCGACAACCGGGGCGTCGGCGATGGCGCCGACGTCGCAGGGGTCGACCTCGAGGGCCGCCCCACCCAGGCTGGGCATGGGGCTGGCCACCACCGGCGTGCCTGGGGCCATGGCTTCGAGGGCGGGGAGGCCGAAGCCCTCCAGCAGTGGGACGTAGGCGACGACCCGGGCCTGGCGATACAGCCAGGCCAGGACGGCGTCGTCCACCCAGTCGGCCAGCACCACGCCCTCGTCGCCGTCGGTGGCGTCGTCGTCCGGGGCCGGCCCGCTGCCCCAGCCCTGGGGGCCCACCACCACCAGGGGCCAGGGCTCAGGCAGCCGGGGACGGGCTGCCCGGTATGCAGCCACGAGGCGGGAGAGATTCTTGCGGGGCTCGAGGGTGCCCAGCAGGAACGGCCCCGTCACCCCCAGGCCGGCCAGGACGGCTCCGGCGCCCACGGGGTCGGGGGCAGGGAGATGATCGCAGCCCTCGTCGACCACTTCGACCTGGGCCGCACTGGCGCCGGATTCCACAAGGGCGTCGGCGGTGGTGCGGGAGGGGACGACGAACAGCGACGCCCGGTCGAGGGCCCGGGCCAGGGTGGCCTCTGCCATCGTCGCCCCCGTGCCGGGAACGCCTCGGAAACCTGTCGTCAGGCCAGGTCGTGCACGGTCACGGCCACGGGTGCGCCTCGGCGGGGAGGAACGGCCAGCGACCGGGCGTGCACCACGTCGACGTTCGCCGCCCGAGGTCGCCGTGCCGCCGGAGCCCGTCCGCCCCCCGAAGCCCGCCCACCCCCGGTCCCATGCACCCACGAGGGCGCTCCGCATCGAGCCGCCACACTGCCGCGTCGTCACCAGTGTCGATACCGACCAGGAGGTCGGGGTGGCCGGGAGGGTGCAATCGACGCAGGACCTGCGTCAGCTCGCCAGGGGCGAGCTTGCACGCTCAGCCGGCGCC
>JBBSHU010000133.1:0-6994 GCA_038232455.1 Acidimicrobiales bacterium
CCGATCTGGTATCGAAGCTCATGCGTTACATCGCCTCCTACAACGAGACGGCCAAGCCCTTCGCTTGGACTTATTCCGGTCAGCCCTTGAAGGTGGCGGCGGCGTGAACACGCGCGGAACTAACGCGCGGGAGCACTAGCGGGACTCTCCAGCGGTGGTCATGTTCCGAGGCCTGCGTTCCGGGCGCGGATGATGACCTCGGCCCGGTCGACGGCATGCAGTTTGGTGAGGATGTTGGAGACGTGGTTGGCGACGGTGTGGGCGCTCAACCCGAGGCTTTGGGCAATCGTGGTGTTGTTGGTCCCGTTTGCAACGAACCCGAGGATGTCGAGTTCCCTGGCCGTCAGCTCCGGGAACGGCTGGTCGTCCCGGGCGGGCGGCCGGGCGAGCAGCGTCAGGAGCCGGACCGCAACGCCGGGTCCGAAGATGGCTTCGCCGCGGGCGACACCGGTGACGGCCCTGAGGATCTCGTCCTGCGCCGCGCCTTTCAGAAGGTAGCCGCGGGCGCCGGCCTTGATCGCCGCATACACCGAGGCGTCATCGTCGAGCATGGTGACCACCAGCACCGCCACCCCTGGAAGCTCCGCCGTGAGGCGCCTGGTCGCCGTGACCCCGTCCATTCCCGGCATATGCAGGTCCATCATCACCACGTGCGGAAGGGTTGCGGTGGCGACCGCAATGGTCTCGGCGCCATCGGCAGCTTCACCGACGACTTCGAAGCCCTCGACGGATCCGAGTAGTGCCCGGACGCCTTGGCGGATGAGCAGGTGGTCGTCAGCGACCACCACTCGGATCGGATCGGTCACCGGGCCGCTTGCTCCGCCGGAAGGGGCAACGCGACCGCCACCCGAGTACCCGTCGCGGCAGGCTCGATGGTGCAGGTTCCGCCCAGCTCCGCAACCCGCTCACGCATCGACCGGACCCCCACTCCCGGCGCCCAGCCATCACGGAGCCCGCTGCCGTCATCGTCGATCAGCAGATGCAGCCCACCGTTGGTGTCTAGCCTGACCTGGCAGTCACCGGCGTGCCCGTGGCGAACTGCGTTGTTGACGGCTTCGGTGGCAATACGGAATGCGGCCACCTCCACCGCCGCGGGCAAAGGCCCGAACGGAGAGGCGGCGGCAACGCTCACCGTCAGGTGGTCGCTGCTTCGCTCGAAGCGCTCAGCCCAATCTTGGAGCGCTGCGACGAGGCCGAGCGAGTCGAGTGAGGGGTCACCCAGCGCGTACACGAGGCGACGAACGTCGCCCACGGCGTGGCGGGCTTCGACGCCCGTCTCGGTCAACAGGGCCTCGGCGCCGTCGGGGTCTCCACGGAGACGATTCCGGGCGGCGTCCATCTTCAAGGTGAGCGCCGTGAGCTGCGGGCCAAGCCCGTCATGCAGATCGCGTTGCAGCCGGCGGCGTTCCTCCTCCCGGGCCACTACCAGCCGCTCACGAGCCTGGCGAAGATCATGAACGAGCACGACGGAATGGACCGCGGCCCCGGCCTGGCGGGCGATTTCGGCCAACAGAGTGTCCTCTGCGTCGGTCATCGAAGATTGGCCCCGGCGGTGCCCGACCCGCAGCGATCCGACCTGAACGCCTTGATGACGGAGGGCAAGCGAGGCGGGTTCGTCACTCGATTCGGGCTCGCCCCGGACTGCCACCACAGCCCCAGAGTCCGATCGGATCTCCACAAACGGTAGGCGCAACTCCTCGGCCAAGGTGTCCACCAGGCGGCGGACACCCTCATCGGCATCGGGGGCCTCCGACAAGCGACGCCCCAAGGCGGAAACCAGCTCGTAGGGGTCGTCGCGCCGCCCATAGAACAGCCGGTTCACCCGGGTACGGATCATCCCCGACAGCGGCGCGAAAGCAAAGACTGCTGCCGTCGCTCCCACGGCCGACACGATCGGCCCTGTCGTCCCCACCACTGCCCCGACGACAGCGACAATCGCCGCGTACGTGCCGAGGGCTGTCACCAGCATGGTCCCGGCCAAGACCGACCGTCTCACCGCCACGTCGATCCCCAGCGCCCGCCATCGCAAGATCGTGAAGGTGATGATGCCGTCCCTCAGCAGATGGGTCCCCACCAGAGCCGGGAAGAACAAGTTCGGTGCGAACAAAAAGAGAGGGGGGAAGTACAGGGTGGCGGTGGCCTGTTGGAGTGCCAACCACCTCAGTTGGCGGCGCCGCAGCCCGCGAGCACCGAAAAACCGGACAGCAATGACGATTGAGACCAGGGTAAGGCTGACATCGGTCGTTTCTTTGAGGGCGCGCTGCAGCCCGCGCAGAGAAGCCAACTCCCCAACACCAGCAGGGTTCGTCAGGGCGCGTACCGGCCGGCTGGTGTCGTGAAGTAGGACGAAGTGCCCCGGCATGATCATCGTGAGCAGGGTCGAGACACCGACCAGGCTGACAGCGACGAGTGCGGCTTGCCGCCACCGCCGCGACTCGATCCGGCCGTCGGGAAAGTACAGCACTGCGACTGCGCCAAGCAGTCCCTCCAAGGGCAACGCCCAACTAGTCACCCAGATGGCCCACCCCGCCGCCGGCCAGCCCTTGGCCAGAGCGGCACCGCAGTACGCGGCACCCAGACCGGCAAGACCTGCAAGGGTCCCAGCCAAAAGAAACAGCCAGCCGAAGACCACGTCCGGGCGATGGCGCGCCAAGAGGTAGCCGGCGGCCACGTACCCCGGGACAATCGCAGCGATCGCCCACTCGTGAACACCGCTGTCACCACGCACAGAAACAACGGCCAGCCCGCCCGCCCCGACCGCCAGCACGGTGGCGACGACAGCGGCCAAGACAGCGATGCGCGGCGCAGGAACCTTCGTAGCTCAATGATGGCCCCGATCGTCAGCACCGTCACGATCTCAACCTCCCGATCGGCCCGGGAGGATCCACTACACAGCCCGGGATGAACTCTCCGGTCGATCAACGCGGCGGGGCCCGCCCCTCCGGAACACGTCGGCGATGTCGCCGAAGCAACGCCGGTAGTTCGCCAACCACCGCCCCGTATCGCTGCGGGTCGCGGGCTTCATGCGGACTGGTGAAGGCTGGCGGAACTGCGCGGGTACGCCAGAGTGCTGCCCGACACACTGAATGGAGGTGACGACGACACGATGCACAAACGCTGGCCCGGAACGTCCTCGCCCTGCGCGACCGGGGCCGGATCGATCCGAAGGTGGCGGCCGCAGCGTTGATCGAGCTGTCCGCTCCGAAGCGGCAGCGCCTGGTCAGCTCGGCGGTGGTCCAGGCGGCGGGCGTGATCGTGGGAGAAGTCGCCACTCCGAGCGGCCTGCTCATAGCCAGCTGAGGATTTGCCCTGGGATCAGGCTCGGCCCGGCACGGGCACAGCCTGTCCATCGAGGAGGCCGCCGACGTGATCTGGGCGACGAACAGCGCCGAGTTGTGCGTGCTGCTTACGATCGAGCGGGGCTGGTTTCCGGACCGCTACGAGCGGTGGCTGGCCGACGCCTGGAGCCGTCTGCTGCTGGCCAATCCAAGCCCGTGACCGGCCCCACTCGGAGGTGCCGGCCTACCCACCGGACGACAGCTCGGGCACCTACTTCAACCCTTCCAACACAGCGGCTACGTCATCGGGCGAGGGCATCGCACCGATCGACGCGCTGATGAGGCGCGCCGCATCGCGGAACGCCGGATCACCGAGGAGGCGGTTCGCTGCGCCGCCTACGGTGCTCTCATCCGCTTGTCCGGGCATCAGCGAGAGGCCTGCCCCCGAGGACGCAACGGCCGAGGCGTTGAGGAACTGGTCGGCACCCTGCGGCAGGCAGAGCTGGGGAAGCCCCACCGTCAGGGTGGCCAACACCGTTCCCGATCCCCCATGGGACACGACCAAGGCGCAATGGGGTAGCACGAGCATCTGAGGCACGTAGCGCTCGATACGCACGTGCGGAGGGAGCCCGCCGAAGACGGTGGAGTTGCCCTGCGGGCCAACGGTGACGAGGATTCGCACGTCGAGGTCGTCGAGGCCGGCAAGGATTACCCGGAGCGGGCCCGGGTCGTTGAAGACGGTGCCCATGGTCACGTACACGAGCGGTGTGTCCGAGGAACCCTCGGGCAGCGACAGCGGCAACCCTTCCTGGCCTCGGTCGTCGTCGGTGACCGGTTGCAGGAGTTGGCGCCGCGGGATGTGGGCCGCCGACTGCGGCTGTAGCTCCGGAGGATAGGGGTCGAGGTACAGGTGGTCGTACGAACCGCCGTAGGGCCGGGGCTCCAGTCCACGCGATCGCCACAGCGGCGCAACTTCCACGGCGGCCGCCGCCACGCGCCTCTCGGGCACGAGGGGGCCGAAGCCCTTCGTCACGCTGGGTACGCCCAGCTCAGCCGCCACGATGTGGCCAGCGAACTCAGCGGCGTCCGACACCACCAGGTCCGGCCGCCAGTCCAGGGCCACCGGCACAAGGTCGGCGAGCATGGCCGGCGCAGCGATCGCCCCGAACAGCTTCCCGAACATGACATCTGGCACCTCGGCCGGGGCCAGGGCCGCCATTTCTGGATACTGGCGCATGACAAAGGCCGGACCGACAAAGCCGGTGCTTCCCGAGGCCACGGCCCTAATTCCCCTGCGCTCTACGTTGGCGACTGCCGCGTCTGGGAGCGCCCAGAGGACCTGATGGCCGCGAGCGGCCATCGCCTGCGCAAGTGGCGCCATCGGGAGTACGTGGCCCAGCCCGCCGGGGGTCGTCACGAGCACGCGCATCCCGACAGTCTGCCAGCCGCCCTTCTGGAGCGGCTGGCCTGGGCAGCCCTGAGCCTTCACGCCTGTGCGACGAGCGGCGGCCGAGCTACCGGTGGCTCCGCCCGACATGATGGCCGCCGCGCTGTCGAGCCGGATATGGCGTCACGCCACATCCGACGGCTGACGGCTTGTCGCAGATGAGGGGCAAGTCAGTGAGCGCGCCCAGCTCGGTCGGGCAGCCCCGCTCTGATGGGAGGCGCCCACGGCGGGCGCGCCCGCCCGCCGATTTGTACCGCAGCGCGCTTCAGCACCAAAGCCCGACTCTGCTGCGGGGCATTTCACACGGGTGAAACGCGGCTGACATCTTGCGTTCAGGCCGCCGCCGTACCGTCGAGCGCAGACGGAGGTCGGGACCGGATCCCCCCGAACCGGTCCCGCCTTCAGCCCCTGCCGGGCGACGGCGGATGGAGGCGGTGCCGCTGTACCGTCGAGGATTGCCGGGGCCGGGTGCAGGCCGTATCCGCCGTACGGCCTCCCCGGTCCCGGCCCTCCCTCCGACTACGGAAGATTCCGCCCGTGGTCCACTCGGCCTCCATGTCGAGGTCGTGTACCGGGCGCTCGCCCTTGACGATCGGGGCAAAGCGGACGGAGCGGCAGGGGATCCTGGTCCGGTGCGGGAGCTTGGTTATCACGCGTTCCATCACGCTGGTCCCTCTGCGTAGGCCGCCTGGGGTGGGGTCGGCCAGTCGATCTTGAAGAAGTCCGAGCTTTCGATGACCCATCGTGTGATGAACTCGTCGTCCTGCTCGTCCGTCCACTTCTGGCGACCAAAAGCGTTCTGGTACTGGGCGATGTCGTGCAGCTCAATCTGCTTGACCTCGTAGCCGAGGGCCTCGATCTCCTTCTTCCACAAACGGAACAGGGCGATTGCGCCCGCATCCAACGCGTCCTGGCAGGCGCTCCGCCAGGCTAGGACCTCGGGGGTGTCCGGGCAGTCGTCAACCTGCCAGCGCGGCCAGTCCATGGGGTAGCTCCCACCGTCCAGCCAGTCGTCGGCGTCAAACTTGGTCAGCGGGTAGAGCGCACCGAACGAGCGGGGCAGTGTCCAGACCACCTCAATCGTGGGCCACTTCAGCTTTTTCTCGGCCACCTCAGCATCGGCCCACACGAGGGGCTCTTCGTGCTCGGCCTCCCATGTCAGCGGCCATGAGATCCTGAACGGAGACGGCCAAAGAACTGAACGCTGGCGGCCACGAGAACTGCGCGGTGGCGGCCACCAGATCTGCTTGATCGATTGACCGTTGCCCCGGTGGGTCCACCGCCGGGGCGCTCCTCCCCGGTGTGATGAGCGTGCTTGAGCACCCATCCACCGAGGAGAAGCACGTGAAGTCTGACGAGGAGATCATGGAGATTCTTGAAGCGTTCGACCTGACCCGCAGTTTCCGAGATGCCGGCGAACTGGCCAGCTGCTCGCCCAACACCGTCGCCCACTGGGTGTCGGCCCGAGACACCGGTGTCCTGGAGTCGCCCGCCCGCCGGGACCAGCTGATCGACCCCTACCTGGCCAAGGTCGAGGAGTGGGTTGACGCGTCGAAGGGCAAGGTCCGAGCCGACGTGGCCCATGACAAGTTGGTGGCCCTGGGCTACACCGGCTCCGAGCGCACCACCCGCCGAGCGGTGGCCGCAGCCAAGAAGGCCTATCGGGATGGCCGGCGGCGCATCTACCGGCCGTGGGTGCCCGAGCCGGGGATGTGGTTCCAGTACGACTTCGGCGACGGCCCAGTGGTGACCGGGCGCCCGACGGTGCTGTTCTGTGCCTGGCTGTCGTGGTCTCGCTTCCGGGTGGTGATCCCCATCCTGGACAAGTCCCTGCCCAGCGTCATCGCCAGCATCGACGCCACCCTGCGCCGCTTCGGTGGTTGCCCGACGTACGCCCTCACCGATAACGAGAAGACGGTGACCACGACGCATGTGGCCCGCATCGCCATCCGCAACGCGGACATGGTCGCCGCCGCCCGCCACTACGGCCTAACGATCGCCACCTGTGTCGTGGCCGACCCCGAATCGAAGGGCGGCTCGGAGTCGACCGTCCGGGTGGCCAAGGCCGACCTGGTGCCCTGCGACGCCAATCTGCTCCCCGCCTATGGGAGCTTCGCCGCCCTGGAGGCCGCGTGTGACGCCTTCTGCGACGAGGTCAACACCCGGGCCCACCGGGTGACACTGCGTCCCCCGGCCGAGATGCTGGCCGAGGAGCGCCACCGCCTGCACCGCCTGCCCGCCGCGGCCTACACCGCGGCGTTCGGGGTTA
>JBBSHU010000134.1:0-6969 GCA_038232455.1 Acidimicrobiales bacterium
ACCAGCACAAACGCGCTGGTCAGGGGCTTCTTTGGAAGAACGTTCCGAGCGGGCTGGAGATCAGCTCATCGGGATAGCCCGGAAACTCCCGCTAGCGCCCGGAGAACTCCTGGGTCGGCAGCGACCGTATCGGGGTTAGCCAGGTGGACGAACGCTGTGCTCTCGTCGACCGCCGTCGCCCACGCGGCCTGGACACCGCCGGCATAGCCGAGGTTGACGGCGCGGCCGGCATGGCACAGCTGCTTCCCATCGAATTCCCGCGTCTCACCCAGCAAGACGCCCGACACCTCCCGGTCGTCACCGTTCTCCCACACCACGATGCGGTGGACGCCATCCACCTCCTGGTTGATCAACGACTTCACTGCCTGATCGATGGCGGGTTTCGAGTTGAAGTTGACGAGGATCGACGTGACGTCGGGCACGGGCAGCTCGGACTAAACCAGGATGGCCAGAGCACAGGCGAACGAAGGGCTCAGGGCCACGTTGGCGGCATTGGCGTCGAGGAGCACGACAATGGCAGCCAGGCCGAGGACGGACCGACGATCCAGCCACGCCGGTTGGCCATCCCGCCGGGAGCGCAGGCCGATCAACGACGCCAACCACAGCGGTCCGCCGAGGGTGAGCATGAAAATGGGCGTGTTGTGGATGGCATGGGTCACGATGCCGTTCTCCAACACGATGTCACCGAATGGAGCACCCACCACCCAGCTCGGAGGATCGGCAGCACGGCTCACCGCATCGCGGATCTCCTCGACCCGCTGACCGGTCGAGGGGTCGATCTCCGTCTTGGACGTGGCCCCGCTCACCTCGTGGGCCCGCACGAGGTTGGCCGCGCTTCCGGCCCGCTGGAGCGTGACCGTCAGAAGGCCGGTCACCGCCAGCAGCCCGAGGGCGACAGCCAGGAAGGCGCCCACCTTGGCCGCTCGGGCGACGCGCCGTCCACGAACCAACACGAGACTCAGCACCACGGCGAACGCCCATGCCAGCAGGGCGAAGCGCTTGCCCGACAACAGAAGGGCAACGGCAATGAGCGGACCACCCACCCACGCCGATCGTCCGCCCCGAACCAGGACGGGAACGGCCAGGAGCGGCAGCACAGGGTCGCCGCTGAGCCAGGCGTTGTTGAGGCCCTGCAGGTGCCTGAGACCGAGGACGGCCACCGTGGCTGCGGCCGCGGCGATGACCGCGGCGATGACGCGCCGGTCCTCGCCCCGCAGGCCCTGGAGCAGGGTTGGCCGGGCCGAGAGCACGGCCATGAGCACCAGGGGGAGGAAGAGCCGGGCAAGCGCGTCAGCGACCGTCGCCGACGACGCCCCGCCGAGAGCGCCTCGGACGGCGACCGATACCACCAGGCCCCCGACGGCCCAGGCGGCCAACAAGGGATACCGGGGACGCAATCGGCTGCCAGGGAACAACCGCACCACCAGGGCCACGTTCAGCCCGAGTTGGGCCAGGAGAAGGGCCCGCAGCCAGACGTCGGCCCTGGTCAGGTCGAATGCGCCGAGGGCGCCGACCAGCACGGCCGCCGCCTGTTCGGCCACGAGAACGGTGACGACGAACCGGCTGTCCCGCCTGTCACGATCATCGGCCACCGTCGGGCCGGCCACGAGAACCGAGGTCATGGCCGGCTCCGTGCCCGAACGGAGTGCCGGCTCCGTGCCTGCATCAGCACGCGCACCTGGATGGCAGCGGCGACGGTGTAGGCGACCACATTGCCGGCGGCCGGGAGCACGAGATGGCCGGTGGCCGCCCCCAGCACGGCGAAGGCCACGAGGATGGCGACGGCCAGCGCCTGGGCTTTTGTCTGCGTGTCGGGTCGGTCGATGGCAAGCAGCAACTGCGATGCGAAGCTCGAGAGGTTCCAGGCAACTGCGGCCAGCCCGAGCACGGCCAGGATGCCTGCCGCCGGGAGGTAGGCCGCGCCGAACAGGAGCCGGGTGACGGCCTGGCGGCGAAGGCCAGGACGGCGGCCACGGGTGCGGTCACCGACACCAGGATCCAGCACCCCTCCCTCAGCTCCCGTCCCACGTCGCCCGACACTCGGACCCGGCGAATGAATATCGTGCCCAACCCATGGCCCATGAAGGCGAGGAGCCCGGGCGCGGCGCTGGCGGCGGCGTAGTACCCGATCTGTCGGGCAGGGAAGGTCAGGGTCACGATCAAAAGGTCAGCCCGACTGGCGAGCGATCCCAGGACGATGCCGGGATGGGCCACGCGCACCCAGGCGAAGAACTCCCCCCGCCGAGGACCGCTCCCCCTGGGGCCACGCCCCCCGGATCGACGCTCCCCGGCCGGGGCGCCAGTACGACCACGCTGATGACGTAGGAGACGAGCAGGCCTCCGAGAAGAGCGACGACCGATCGGTGGCGATGGCCAGAGCCACGACGGTGGAGGCCCCGAACATTGCCGCCTGGCCGATGCGGAGAAGGCTGTAGCCCCGAGCCGCGGCCAGGGCCCGGAACGATGCCAGGTCGAACGCCAGCATCCATGGCGGGAGCAGCACGACCAGGACCAGCGCCCCGGGCGAGGTCACTGTTCCCGTCAATGCCAACGCCGATGTCGCCACCAGGGCCATGATCATCACGACGACACCGACGCGACGGACGACCCCCGCATCGATGCGCAGTCGCTGGTCGGCCTTCGTACGCAGGAGCACGGCGTGGGGCAACGACAGGCCTCCACCCAGGTAGGCGATGGATGCCACCACGTAGGCCGCCGAGAACGTTCCCTTGGCCGATGGCGTCAAGAACCGGGTCATCGCCAACCCGGTGCCGGCCACCAGGAGTTGGGAGCCGATCAGGCTCAGCGGCATCGCCACGCCCCCTGCCGGCTCCGTGTCCGAAGGGAGTGCCGGCTCCGTGTCCGAACGGAGTAACCGCCACCTCATGCCGCTCAGCCTGTCAGTGCGGGGCAGCGGCACTGCCGCGCTGGTCCGGCGAACGGTAGTAGTCGTAGCCGTAGCCGTACTCACTCGTTTCGGCCACGCCGTTGAGCACCGTCCCCACCAGGGGAGCTCCGACCTGGGAGAGCAACTCCACCGCGCGCGTGACTTCTTGACGGGTCGTGACCCCCGACAACGCCACCAGCACGGTTGCGTCGACCCGACCCGACAACACCATGGCGTCGGTCACCGGCAGCACCGGTGGGGCGTCGAGGAGCACGACGTCGGCGTTCTGCTGGAGCGAGGTCAGAACCTCGGCGAACCGCCACGACGAGAGGATCTCCGCCGGGTTCGGCGGCAACGGCCCCGACGGAAGTACCGACAGCCGGTTCTGTCCGGGAACCGCCTGTACGACCGACGAGAGCGGAGCCTTTCCGAGGATGACCGACGTGAGCCCGAGTGTGCCGTCGAGGCCGAAGAACTCGTGGATGATGGGCCGGCGAAGGTCGCAACCCACGACCACCACCCGCTGGCCGGCCCGGGCCATTGCCACGCCGAGATTGGCCACCGTCGTGGTCTTGCCCTCCCTCGGGCTCGGACTGGTGACCTCGATGGTGACCACGGGTGTGTCGAGTGCCAGGAACTGGATGGAGGTCCGAAGGCTCCGGTAGGCCTCGGCGGCGGGCGACTGCGGGTCGCTGAGGGAGACGACCTGATCGGTGGAATCGACGAGGTTGACCACCACGGGAATGACTCCGAGAACCGGCCGGCCGGTGAGTCGGCTCAGATCGTCCCTGACCTTGACCGAGTCGTCGAGGTACTCCTGGAGGAAGGCGATGCCGGTTCCGACGACCAGGCCGACGGCGAGGGCCAGCAGTCCGGCATGGAACGGCCGGGGCGCCACCGGGGTCGTGGGGACCCGGGCGTGGGTGACGATCTCGGCCCCACCCGAGTTGAGGCCCTGGTCGATCTGAAGGTTGTCGAGCTTCTGGCGGAGAATGGCCACCTGGGCGACCAGGGCGTCGCGGTCCGGGCTCTGGCGGAGCCCGCTCTGGCGGTCGACCGGAGCGGCGGCGATCTGGGCCTCGAGATCGTCGAGTCGCTTCTGGGCATCGGTCAGCCGGCTCTGGACCTGCTGGCCGGCCGCCACCAGATTGTCGACGGCCTGGGTCCGACGAAGGGCGACGTAGGCGTCGGCGTAGGCGTCGGCGATGGCTGCGGCCGTCTTGGGACCACCGTCGTGGGCGGTGATCTCGATGACGTCAGTCTCGCCCACGCCCTTCGCCGAGATCGACGGAATCGACCCGAGCTTGGTCTTGACGGCCCCACGGATGGGTTCACCGGAGAAGACCTCGAGCTGGGTGTGCAGTGTGCGAGCCGGATCCGTGGGTGTCCCGGCACTGGCATTCACCAGTGACTCCGGTGTCACGGCCTGGAGCAACACCCGGGACTTGGCGGCATAGACAGGCGACTGCAGCAACGAAACGCTCACCACCGGGCCCACGGTCAGCACGAGGACCAAGATGATCGTGTACCTCCGCCGCACCACGACGCGGAGATAGTCGCGGAACCCCACGGCAGCTTCGGTTTCCGTCCCCACCCACAGAGGCTACCCAGGACGGCGCCCAGGTCGGGTGTCCCCCTCGCTAGGAGCGTGCCAATCTATCCGCTTGAACAGCAGTTGAGCGGAGCGAAAGTGTTGGTCAGGCGTTCGGCTGGGAAGCGGTCGATCCATAGGTCAGCACGCTTCTAGAGCCCGAAGGCTTCGAGATTCGTATCCGTCGCCCGTTCGACTCCCGAAAGCGGTTGTTCGGGTATCTCGGGCGGCGAGGTGGGAGTGGGCACCGAGGGCCGGGCCTGGCGGCGCTCGACTTCAGGAATGAGGATCTTCGGCGTTTCGGGCGTGATTGGCGCCTCGGCGACTCGGGGTTCCTCGGTGACAGGAAGCCGCTCGGCCGAACGAAGCCGGCGCTCAGAGCGCTTCGCCCGAGCGGGCCGGGCCCGCGGGACAGACCGCTCCTCGACCACCAACGACAAGCCACCCACCAGGTCACTGATGAGGTTGTAGAGAACGGTGAGCATCACATTGGTGGCCGTCCCCAACACGACGAGCGTGGCCCCACCGACGGCGCCGGCCTGCAACAGCTCGGAACCGACGAAATGGAACTTGCCGGAGGCGATCAGGTCACCGATGACCTGTTCGATGTTGTCGCGGAGTCCCGTGGCCGTCGCCGCCGACCAGAGCAACGTCGCCGCCACCAGGAGGATGCAATAGACGGCGACGTAGAACACGGCGGACACTTTGAGCATCGAGCGGACCTGGATCCTGCGGACGACCTTTCGGGTCAGCGGCTGGGCGACATCTCGGTTTCGGGACGGGCCCGACGACTGCGACCCCGGTGACTGGCCGTTCAGCTGCTCCTCTCGCGCGCGGGTCCCCGCCTGGGTGTCATGACCACGCACGATCCACAGGCTATCCCGAGTCCTCGAAGGCCACAGGATTACGCTGGGGACACCGACGGGTGTACATCAGCGAATCAGCCGGCCGTGCCCGAACGGCGTGCTGGCGCGACCGGGGGGACCCGCCTTTTTCAGCCGCCACCGTCGCGGTGAGCTCGTCCCGTGGCGCGCGCCGGGCCCACCTCCACGGCCACGCTGGTATCCAGGCCTTCCTGGCGGTAGCTGACCAGATGGGCCCCGTTCGCTTCGGCGAGTGCCCGCGCCGCGCCGGGGCCTTCAGCCGCGCCGGCCAGTGCGGCGGCGTCGGCCGCGGTCTGGGCCTGGGCCCGATCGCGTGCTGCCCCACCGATCTTGGCGATGCCCATGGCGATCGCCGCGGCCAGCACCAGGGCCAGCACCATCAAGGGCAGGACCGATCCTCGTTCCGTCCATCGAGTCGTTCGTGACACAACCGCCTCCGGCGAGATCCGAATACAGTGATGGGGGAAGCCACGGGTACTGGGCGGCCGGGAGCGGCGGCGCCGCCTATTCGAGGCTGGCGATCACCAGGGCGACGCCCGCGACGGTCTGACCGTCGTCGAGGTTCATGGCCTTGACCCCGGTGGCGTCACGACCCTGCGACGAGATCTCCCGGACCTCGGTACGGATCGTCGTGCCCCCGGACGAGATGAGCAGGACCTCGTCGTCGAGGCCGACCATGAAGGCAGCCACCACCGAACCTCGTCGGGCCGACAGCTTGATGCCCTTGACCCCGAGCGTGCCGCGGCCCTTGCGGGGGAAGCGTTCGAGCTTGGTGCGCTTGGCGTAGCCATTGTCGGTGAAGATGCAGATGTCGGCGTCGGGGCGAGGCACGTCGCACGACATCACCTCGTCGTCGGCCCGGAGGCGCATGCCGATCACACCCTGGGCCGCCCGTCCGGTGGCCCGCACCTCGTCCTCGGAGAACCTGATCGTCATGCCGGTGCGGCTGACCATGAAGATGTCGTCCTCGCCACCGGTCTGGATGACCCGCACCAACTCGTCGCCGTCTTTGAGGTTAATGGCGATGAGGCCGGCTCGCAAGGACGAGTCGTACTCGGTGAAGCGGGTCTTCTTCACCTGCCCCCGCTTAGTGGCGAAGAACAGGTAACGGCTGGTCTCGTAGTCGCGGGTGTCGATGACGGCCTGGATGCGTTCGTCGGGTGCGAGCGGCAGCAGGTTGACGATGGCCGTGCCCCGGGCGGTGCGTTCCTTCTGGGGGATCTCGTGGGCGCGGAGGCGGTAGACCCGGCCTCGGTTCGAGAAGAAGAGCAGGTACGAGTGCGCCGTCGTCGACAGGATGTGGGCCACGTAGTCGTTGTCGCGCAACTTGGCCGCCTGCACTCCTCTGCCTCCCCGGCCCTGGGTTCGGAAGGCGTCGGCCTGCACGGCCTTCACGTAGCCGTTGCGGCTGAGGGTGACGACCAGCTCCTCGTCCTCGATGAGGTCGAGGATGTCGACATCGCCGTCGTCGAAGATGATCTCGGCCCGGCGGGGTGCGGCGAACTTGGTGCGGACCTCGCCCAGCTCGGTCTTGATGACCTGGCGCAGGCGGACGGGGTCGCCCAGGATGGCTTCCAGCTCGGCCATGGTCTCCCGCAGTTGGGCCA
>JBBSHU010000135.1:0-6960 GCA_038232455.1 Acidimicrobiales bacterium
CAGGGCCCGAGCGGCCCCCTCAGCGGGGAGCAGGGCCCGAGCGGCCCCCCGAGCAGGGAGCAGGGCTCGAGCGGCCCCCCGAGCAGGGAGCCGGCCGCTGATGGCGGCCGGTCCCGCCGTCCGACTGACCGGCGTCTCGGTTCGCCGGAAGCAACGAGTCGTGTGGTCGGACCTGTCGGTCTCGATCGACGCCGGCGAGTTCGTGGCCGTGGTCGGTCCGAACGGCGCCGGCAAGTCGACGCTGCTCGAGCTCCTTCTCGGGCTGCTGGAGCCGGCGTCGGGTGAGGTCGAGGTGCTGGGCCGCCGGCCCGCCGACGCTCGGGCTCAGGTGTCCTGGCTGCCCCAGCGCCGGAGCTTCGACGACACCCTGCGACTCCGGGGTGTCGACATCGTGCGCATGGGCGTCGACGGCGCCCGATGGGGACTGCCGGTCCCGTTCCTGGGCGGTTCACGGGAGCGCGATGCCCGCCGCCGTGTCGCCGAGGCGATCGAGGTGGTGGGGGCCAACGCCTATGCCGAACGCCCGGTCGGCGAGGTGTCCGGCGGAGAGCAACAACGGCTGCTCATCGCCCAGGTCCTGGTTCGCCGGCCGAATCTCCTCCTCCTCGACGAGCCGCTGGAGAGCCTCGACCTGCCCAGCCAGCAGGCCGTGTCCAGCCTGATCGCCGGGGTGTGTCGGCGGGGGGTCACCGTGGTCATGGTGGCCCACGACGTGAATCCGATCCTCGGGTACCTCGACCGCCTCGTGTACGTGGCCGCCGGGCAGGCGTTGGCCGGCCGGCCCCTCGACGTCGTCACCAGCGAGAACCTGAGCCATCTGTACGGCACAGCGGTCGACGTCTTCCACACGGCCGACGGCCGCCTGATCGTGGCCGGCGTCCCCGAAGCCACCTCCTTCCACGCCCACGGGTAATTGATCAGCCCCCTGACCGCCGTCGCCCAGGGCGCCAGCCTGAACCTGCTGCACGACCTCAGCGTGCTGTGGCGGTACCCGTTCATGCGCCACGCCCTGGTGGCCGGCACGGCGGTAGCGGTGATGGGTGCGCTCGTCGGCTGGTTCGTCGTGTTGCGCCAGGAGGCCTACGCGGCCCACAGCCTGGCCATGGTGGCCTTTCCGGGGGCCACGGCTGCCGCCTACCTCGGCATCGCCCCTCTGGTCGGGTACTTCGGCTTCGCGGTCGCCGGGGCCGGGGCCATCGCCGCCCTCGCCCCCGGGCCCACGACGGGGACCTATCGGGGCCATTCCGCCGCGGTCGGATCGGTCCAGGCCGCGGCACTGGCGCTGGGCCTGCTGTTCGCCAGCCTCTACCGGGGCTTCCTCGCCAACATCACCTCGTTCCTGTTCGGGAGCTTTCTCGGGATCTCGGTCACGGAGGCCACCCTCCTGGTGATCGTGGCCGGCGTCGCCCTCGTCGTCCTCGCCGCCCTGGGCCGTCCGCTGCTGTTCGCCAGTGTCGAGCCTGCGGTGGCCGGGGGTGCCGGCGTCCCCGTCCGGGGCCTGGGCCTCACCTTTCTGGTGCTGGTGGCGGTAGCGGTGGCCGCCGCCAGCCAGTTCACCGGTGTCCTGCTCGTGTTCTCGCTACTGATCACGCCTCCGGCCATCGCCCAGGTCGTGACCGCCCGCCCCGCCCGATCGCTGATCCTGAGCGTGGTGGTCGGCGTGGCCGTGGTGTGGACCGGGCTGGGCGCGGCGTTCTACACCGACCGCCCCGCCGGCTTCTGGATCACGACCATCGGCTTCGGGATGTACGTGGTGGTCCGCGCTGCCCGCGCCGGAGCGGCCGCCCGCTGGCGGTGTCGGCAGTGACGGGAGTGGCGGCCTCGCTCCTCACCGCGGTGGGATGGCCGGGGCTTCTGGCTCACGAGTTCACGCGAAACGCCATCATCGCCGGCGGCCTCACTGCCGTGAGCGCGGGCCTTGTCGGCTGGTTCGTGGTGCTCCGCAACCAGGTGTTCGCCGCCGACGCCCTCAGTCATGTGGCGTTCACCGGCGGGCTCGGTGCTTTGGCCTACGGCCTGGGCGCGGGCGTCGGGGTGTACGCGGGAACCATCGGCCTGGCCGTGGTGCTCGGACTCCTCGGCGGCCGCCTGGCCCGGGCCGGCGACACCGTCACCGGCATCGTCTTCGCGTGGGTACTGGGTGTCGGTGCCTATTTCCTGTCAGTGTTCGTGAGCGGCCGTTCCACCGGCGACGGCGCCGCCGCCGTGCGCGTGCTGTTCGGATCGCTGTTCGGTATCGGCTCCGGCCAGGTGCATGTCACTGCGTGGGTGACGCTCCTCACGGTTTGCGGCCTGCTCCTCGTGGCCCGGCCCTTGCTTTTCGCCACTGTCGACCCCGAGGTGGCCCGGGCCCAGGGTGTTCCCGTGCAGGCCCTCGAGGTTGCCTTCCTCGCCTTGCTGGGACTGGCCGTGGCCCAGGCCGTGCAGGTCGTGGGCGCGCTCCTGCTGCTGGCCCTGGTGGCCACCCCGGCTGCGACTGCGCAACGGCTCACGACCCGGCCATGGCGGGCCATGTGGCTGTCGGTGGGCATCGCCATGACCAGCGTGTGGGCCGGCATCGTCATCAGCTATCTCCGCGCCGACCTTCCTCCGAGCTTCGTCATCGTCAGCCTCGTGGTCGGTGTCTACCTGACCACCTTCGGCGTGGGCCGGCTCTCACGTCGGGGTCGCGCCCACCCGGTGGTGCCCGCCGTGCTAACCAAGGGGACCCGAACCGAACGGCGGGGGTAACCATGGGCACGTCTTCTGTCCTGTCTTCTGGCTCGCCGGGCGCGTGGGGTCCCGCATAGCCGTCGCCGCGGCGGTGGTGGCCTCGTTGGTCGTGGCCACGGCACCAGCGGGCGCCCATTGTCGAACGAGGTGACGACTGTGGACGCGACAGTCCCGCGGCGATCTCCCCACTGTCACACCCCCCGTGGTAGGATGCGAACACCAGTTCGATACGACTTCCCCCAAGAACGAGCCATCGAGAGAAGGACCACGGCGATGTGCGTGGCGATTGCGGAGCTTCGGGAGTCGATGGGCCGATATGCGGCCGGGTTCGATCCCGCTCTCGTGCCGGCAACCGACGCCGCCATGGTGGTCGACCACGCCGCCGCCATCGAGAAGACGGCTGCCACCATCAAGGCCCTGGCCGCGGCGCCGGGTGGCCGACACCGATCTGTGGCGGCGGGACGGCGACCGCTCGGCTGCCCATCACCTGGCCCGCACCACCGGCACCACCGTGGGTGCCGCCGCCGATGCCCTGGCTGTCGGCCGTCGCCTCGATCAGCTGCCCGACACCGCGGCAGCGGCTCGGCGGGGTGAGTTGTCGCCATCGCAGGTGTCGGCCATCGCCGATGCCGCCGGTGCCGACCCCTCCGCCGAGGCCCGCCTCGTGGACGCGGCCCGGCACTCGTCGCTGCAGGAGCTGAAGGACGACTGCGCCCGCACGAAAGCAGCAGCGTCGGCCGACGCTGAAGCCCGGCGCCGGCGCATCCACGACAGTCGCTACCTGCGCACGTATACCGGCGCCGACGGCGCTTGGAACATGCACGTGCGCAACAACGTGATCAACCCCATCTGCGACCGCCTCTTCGCCGAGGCCCGGGCCGAAGGGCGCCGAGAGCCGCATGAGGCCTACGCCGCCGATGCCCTGACGGCCCTGGCCCGAAACGCCGGCACTGCCACGGCCGCCGATGCCTGGCCGGCCGACACCGCAAAGGCCAACACCGGCGTGCGGGTCGACCTGGGGGCGCTGCTGCGGGGCTATCCCGTCTCCGGTGAGCTGGCCGAATTGGTGGGATACGGGCCGGTGGCGGTATCGGTCATCCGCGACATGATCGACAGCGGCGATCCCTTCCTCACCGCCGTGGCCACCAAGGGCGTCGATGTGGTCGGCGTCGCGCACCTCGGGCGGCGGCCCACCGCCCACCAGCGCACGGCGCTCGAATGGCTCCACCCCACCTGCGCAGTCGAGGGTTGCAGCGCCGTGGCTCGACTGGAGATGGACCACCGAGAGGACTGGGCGACGACCCACGTCACCCTGTTCTCGCTGATCGACCGATTGTGTGCTCACCACCATGGTCTCAAGACCCGGGAAACTGGGGCCTGGTCGACGGCCGGGGGAAGCGGCCGTTCGTCCCGCCCACCGACGAGCGCCATCCACGACATTCCCGGAAGGCACAGCGTCCACCCGTCGCCGCGGCCACCGGCCCGCCGGGTGCCGCCTGAGGCCGAGGCCGGTTCGCACGGGCCCAGCCGTCGGGCACTGGCCGCGCTCACGCCGGGCTGATTGGGCCACCGGCGGCCGGGACCCCTCCCGCCCACGCCCGCCGAACGCACCGCTTCCGACAGCCGGGCTTGGGGGCCCAGCATGCCGGACGAACCGGGGCTTAGCGAGGCCGGAGCCGGCGGCGGGGGCGCAAGGCAGGGCGGGACAATCCGGACGCTCAGCGATGCCGGACGACCCGGAACCTCAGCCTCAGCCGGAGCTGGCGGCCAGGAGGGCCAGGCAGTCGGGGCAGCAGCCGACCAGGTCGATGCGGTGGTCGGTGATGACGAAACCGGTCTCGTCGGCCACCACCCGGCCGGCGTCGGAGAGGGCCCGCTCCAGCAACGGGGAGGCGGTGACGTCGACGACCGTTCCGCAGGCGGCGCACACCAGGTGGTGATGATGCTCGCCAGTGAGCTCCTCGGACAGCTCGAAACGACCCACGTCGTCGGCGCCGGCCAAGCGGCGGACCACCCCGGCGTCGATGAGCACGGTGAGGTTCCGGTAGGCCGAGCTCTGTGGCACCCCGCCGGGGGCCAGGTCGAGGATCTCGGGCGTGGTCAGCGGCCTGGGCGACGTCCCCAGCACCTCGACGAGCGCCCGACGGCCGGCGGTGTAGCGCTGGTCGGCCGCCGCCAGCCGCAGCGCCGCCTGCTCATGAAGGTGACCGGCCTCGACCGAGCCGGCACTCACGAACAGACCACCGCCCGCAGGGCGCCGACTTCACAGTGCCGAGACGGGTGGCCCGTGGGGAGGAGCCCGCCGCCCGAAGGTCGGTGGGAGGGGCCGGCCACGGCACAGGACCCGGCGAGGCTCATGATGCGGCCCGATCGGCGGCGTGGGCGATGGCATCGAGCACGATGTGGGCCACCTGATCGTCGCCCAGCGAGTAGGTGACCTCCTTGCCCCGACGCCTGGTCCGCACCAGGCGCGAGGCCCGCAGCACCCGGAGGTGCTGGGACACCAGGGGCTGGGAGACGCCGAGGTGGTCGGCGAGCTCGTGCACGCAGCATGGCCCCTCCACCAGTTGCACGAGAATGCCCACGCGATGCGGACTGGCAAGCGCACGGAACAGCTCGGCAGCCCCGTCGACGCTCCTGGTACCTACGGTCGATTCGACGACCCGGGGGCCGACATGCACGGCGGCGAGGTCCCCGGATCCGGTCATGTCCATATACTGACACCTTCGCAATCGTGAAGGAGTCGAGGGCCGACACCGGGAGGTCGCGCACGGACCCTCGGACACCGGCTAGAAGAAGAGTCGTTGTGGCCACCGCTGAGCCTTCCCCGAGGGATTCGCACCCCACCCACCTCGCCCGCCGTCGGATCCGGCGGGTCCTCACCCTCCTCGTGCTCGCGGTGGTGGTCGAGGAGCTCGTCCTGCCCCAGATCGCCGGTACGAGGGAGGCCCTTCGCCTCCTGGGCCGTATCCAGCCCGCCTGGGTGGTCGTGGGCATCGTGCTGGAGGCCGCGGCGCTGACGTGTTATGGGCAACTGACCCGCTCGCTGCTGCCCCGTGGTACCCGACCACCCCTGGGCACGGTCATGCGTATCCACCTCTCCACCCTGGGGGTGAGCCACGTCGTGCCCGGAGGCAGCGCCGTGGGCGCCGGGCTTGCCTACGACCTGTTCGTACGGGCCGGAGTGAGCGGGCCCAACGCCGCGTTCGCCCTGGGCGCCCAGGGCATCGGGTCGGCGGTGGTGCTCAACTTTCTGCTGTGGATCGGCCTGTTGGTGTCCATCCCCCTGCACGGTTTCGCGCCCCTCTACACGACGGCCGCGGTGGTGGGCACCGTGCTCCTGGTGGTGTTCTCGGCCGCGGTGGCATCGCTCACCTACGGCGAGGAACGCACTGTCCGGGTCTTGCGGAGGGTGGTCCGCCATCTGCCCTTCCTGCCCGAGGACGCGGCCCAGCGGGTCGTGCACCAGCTCGCCACCCGGCTGCGCGCCCTCGGCAACGACTGGCATCTGTTGGCCCGGGCGGTCGGATGGGCGACGCTCAACTGGCTCCTCGATCTCGCCTCCCTGGGCGTGTTCCTCGCCGCCTTCGGCCAGGTCGTACCCCTCGACGACCTCCTCGTCGCCTTCGGCCTGGCCAACGTGCTCGGTGCCATCCCCATCACCCCGGGTGGCCTCGGGATCGTCGAAGGAGTGCTGATACCCACCCTGGTGGGCTTCGGGACGCCCCGGGGTGTGGCCCTGCTCGGCGTCGCCGCCTGGCGCCTGTTCAACTTCTGGCTGCCCATCCCCATCGGCGCCGGTACCTACCTGTCGCTACGGGTCGGCGAGGCCCGGACCGTGCGGGCCTCCGACAGCCTGGCCGATCTTGCCGACCGAGCCGAGGTCGGAGCCGAACGACCGCGCCAGTGGGCCGAACGGGTCGGCATCGGGAGGTCCTCCCGTTCGTCGAAGTCGGCCGGACCCGGCCCCGGCGATCCACCCGCCCAGCCCTGAGAACCTGAACTCCTACTGCACGCGCACCAGCCGGAGCGTGTCGGTGACGGCATCGGGCCCGGTGGGCGAACCGACGAGCACGGCGACGAGATCCCCGGCGGCGACATCGCCGGTGTCGACCGCAGCCTTCACCGCGAACCAGACGATGTCGTCGGTGGTCGTGTGGCGGCCGGACAGCAACGGCGTGATGCCCCAGGCGATGGCGAGCTGCCGGGCCGTGCGCAGCGACGGCGTGGCGGCGAGGACGGGGACGA
>JBBSHU010000136.1:0-6937 GCA_038232455.1 Acidimicrobiales bacterium
GGCCGTCATTGCCTCAGGCCGGCAGGCCGTCATTGCCTCAGGCCGGCAGGCCGTCATTGCCTCAGGCCGGCAGGCCGTCGTGGCGTCCGCGGTCGTGGCGCGGAGGGTCGATCGGGCCCAGGCGCCGGTGCTTCGGTTCGACCGGATCGCATCTCTTGGCGACCGGCCCGGCGCCGACATGGCCCGGGCCGACGGCGACGCCGCTCTCATCGTGTGGACGTCGGGCACGAGCGGCACCCCCAAAGGGGTGACCCTCTCGTTGGCCAATATCGCCTATGTGGTGGAACAAGGCATCGCCGCCCACCACCTCGATGCCGACGACCGATGGCTGTCGTTCCTGCCCCTCAACCACATGTTGGAGCTCTCGTGCGGCCTGCTGGCCGCCATGGCCACCGGGGCCAGCCTGGCGTTCGTCGGGTCCACCGCGCCCCGGCAGGTTGCCGCCGCCATGGTGGAGCGACACTTCACCCGCATGACGGTAGTTCCGGCGTTCCTGACCGCCCTGCTCGCCGATGTCCAGGCGACGGGCCCGACCGGTCCCCTCAGGCCCGCTCGAGGCTCCCGAGGAGGGAGGAGGGCCAACCTCCACTGCGGGGGTGCGCCCCTCGATGCCACCGTCGCCCGTCGCTTCGAGCGCCTTGGCGTGCGGGTATACACCGGCTACGGCCTCACCGAGACGGCGCCCGTCGTGGCCATGAACACGCCGGCAGCCTGTCGCCACGACTCGGTGGGCCGTCCCCTGCCGGGCACCGAGGTCCGCATCGCCGGTGGCGGTGAGATCCTCGTCCGCTCTCCCGGGGTCATGGTCGGCTACTGGGACGACGCCGCCCTCACCGAGACCGTCGTCGACGCCGACGGCTGGCTCCACACGGGCGATCTCGGCCACCTCGACACCGAGGGGTTCCTCCACGTCACCGGCCGGGCCAAGACCCTGATCGTGCCGGCCAACGCCAAGAAGGTGCAGCCCGAGGAGGTGGAGGCCCTCCTGGCCACGAGCACTCTACTGGCGGAGGCGTGTGTGGTGGGCTGGCCCCACGATGGCGCCGACGAACGGGTGTGCGCGGTGGTGGTCGCCGGGCCCCGTCTCCGGGGGTGGTGCCCCAGCCCCCAGGACCTGACTGCCGCGGCCGAGGTCGAGGTCGCCCGCCTGACAGCCGGTCTCGCCTCCTTCAAGCGACCCACAGTCGTGCGGGTGGTCTCCGGACCGCTTCCCCGCACGGCCAAGGGCTCGGTCCGTCGAGCCGAGGTGGTCGAGCTCGTGGCCGCATCTCGCCGTTCCGGCGACCAGAACTTCCAGGCCTGACGTCACCCTTTGCCGGGGCCGGTCCAGACTGGCCCGATGATCCCGCCCCGTGGGCCCCGTTCATCCCGCCGTGCCCTTTCGGGCGCCGTCCTGGCCACCACCCTTCTGTTGCTGGCAGCCGCATGTGCGTCGGGGACACCCAAGGCGAGGACCGACACGCCGGAGCCGGCCAAGTCGCCGCTGGCGGCCGTCACCCCTGCGGGCACGATCGTGGCCGTGGGCGGTGAACCCGAGGGAATGGTGGCCGACGGCACGACCGGACTGGTGGCCATCGGCGTCCGGGGTCCCGACGGGGTGGTGATCGTGAACCACGAGGGCGGCGTCGTGCGGCGCGTCCCGCTCACGGGCGCACCCCGCCACCTCGGGTTCGACTCGTCGTCCCACCAGGTGCTGGCCCCCACCGAAGGCTCGGACAAGCTGGAGACCATCGACCTGGAGACCGGATCGGTCACCTCCAGCACTCCGGTCGGACGCCAGCCCCACGATGCCGCGGCCGCCGCCGGCCGATTGTTCGCCGGCAACGAGCTGGCCGACTCCCTCTCGGTGATCCAGGACGCCAAGGTCACAACCGTCCTGCCCATGCCCGTGCAGCCGGGTGGGGTGGCCAGCAATGGGCGCACGGTGGCCGTGGTGGGGGTGCGGGGCCGTCAGATGGAAGTCGTCGACGCCACCACCCTGCGCCCGGTGGACACGATCCAGAGCGGGGTGGGCCCTACCCACGTGGTCTCCGGCCCCGACGGCCGGTACTACGTGGCCGACACTCAGGGTGACCAGGTCATCGTCTACACCGATCAGCCCACGTTGGCGCGGGTGGGAACCGCGGCGGCGGCCGGCGCTCCCTACGGCATTGCCGTCGACGGTGGACGCCGGCGCCTGTGGGTCACGCTCACGGCCCGTAACCAACTGGTGGAGTACGACATCAGCGGTCGCCTGCCCAAGCGCCTGGCCACCTTCCCGACCGTCCAGCAGCCCAACAGTGTGGTCGTCGACGCCCCGACTGGCCTCGTCTTCGTGGCCGGGGCCACTCCGACCGGGGAGCTTCAGATCCTGCAACCCTGAATCTCCGGCCGGCCGCACTCGCTACCGTCTGGGGCGTGACCCGAGGCCAACCGAGTCCGATCAAGTTCAGGCTCCTGCTGGCCGGCATCATCGTCGTGATCGTGGCCGGAACGCTTGCCACCGCGTTCACCGCCCCCCTGGCGACGCGTCACCCCCTGCTGCTCATCACCCTCGACGCCCGCAACCGCTACCTCGTCCTCGCCCGCAACGTCGATTTCGTCCCCTTCCTGATCATCGGAACGCTCCGGCGGCTCCTGTCCGACCCCCTCTACTGGCTCCTCGGCCGGTGGTACGGCGACCGGGCCATCCGTTGGCTGGAGACCAAGGGTGGCGGCGGCGTGCTGGTGACCTTCACCGAGCGGGTGTTCGCCAGGGCGGCCTACCCCATGGTGTTCCTGTTCCCGGGCGCCATCGTCTGCGCCCTGGCGGGCAGGATGGGCATGCCCTTCGCTTGGTTCCTCGTCGTCAACGTTGCCGGGACCATCGCGTCGGTGTCGGTCATGCGGCTCTTCGGCGACATCCTGGGCCCGCTCGTCGACGCCATCCTGGGCTTCTTCAATCGCCACCTGGTGGCCACCACCGTCGTCACCGTCAGTCTGGTGGTGCTCTCCCTCGTGCTCAACCGCCTGCAGGGAAACTCCGAGATTCCGTCCGTCGACGAGCTCGAAGGCGAACCCGGCGACGACTCGACGACTGATTCACCCTAAGGGGCAGTTCCGACCCGCTACCGTCGAGCCGGGGAACGCCGACGAGAGGAAGCACGCTTGCAGCAGTTCATCGTGGACAACGGCTATCTGGCCGTCTTCCTGCTCATGGTTGCCGAGTCGGCCTGCATCCCATTTCCCAGCGAGGTCACCATGCTCCTGGGGGGGGCGCTGGCCAATACCGCCTTCGTGGCCAGCGTTGCCGCGGGGCACAAGCCCCTCAACTTCGTGATCGTCGCCCTCCTGGGCACAGCGGGAAACCTGGTCGGTTCCTGGATCGCCTGGGGCGTGGGATACCGCGGTGGCCGCCCGCTCATCGACCGGATGGTGACGGCCAAACCCGGATCGGAACCGTGGTTGTGGAAGGCGCTGCGCCTGAAGCCGCACCACGTCGAGCGGGCCGACGCCTGGTTCGTCGACCATGGCGACGTGGCCGTGTTCGCCTCCCGCCTCCTCCCCGTCGTGCGGACGTTCATCAGCCTTCCGGCCGGTGTGGCCCGGATGAAGTTCGGCAAGTTCAGCATCTACACCGTGGCCGGCTGCCTGCCCTGGACCTTCGCCCTGGCCGCCGCCGGCTATGGGCTGGGCAGCCAGTGGCACACCGTCGACAAGTGGCTCAAGCCCGTCAGCATCGTCGTCGCCCTGGCCCTCGTCGTCGCTGCGGTGTGGTGGGTCCTGCGCCAGCGCCGGACGGCGGAGGCTCCCGAACCCTCCTCGCCCTGATGGCCGACATCACCTCCGCCGCCCTACCGGCGCTGCCGTCGGGGCCGGTAGCCACGATCGCCGAGGCCGTCCACCGGATGGAGATCATTGGCGGCGTCCTGCCCGAGACCGACGGCGTGGCCTGCTTCAACCGCATGTACCTCACCGTCACCCGTGAGGTCGGCGCCCATCTGAAGACGGAGTTCTTCGCCGACCCGGTGTTCATGGACCGCCTCGACGTCGTGTTCGCCAACCTCTACCTGGCTGCCCTCGACGGGTGGGCCGCCGATGCCGACTCGGTGTGCCGGTCGTGGCGGTCTCTGATGGCCCGGCACACCCGGGCCGACGTGGCACCGCTCCAGTTCGCAGTGGCGGGTTTGAACGCCCACATCAACCACGATCTCCCCCTGGCCCTGGTGGCCACCTGCCAGGAGGCAGGCACCGAACTGGGCGCAGGCTCCCACCACGACGATTTCCAGAAGGTCAACGCCCTGCTCGCCCAGCTCAGCCAGGCCATCCGCCAGTCGTTCGAGACAGGGGTCATGGCCGATCTCGATCGTCGCTGCCCGGAGCTGGAGAACGTGGTCGGTAATTTCTCCATCACCGCCGCCCGCGAAGTTGCCTGGGACAACGCCGCCACCCTCTGGCACCTCGGTGACAACCGGTTCCTGTCCGACTCCTTCCTCGACAGTCTCGACCGCCTGGTGGCCTTCGCCGGGAGCGGTCTGCTCACGCCCCTGCTCTGACCCCTACCGGCCCTGTCCCCCTCCGGGCCTTCTGGCGTGTGCGAGTACGCGGTCAGAGCCCGAGGAGGGCGTCGAGGCCCACCGTGAGTCCCGGGTGGTCGGCGACGGCCTTCACCGCCAGCAACACACCAGGCATGAACGAGGCCCGGTCGGTGGAATCGTGGCGGATGGTGAGAGTCTGGCCGGTAGTGCCCAGGAGCACCTCCTGGTGGGCCACCAGCCCCCGCAGCCGCACCGAGTGGACCCTGATCCCCGCAGCCGCCGCTCCACCGCGGGCACCCTCGGCGACGACCGACTCGGTGGGGTCGGACCCCCATTCCGACGATGCCGCCGCCATACGGGCCGCGGTGAGCATCGCCGTGCCCGAGGGAGCGTCGACCTTGCCGTCGTGGTGCAGCTCGATGATCTCGGCCGTCTCGAACCAGGGGGCGGCAAGCTCTGCGAAGCGCATCATGAACACTGCGCCGATGGCAAAGTTGGGAGCCACGAAACAGTTGCTGGTGGTGAACCGCCTGGCCAGCTCGTCGAGGTCCTCAGGTCGGAAACCGGTGGTGCCCACCACCGCGTGCACGCCGTGGTCGGCACACCAGGCCAGGTTCTCCATGGCTGCGCCGGCCGTGGTGAAGTCGACGGCCACCTCGGCACCGGCCCCGGCCAAGGCCTCGGCATCGGGGGCGATCTGGCCGGCCACGTCGGCCCCGCTCACCTGCCGGAGGTCGATCCCGGAATGAAAGGGGTCGACCGCCACGGCCAACTCGAGGTCAGGGTCCACGGCCACCGCTCGACAGACGGTGGAGCCCATTCGCCCTCCTGCCCCGAACACGCCGACCCGGATCGTCATCCCGGCTGACAGTAGCAAGGGCGATCGAGTGCGGGCCGGTGTGCCCGGTCCCGCCTCCGACTCGCTCGGCACTACGTGCCCGTCGCCTTTGGCTAGGCCACGCGAGCGGTGAAGGCGTCCTCGGTGAAGGGACCGACCACAGCGAGAACACGCTCGCCGGTGACCACCCGCTCGATGACCTGGTGCAGGTCGGTCTGGGTCACGGCCTCGGTGCGAGCCACCAGCTCGTCGAAGCTGGGGACCTCGCCATGCACCAGCTGGCTACGGCCTATGCGGCTCATACGTCCGGCCGAGTCCTCGAGGGACAGGGCCAACGAGCCCTTGACATGGCCCTTTGCGATAGCCAGTTCCCGATCGGTGATGTCGGCGTCGACCAGGCGGTCGAGCTCGACGTTGACGAGGTCGAGGACCTCGTTCACCGAAGAGGGCGAGGTTCCTGCGTAGACGGCCAGGTAGCCGCTCTCCACGTAGGCGGCCCGGTAGGAGTACACCGAGTACACCAGGCCCCGCTTCTCCCGGATCTCCTGGAAGAGTCGGCTCGACATTCCCCCGCCCAACACCTCGTTGACCAGGTTCAGGGCGAAGCGGTCGTCGTCGTCGCGCGCCAGGGCCCGGGTGCCCACCACCACATGGGCCTGCTCGGTGGGACGGTTGCTCACGGCCAGGCTGCGGGCGGGAGCGAACGGCGGTCGGGTGCGTTGCGGGCGGTCGCCGGAACGGCCGTCGAGGCGCGATTCGATGCCCGCGACCACCTGGTCGTGGTCGACGTTGCCGGCGGCGGCCACCACGATGGCCTCGGGCCGGTACAGGGAGTCGAAGTAGCCGGCGATGTCGTCGCGGGTCATGGCCAGGATCGTGGAGCGGTCGCCCAGCACCTCTCGACCGAGGGGGTGGTCGGGATACAAGGTTTCCGCGAACAGGTCGTGCACCAGGTCGGAGGGCTCGTCCTCGTGCATGAGGATCTCCTCCAGGATCACCTGACGCTCAGCCTCGATCTCGTCGGGCCGCAAAGCCGGCGCCCACATGATGTCGGAGAGGATGTCGAGACCGAGGTCGATGTCTTCGTCGATGAGCCGCGTGTAGAACGCCGTGTACTCCTTGGTGGTGAAGGCGTTCATGTCCCCGCCCACGGCCTCGACCGACTCGGCGATCTCACGGGCGCTGCGCGTCGACGTCCCCTTGAACAGCAGGTGTTCGAGGAAGTGGGAGGCACCGATCTGGGTGGGTCCTTCGTCGCGCGACCCGGCGTCGACCCAGAACCCGGTGGTGACCGAGTGCGATCCGGGGATCGATTCGGTCACCACGTGCACTCCGTTGGCCAGACGCGTGGTCTGGATCACTAGAAGCGTCCTGATCTATGGATCGGCCGCTTCGCAGCCGAACGCCTGACCAGCACTTTCGCTCCGCTCAATTGCTGTTCACTCGGATAGATAAGCACGCTTCTGAGGTGTGAATAACCACTTGCGACCTGGAGACGGGCGCGGCGGAACGATTGTGGTCGGGGCGGAGCCCCGAAGTGCCGTCTCTGGTCAGGCTGCGGGTTCGAGGGTGACGCGGTGGCCCATGGCTTCGAGCTGGGCGA
>JBBSHU010000137.1:0-6845 GCA_038232455.1 Acidimicrobiales bacterium
CCTGGAGGGCCACTCCGACTCGGTGCGGGCGGTGGCGGTGGGCACGGTGGCGGGCCGGGCGGTGGCCGTCTCCGGCGGCGGCTACGACAACACCGTGCGGGTGTGGGACCTGGCCCGGGGCGAGCCGGTGGGCCCGGCCCTGGAGGGCCACTCCGGCTCGGTGCGGGCGGTGGCGGTGGGCACGGTGGCGGGCCGGGCGGTGGCCGTCTCCGGCGGCGACGAAAACACCGTGCGGGTGTGGGACCTGGCCCGGGGCGAGCCGGTGGGCCCGGCCCTGGAGGGCCACTCCGACTGGGTGCGGGCGGTGGCGGTGGCAACGGTGGCGGGCCGGGCGGTGGCCGTCTCCGGCGGCGACGACAACACCGTGCGGGTGTGGGACCTGGCCCGGGGCGCCTGCCTGCTGACGCTGCCGGCTCTGGCCCCAGTCGGCGCCATAGCGGTCGTTCCGGGCGGCGTCGTGGTCGGTGCCGCATCCCACGTCTACTGCATCGACATCAGCGACCTTGAGCCCCTCCCCGTCGATCCGACATCAGCCATGGAGATGACGGGAAGAACCCGCGCCATCCGTTGGCCGAAGGGTGCCTTTCGAAGATGGCGACGCTCATAAATTCCGCACCGGTCGGCCTGACCGGACGCCCTCAATGCCGGCTTCCGGGCGGCAGGCGGCAATCAGAACGATCCGCGATCGACGCCGCGCCGCGTTATGGGCTGCCTCTGCCGGGGTCGCTCGCACCGCGACACGAGTACGCCCGAACCGGCTCGACTCGTCGACTGTCGCCCGCCGGTCTGGGCAGGCGGCCAGCGTCCCGCAGGAGGAACTCTCATCCGGGACGCGCAGTGGCCGCCGCTTCGACGTATGGCGGAGATGCCCAGCACCGGTTGGTGCCGGCCACCACGGGGGCCGGCCCCAACCACGCCGGGGGACTCGTTGGTCCGGTCTGCCTCGGCCACGTCCACGCCGCTGTCCACGGCCAGGGCCTCGAGCCGGTCGCGCACGGCTCGGCCGGTAACCAGGTGGCCTGGGGGACTTCGGGGATCAGGCGGACAGCTACGGGCGAACGACGATCGAATCGGCGGGGCGGATCCTCGTCGTCGGCCCAGTCCCACCCACCGGGGCCGGGCCGGTTATACATCTGGCTGGCCCGTTACCCGCCAGCGCGCCACATCGGTACTGCCAGCCCAGCGGTCAGCCGGGCGGCCATAGGTCGGTGTTCCGGGATCCGAGCGGCAGGTACACGCCCTGCGTTCGCCAGTAGCCGGCTACTCGTCGAGGGTCGCCCCGAAGCTGCCCGACGAGGGCACGGACCCGGACAAACCTCCCGACCCAGCCGTCCTGTCCATGGAGCCACTCGTGTTCGTGGAGGACCTGCAGGGCCGTTCCCGGGGTCGTAGAGCCTGGAGCGAGCGGCGGCGGCGCACCTACACGAGTCTGGGTCAATCCTCACGATCATGATCGACGTAGCCAGAAACGTAGCCACTAGCGATATGCGAACCGGTCGAGACGAGTGCACGCCGCTCGGTAGCGTCTGGCACACGGCCGGACGGTTGAACCCCTGCTGACCAGCAAGTTCATCCCGAACAGGTCGACATCGAGCGTTACGGATCGGCGCTCGCCGCGACCGTTCGTAAGCCGACTTTGCTGCTTTGCAAGCAGGGGGTCGCCGGTTCGAGTCCGGTCGTCTCCACCACAACAGTCCTGGTCAGCGGCTTGCGGGGGCCGCCGGTCGGTGGGGATCCCCCCGACGTAGCCAGATTGAACCTAGCCTTTCGGAAGTTGGCTTTGTCGGAAGAGGGCTACGTCGGAAACCCTGCCAGCTTGCCTGGTTCGGATGAAGGTCGTACCGCAACGCCAGAGCAAGCGACAGGGCGAGAGCCCACGCGGCCGAATCGAGAGTGCACTGAAACGCCGACCTGTGCCGGACCAGCACCGCCCCAACGCGCGGGAATAACTGCCGTCCCGGACCCGTCGACGGAGGCGCCCCAGACGTCCTCTCCCCGACTGTCAATCGATCTCCATCGCCGTTTTTCACCTGGCCCAGCCTGCGGTCCCAGCGGGTCCGCTCGCGCTACTTGTAGGCGACAGAAACCCTACACGGTTCGGGCTGGACAGGAAAGTGGGCGCACTGCCGCAATCGCAAGGCCGCCTGATATAGGCGGTGTGGGTGACGGTCCTGTATCCTGCTCAGCCCACGGTGGCGCGACCTTCGTGGGCCGTCTGCGGCGGGGCCTGAACCTCCTTTTCTCGAACGCACGGCACGCGGCAAACGATGACCCTACCGACCAACTCGCCATCGACGATTGCCCAGCTACTTCGATGGTCGGCCTCGATGTGCCCGTGACGCCGTCATCGGATCCGGACCTGGCCGTCGCCGCTGCCCAATACGGCGGCCTGGTCCTGCTCGAGGTGCGGTCGGCCGCCGGTGCCGCGACCGGCCGGGCGCTGGGCGACGAGGGCGACCGCACCGCCCACACCGCCATCGTCGCCGCCCTGTCGGCGGCGTGCCCGACCGACGCCATCCTGTCCGAGGAGGCGGCCGACGACCAGGCGCGGCTGGGGGCCGAGCGCGTCTGGATCATCGATCCGCTCGACGGCACCCGGGAGTTCACCGAGCCGGGCCGGGTCGACTGGGCCGTGCACGTCGCCCTCGTGGTCCACGGCGATCTGGTGGCCGGCGCGGTGGCGCTGCCCGCCCTCGGCGTCACGTTCGGCACGGGAACGCCACCTGCGAAGGTGGCTGCCCACGATGGCCCGCCGCGGATGGTGGTGAGCCGCAGCCGCCCGCCGGCACTCGCCGTCCACGTGGCCAATGCCCTCGGGGCGACCACGGTGCCGCTGGGCTCGGCCGGGGCCAAGGCCATGGCCGTGGTGCGCGGTGACGCCGAGATCTACCTCCACGCCGGAGGCCAGTACGAGTGGGACTCGGCCGCGCCGGTGGCCGTCGCCAACGCCGCCGGGCTGCACACGTCGAGGGTCGACGGTTCGCCCCTTCGCTACAACCGGCCCGACCCGTGGCTGCCCGACATCCTGATCTGCCGACCGGAGCTGGCCGGCGACGTGATCGCGGCCGCCGCGTCGGCACCGCTCCTCACGTGAACTGGGCCATCGCCGCTGCCGGCCTTCTCGGCGGGTTCATGGTGGGCATGACCGGTATGGGTGGCGGTGCGCTGTTGACTCCGATCCTGATCCTGTTCTTCAACATCGACCCTCTGTCGGCGGTCGGTAGCGACCTGGTGGTGTCGCTGGTCATGAAGCCCATCGGGGGCGGGGTGCACCTGCGCCGGGGCACCGTCAACCGGGCGATGGTCGGATGGCTCAGCGTGGGGTCGGTGCCGGCGGCATTCGGCGGGGTCCTCCTCCTCAAAGCTCTGGGGGCCGACGCCAGCACCACCCTCAAGCCCCTCCTGGGGGCGGTCCTGCTGGTGGCCGCGGTTTCCATGATCGCCAAGCCGATGATCCAGAGCCGGCGGCCGAAGACGGGCCCGGCCGTCGTTGCCATCCATGTGCGCCCCGCCCGCACCGTCGTCATCGGGGCTATCGGTGGGCTCCTGGTCGGGCTCACGTCGGTGGGCTCGGGGTCGCTCATCATCGTGATGCTCCTGATTGCCTATCCGACCCTGCTCGCCCGCGAGTTGGTCGGCACCGACCTGGTGCAGGCCATCCCCCTCGTGGGCGCCGCCGCCCTGGGTCACCTGCTTTTCGGTGACGTCAGCTTCGGGTTGACGGCGTCGCTGCTCGTGGGGGGAATCCCCGGGGTCTATGTCGGCGCCCGCCTTTCGGCCGGGGCACCCGACCGCTTTCTTCGACCTACCCTGTTCGTGGTACTGGTGTCGACGGGACTGAAGTTGGTCGGGGCATTTTGAGGTTGGAACCCAGGGTGACAGGACAGGCAACGTGACGGGAAGACAGACGTGACCGAGCAGGCGACGGGCGTGCTCGACGACGGCCCGGCCACGGCCGACGGGCTCACGGTGTGGTTCACCGGGCTGCCCTCGGCGGGCAAGACCACCCTGGCCGAAGCCCTGTGCGCCCGTCTGCGCGCCGCCGGCCACCGGGTGGAGATGCTCGACGGCGACGTGTTGCGCACCTACCTCACGGCCGATCTCGGCTTTTCGCGTCACGATCGGACACTCAACGTGATCCGGGTGGGCTTCGTGGCCCACCTTCTCAGCCGGAACGGGATCATCGCCATGTGTGCGCTGATCTCGCCCTACCGTGACGACCGCGACCGGGTCCGCGCCCTGCACGGCGAACGCTTCATGGAGGTCTACCTGTCGACGCCTGTCGAAGTGTGCGCCGAGCGCGACGTGAAGGGCCTCTACGCCCGTCAGCGGGCCGGCGACCTCCAGGGCCTCACCGGTGTGGACGACCCCTACGAACCCCCCCTGCACCCGGACCTGGTGGTGCCCACCCACTCCCAGAGCCTGGCCGAGTCGGTCGACATGGTGTGGGCCGGGCTGCCCGCCCACATTCGAGGCGGCACTCGGTGACCGGTCACTCCACAACCGGCCACTCCCCGCTCGACCGGATCGGCCGCTACGAGATGGGCCAGCTCCAGGCCCTGGAAGCCGAGGCGGTGTTCATCATGCGCGAGGTGGCCGCCGAGCTCGAGTGCCCCGTGCTCCTGTTCAGCGGGGGCAAGGACTCGGTGGTGCTGCTGCGACTGGCCGAGAAGGCGTTCCGGCCCGCCTCGTTCCCGTTCCCCATCATGCACATCGACACCGGCCAGAACTTCGACGAGGTCATCGCCTTCCGCGACCGGCGGGTGGCCGAGCTCGGTGAGCGCCTCATCGTGGCTTCCGTGCAGGACTCCATCGACCAGGGCCGGGTGGCCGAGGAGACCGGGCCGCGGGCCAGCCGCAACCGCCTGCAGACCACCACCCTGCTCGACGCCATTGCCGCCAACGGCTTCGACGCCTGCCTGGGCGGGGCCCGTCGCGACGAGGAGAAGGCCCGGGCCAAGGAGCGGGTGTTCTCGTTCCGCGACGAGTTCGGCCAGTGGGACCCGAAGCTCCAGCGACCAGAGCTCTGGTCGATCTACAACGGTCGTGTCCATCGGGGCGAGCACATCCGGGTCTTCCCCATCTCGAACTGGACCGAGCTCGACGTCTGGCGCTACATCGAAGTGGAGAACCTCGAGGTTCCGCCCATGTACTACTCCCACCGGCGAACGGTGGTGGAGCGTGAGGGCATGCTGCTGGCCACCAGTGAGTGGGTGCAGCCGATGAACGACGAGGAGCCGTTCGAGGCCACCGTGCGTTACCGCACCGTGGGCGACATGAGCTGCACCGGCGCGGTGGAGTCGAGCGCCGCCACCATCGGCGAGATCATCGCCGAGATCGCCGCCACCCGTATCACCGAGCGGGGCGCCACCCGGGCCGACGACCGCTTCTCCGAAGCCGCCATGGAGGACCGCAAGAAGGAGGGCTACTTCTAGATGGAACTCCTGCGCTTCGCCACGGCCGGCTCCGTCGACGACGGGAAGAGCACGCTCATCGGTCGCCTGCTCTACGACACCAAGTCGATCCTCGAAGACCAGATGGCCTCGGTCGAGGCGGCCAGCGTCAACCGGGGTTACGAGTACACCAACCTGGCCCTGCTCACCGACGGACTGCGGGCCGAGCGCGAACAGGGCATCACCATCGACGTGGCCTACCGGTACTTCTCCACCCCCCGGCGCAGCTTCGTGATCGCCGACACCCCCGGCCATGTGCAGTACACCCGCAACATGGTCACGGGCGCCTCCACGGCCGACCTGGCCATCGTGCTCGTCGACGCTCGCAAAGGCCTTCTCGAGCAGTCACGTCGCCACGCCTTCATTGCCAACCTCCTCCGGGTGCCCCACCTGGTGGTGGCCGTCAACAAGATGGACCTGGTCGACTGGGACGCCGACGTGTTCTGGTCCATCGTCGACGACTTCCGTGACTTCGCCGCCCGTCTCGACGTCACCGACGTGTCGTTCATTCCCGTCTCGGCCCTGCTCGGCGACAATGTGGTCGAGCAGTCGCCCAACATGGGTTGGTTCAAGGGTGTCCCCCTGCTCCAGCACCTCGAGGACGTCCACATTGCGTCCGACCGCAACCTCATCGACGTCCGTTTTCCGGTGCAGTACGTGATCCGGCCCCACTCCGCCGCCCATCACGATTACCGGGGCTATGCGGGCACGGTGGCCGGGGGGGTCCTCAAGCCCGGTGACGAGGTGGTGGTGCTCCCATCGGGGCTCAAGAGCCGGATTGCCGGCATCGACACCTACGACGGCGCCGTCACCGAGGCGTTCGCGGGGATGTCGGTGGTCATCCGCCTGGCCGACGACCTCGACGTCTCCCGAGGCGACATGATCTGCCGGCCGGGCAACCACCCCACCGTCGGCCAGGACGTGGAGGCCATGGTGTGTTGGCTGAACGACCGTCCCCTGACTCCGGGGGCCAAGTTCGCCATCAAGCACACCACTCGGTGGTGCCGGGGACTGGTTCGTGAGCTGCGCTACCGCCTCGACATCAACACCCTCCATCGCGACGAGTCGGCCACGTCGTTGCGCCTGAACGAAATCGGCCGCGTCACCCTGCGTATGACGGCACCGCTGTTCTACGACGGCTACCGCCGCAACCGCACCACCGGAAGCTTCATCCTGGTCGACGAGGCCACCAACGCCACTGTCGGTTCCGGGATGATCCTCGGCTCAGGCGACTGAGGGTCGGCTTCCGGCGTCAGTGAGTATGGAACGGCCGGCCCGTTCCGCATCTTGCGTGGGTTGACCACCATGGGGCGGACCGAGCCACATACGGAAGGAGCCGACCGTGATCCATGTTCCCCATGATGCCCCTGTCCTTGCAATGGATGTCCACAA
>JBBSHU010000138.1:0-6837 GCA_038232455.1 Acidimicrobiales bacterium
GCCGGCGAGATCGAGGAAGCCCTCGAGAGTGGTTCCGGGCTGCTCGGGCTGTCGGGCGTCTCGGCCGACCTGCGCCTCGTCATCGGTGCCGCCGACGCCGGCGACGCCCAAGCTGGCTTGGCCTATGCCGTGTACCTGCACCGGTTGCGGGCCGGGGTGGCGGCCATGACTGCGGCCATGGAGGGCGTCGACGGTGTCGTGTTCACCGGCGGCGCCGGCGAGAACTCGTCGCGGCTTCGTCGCGATGCCTGTCGCCGGCTGACCTTTCTCGGGCTGGACATCGACGACGACCTCAACGAGGCGGCATCAGGTGACCGGCTCGTCTCGCCCGCTGGGGCCTCGACGTCGGTCGTGGTGGTCGCCGCTCGCGAAGACCTCGAGATCGCCCGCCAGGTCCGGCAGGTGCTCCGAGATGGCTCGTGCCCGCATTAGCGTGACCAAGGAAACAGAGTGGAGGGCCATGTCGGCCGCGGTGACAGATGCCGAGCTGGACGGGCTCATCGCCTATTGGGAGGCCGCCAACTACCTGACGGTCGCCCAGATCTACCTGCAGGACAATGCCTTGGTGCGCGAGCCCCTGCGGGCGGAGCACATCAAGCCGCGCCTGCTCGGCCATTGGGGGACATCACCCGGCCTGAACCTCGTGTACGTACAGCTGAACCGGCTCATCTGCCGCACCGGTATCGACACCATCTTCATCGCTGGGCCCGGGCACGGCGGTCCGGCGGTAGTGGCCAACGTGTACCTGGAGGGCACCTACTCTCAGATCTATCCCGAGGTGTCCACCGACGAGGCCGGCCTGACCCGGCTGGTACGCCAGTTCTCGACACCCGGGGGCATCCCCAGCCACGTCAGCGTGCCCACACCGGACTCGATCCACGAGGGCGGCGAGCTGGGCTACGCCCTTGTCCACGCCTTCGGCGCCGTCTTCGACAATCCCGACCTGCTGGTGGCGTGTGTCATCGGCGACGGTGAGGCCGAGACCGCGCCACTCGAAGGTTCCTGGAAGGGTGTCAGTTTCCTGAACCCGGCCCGCGACGGCGCCGTGCTGCCGATCCTGCACCTCAACGAGTACAAGATCTCGGGGCCCACCGTCCTCGGCCGAGCGACTGAGGACGAGGTCGGACAGCTACTTGCCGGCCACGGGTACGATCCGCACTTCGTCACCGGCGACGACCCCCGCCAGGTCCATCGCGACTTCGCCGAGGTCCTCGACCGCTGTTACGCCGCCATCAGCGCCACCCAGACCGAAGCCCGCTCAGGCGGATTTCGCCAACGGTCCCGGTGGCCGGCGATCGTGCTTCGTACCCCGAAGGGCTGGACGGGTCCGAGCGTGGTCGACGGCGTGCAGGTCGAGGGCACGTTCCGTTCCCACCAGGTCCCCCTGGCCGCAGTTCGGGAGAACCCCGAGCACCTGGCCATGCTCGAGGCCTCGCTGCGCAGCTACCGGCCCCACGAGCGCTTCGACGACGACGGCCGATTGGCGCCGGAACTGGCGGCGCTCGCACCCGAGGGCGACAAGCGGATGGGCGCCAGCCCGCGCCAACGGCGGCCGAGGGCTCGTCCCCCTGGAGCTTCCCGACTCCGGCGCTTACGCCGTCGCGGTTCCGGGGCCTGGGGTGACGCGTGCCGAGTCGACGAGGAAGCTGGGTGAGCTGTTACGGGATACGTTCACCCGCAACGCCGAGGCCGCCAACTTCCGGCTCTTCTGCCCTGATGAGACCAACTCCAACCGGCTGGGGGCGGTGTTCGAAGTCGAGAACCGCTGCCTTGTCGATGCTCGGCCCGACGACGAGGCGGTCAGCACGGACGGCCGGGTGATGGAGGTGCTGTCGGAGCACAACTGCGAGGGCTGGCTCGAGGGCTACCTGCTGACCGGGCGCCACGGCCTGTTCGCGACCTACGAGGCGTTCGCCATGGTGTCGGCATCGATGACCATTCAGCACACCAAGTGGCTCGAGGCTGCTGCGGCCCTGGAGTGGCGAGCACCGGTCGCCTCGCTGAACGTGCTGCTCACCTCCACGTGCTGGCGCAACGACCACAACGGGTTCAGCCACCAGGGCCCGGGTCTCATCGACACCATGATCTCGATGAGCGGCAGCGTGGCGCGTATCTATCTGCCGCCGGATGCCAACTGCCTGCTGGCGGTCGCCGACCATTGCCTACGCAGTCGCGACTACGTCAACCTTATCGTGATCGACAAGCAGCTCGAGCTCCAGTATCTGGACCTCGAAGCCGCCCGCGCCCATTGCGCAGCCGGCGCTTCGGTGTGGCACTGGGCGAGCAACGAGGAGGGTGCCGAGCCCGACGTCGTGCTGGCCTGCGCTGGCGACATCCCCACCCTCGAGACTCTGGCCGCCGCATGGCTGCTCCGTCGCCACGTCCCCCACCTGCGGGTGCGGTTCGTGAACGTGGTCGACCTGATGGCGCTGGCCCCGATCGGCGTACACGAGCACGGGCTGAACGACGCCGCCTTCCACGACCTCTTCGGCAAAGCGCACGTCGTGGTGGCATTCCACGGTTACGCCCGGGCTCTTCACCAGATCCTGCACGGCCGCCCCGATCCGGGACGGTTCCACGTTCATGGCTACACCGAGCAGGGAACCACGACGACGCCGTTCGACATGGTGGTGCTCAACCAGATGAGCCGCTACCACCTCGTCCTCCAGGCGCTCACGCGCTCGCGACGAGTGCCTGCGGGGGCCCGTGAGCTCGAGGATTTTTGCCGGACGATGCTCGCCCGTCATCGCAGCTACATTCGGGAGCACCTCGAGGACATGCCCGAGGTCCGCGACTGGACCTGGTCGGCTGACTGACCTCGTGGCCGCCTCGCCGGCACTCGACCTGGCCAGCGCCGCGCGCCAGCCGGTCCGAGGTGCTTGTGGGTCTGGGCACCACCGAGGACGGCCTCGACTCCGCCGAGGCCGCCGGGCGGCTGGCCCGCTGGGGCCCGAACGTTCTCGCCGCGCACCGGGTCACGGCCTTCGGCGTCCTCGTGCGCCAACCCGCTTCTGATCCTGTTGCTGGCGGCGGCGGGCGTCTCGGCGCTCACCGGGGATGTGGCCGACGGGGCGATCATCGCCGTGATCGTGGTGTTGAGCGTGGGGCTCGGTTTCGCCAACGAGTACCGGTCGGAGGTCGCCGTCGCCGCCCTGCACGCCAACATCCGGCACACCGCACTCGTTTGGCGCGACGGGACCCAGCGGCGCGTCGACGCCCGGGACCTCGTGCCCGGGGACGTGCTCGCACTGGCCGTCGGCGATCTGGTGCCCGCCGACGTCCGGGTGCTGGAGGCCAACCAGCTCGAGTGCGACGAAGCCGTCCTCACCGGCGAGTCGATGCCGGCGATCAAGTCGGTGTCGGCGGTCGCCGCCGGCGATGCCACCGACCTGGCGTCGGGCGCGTTCATGGGGACCGTCGTGCACCAGGGCTCGGGTCGGGCCGTCGTCGTCTCGACGGGCTCAGCCACCACGTTCGGCAAGATTGCCGTCGGCCTGACCGAACGGCAGGCCGACACCGCCTTCCAGGTCGGGTTGCGGAGCTTCTCCAAGCTCCTGGTGCGGGTCGCCGCGGTTCTCACGATTTCCATCTTCGTCATCAATGTGGCGTTCTCGCGGCGATCGAGGCGCTGCTGTTCTCGTTGGCCATCGCCATCGGCATCACCCCCCAGCTGCTACCCGCCATCGTCAGCGTGAGCCTTTCGTCGGGGTCGCGCGAGTTGGCCCGACGTCGCGTGCTGGTGAAGCGCCTGGTCGTCATCGAGGACCTCGGCAACATCGAGGTGTTGTCCACCGACAAGACCGGCACCCTCACCGAGGGATCGATCACCTTCGGCGAGGCCCTCGACCAGAGCGGTCATCCGGCTACGGACGCGCTCGTGCTGGGGCTGGTGTGCAATGAGGCCATGGTCACCGACGCCGGACCGGTGGGCGGCAACGCTCTCGACGTGGCCCTGTGGTCGGCGCCCGCCGGTCAACACCTCACCGGGGCCGCCGGCGACCCCGGCTCCTACCAGCGCCTCGGGATCGCCCCGTTCGACCACGAGCGCCAGCTCGCTTCGGTGGCGGCGCGCACCCACGATGGCGCGACGCTCCTGGTGACCAAGGGCGCGCCCGAGGCCGTCCTCGGCCGTTGCGTCGACGTGCCCGCCGAGGCGGCGGCAACCCTGCAGCGTCTCTTCGCCGACGGCGCCCGCGTCGTTGCCGTTGCCACCCGCGACGCGCCAGGCCTCACCGAACCGGGTCCCGACGACGAACGGGACCTGCATCTGGTGGGCTTCCTCACGTTCGTCGACCGGCCCAAGGCCGATGCCGGGGCGTCGATCGCCAAGCTCAATCGCCTGGGCGTGGCCGTCAAGGTCATCACCGGCGACAACGGCATCGTCGCCGGCAAGGTCTGTCGCGACATCGGCATCGACGTCAAGGGGGTCCTCAGCGGCGTCAAGGTCGAAAGTCTCGACGACGACGCTCTCGCCGCCGCCATCCTCGACACGACCGTGTTCGCGCGCGTGAGCCCGGTTCAGAAATCCAGGATCATCAAGGTGGCCCGGCGCGACGGGGTCGACGTCGCCTTCATGGGCGGCGGTGTAAACGATGCCGTCGCCCTTCATGCTGCGGATGTCGGCATCTCGGTCGAGTCGGCCACCGACGTGGCCAAGGATGCCGCCGACGTCGTTCTTTTGGACAAGGACCTCGGTGTGCTCGCAGACGGTGTCCTGGAAGGGCGGCGCATCTTCGCCAACACTCTGAAGTACGTGCTCATGGCCACGTCGTCGAACTTCGGGAACATGTTCAGTGCCGCCGGCGCCTCGCTGTTCCTGTCCTTCCTGCCCATGCTGCCGTCGCAGATCCTGTTGAACAACCTGCTCTACGACGTCGGCCAGCTCGCCATTCCCACCGATCACGTTGATGCCGAGGTGCTGGCCCGGCCGGCGGCGTGGGACATCGCCTTCGTTCGCCGCTTCATGAGCGTGTTCGGGCCGGTCAGCTCGGTCTTCGACTTCATGACCTTCTTCGTGATGCTGCAGATCCTCCACGCCGGCCACAGCGAGTTCCGCAGCGGATGGTTTGTCGAGTCGCTGGCCACCCAGACTCTCGTCGTATTCCTCATCCGCACCCGCCGGGTCCCGTTCTTCCGCAGCCGCCCAAGCCTGGCGATGATGATCACGCCCCCGACCTGCGCGCTTGTCGGCGCCGTCCTGCCGTTCACCCCTGCCGCCGACTTCCTGGGCTTCACCGCCCTGCCTCTCCGGTTCTTTCTCATCCTCGTCGGGATGATCGGCAGCTACCTGGTCCTTGTCGAGATCGTCAAGAGTCGCTTCTACGCGACCCAACCGCACCCCCGAAAGGCCCCGACCACCAGCGAGGAGCACCACCGGCGCACCGTCCACCGACGCGCCGCCCGTTTCGTCCATCACCCCGCCCCGACGCCACGCCGCCGTTCACGGCGAGGTGCCCGACCCTTAGGATGATCCGGGAGGCAAAGACATGACCGACAGTTTCGGGCTTTTTCTCGTCGCCGTCGCCGCGGCATGGTTGGTCATCGGCCTCGTGCTGTCGCTGGTGATGGGCCGTAGAGGCCACGATGGGTTCAGCTGGCTGGTGATGGGGTCGTTGCTCGGACCTCTGGCGATCGTGCTCGCCCTCAACTCGTCGCGCCACGAACAGCTTGGTCCGACGGTGCTGGACCAGGCGGCCCACGCCCAGTCGGCGGGGACGGCGACATTTTGGTTGGCCATGACGGCTCGCCCGAGGCGGGCGCGGTGCTTGAAGCCGCCATCAAGTTGTTCGGGCCCCGCCTCGAGCGTCTCACGCTGGCCGCGGTGGTGCCCTTCGACGGCGGGGCCGAGATCGGGCCGCAAGCGGAAGTAGCATTGCGTCGGGTGGCGGGGCTCGCAGAAGCACCCAACGCCGAGCTGGAGGTTCTGCACGGCCGAACCCGCCCAGGCTCTCCGGCAGAGGGCGACGGAAGGCGGCTACAGCTTGCTGGCGGTCGGAACCCGGGGTCGGGGGGTGGCCAACGCGGTGTTGGGCAGCACCGCCGCCGAGCTGGCGCGCTCGTCCAAGGTGCCTGTCCTCATGGTCGGCCCGTCGACCACCAAGACGTAAGGACCGAGCGTGATCACCCACCGTTGGCCCCGGATGTTGGAGACCATTGGCAGTGATCACTTGAACAGCCGCCTCGATCCAGCGCTGGTTTCGCGTCATCCCCGACCGGATCATTGGCGACCGTGACGACCACGAATCTTCCGGCCTGGGCTGACCCCTTGGCGGTCGCGGGCAGGGCCGCCGAACCGATCGTCGAACTGTGGAAGCACCTGATTGAAGCTGCGATAGTGCCGTTGACCGGAACCACCGCTGCGCCCCCGCCACCCGGGACCGCGCGGCGGTGGCTCACCCACGCTGTCGCACCGGGTGCCCCTGCCGCTCGTGCTGTTCTGCTGAGGATGACTGGGCACATCAAGGTCGGCCGGTGGCTGCCGTTCCGAGCCGTGCAGCTGATCGCCCCTCCGCACGGGTTGGTTTGGGTTGCCCGGGCCGGGTGGGGACCTCTCTCCTTCACCGGGTTCGACAGCTACGGCAGCGGGGAGGGACGGATCCGGTGGCTGCTGGTAGGGCGCCTCCCGCTCGTCGCCGGACTGGCCCCGACGTGACGCGGAGCGCGGCCGACCGGGTTGCACTCGACGCTGTCTGGCTCCCTCAGTGAGTATGGAACGGCCGGCCCGTTCCGCATCTTGCGTGGGTTGACCACCATGGGGCGGACCGAGCCACATACGGAAGGAGCCGACCGTGATCCATGTTCCCCATGATGCCCCTGTCCTTGCAATGGATGTCCACA
>JBBSHU010000139.1:0-6763 GCA_038232455.1 Acidimicrobiales bacterium
CAGCGCCGTGGTCAGCGCGGTGATCTTCGCTTCCAGCGCCGCAAGCCGATCGGTTCCCTCCACCACCCGATGGTTTACCCAACCGCGCGCGCAGAGTGGTGGACCCCTACTCTCCGCGCGATCTACCCGCTATACAAATACCCACGGTCGAGCGGTGGCGAGGCACCAGTTCGTACAGTTGGGCTTCCCCGCACATACGGTGAGAGGCCGGTGTGGAGATTCATGGTGCCGTGGACGGCCCGGGCATTCAGGCGTCGATGAGCGGCTGCCGAAGCAGATTCGTCCCGGAGACGAGGACGAGGTCGGCGCCGGCGACCCTGACCGCGTCGTGGGTGAAACCGCCGCTCGCGTCGGTCGACTTGCCCAGAAACTGGCCCCGAATGGTGCCGCCGACGGTGAGACGGGAAATGACGGGGCTCCCGCCGGGCGTGGGGCGCTCATCGACCAGCAGGACCCGCTCGATCCCATGGGCCAGGAGTGCCTCGATCTGCTCGCCTCGGTAGGCGCCGTTCGGGAAGGCGTAGGTCGTCAGGGGCCGGCGCAGCCTCTCGGCGAAGAGACGCCGGCACGTCTCGAAGTCGGCGAGGAAGTCGGGCATCGAGACCGTGCCCATGGGTTCGTGGGAATGGGAGTGCGACCCGAGATGCACGAACTCGGGGAGCCCGGCGACGTCCTGCAGCGTGACGACCCCCAGGCCCCGATCCGTCACGCCCTGCTCCGCCTCGAGGCGGTTGAGCAGGGCGAGGCGCTGCGCAGGGGGCTTGGGCCGAAGGTGGGCGACGACCCTGGCGCCGAACGCCTGCGGTGGCAGCGTCTCCACGTCACGAGCGAGCTCAGGGAGTACCTCGTGGATCGTCCGGGCCACGCCGGCGCGGTTGCGGCCCAGGGCGTCATGGAGCCGCGCATTCCAGATCGCAGGCCTGAGACCAGTGACGAGCCGACGACGTTCAGGTTCACGGGCACGCCGTGTGAGGCGATCACCGGCAGGGCATGGGACAGAAAGTCGTCGTACTCGTCGTCGAAGGAGAGGGCGAACAGACGGGCCTTGGCCGGCACCCGCCTCGACGACACCTCCTCGACCGACACGAAGGTGCCGAGCCGCCGCAGCCGGCCGATGAGCCAGTCGAGGTCGTCAGGGTGAATGGGCGGCGAGTACGACGACGGGTCGGGATGCACCCGGTGCAGGTTCAGCACGTAGGCCTGGCCTCGTCGCGTCGCCATGGCATCGAGATGGACGCTCCGGTACACCCCGTAGGCCACGACCTTCAGCGCCTCCCGGGGCGCGTGGTTCACGGCCTCGACCTCCGGCCGGATAGCGTTGGGCGGTCGGTTGCAGCTTTTTGGTCGCCGGCCGCGCTCTCAACGAAAGATCGGCGTCCCCGCAGAATGCCCCACATCATGCTGACCACCGGCGCGACGGGATTCGTCGGCCAGGGGGCATGCGTTCATCATGGACCCAGATTGGAGGCGGCGCATCTCGGCGGGCGTGACCTGTCGACGGGCGTCTGGCTGTCGGCGTGAGCCGCCACTCCCCTCCATGACCCGAGCGCTTGTGGTCTCGATCGACACCGAAGTCGACAAAGGAACGGATTGGAGAATCGCCGATCCCGCCACCTTTCGTTCCGTCGTCGAGGGCGTGCCGGAGGCACTCTCGCCGCTCTTCGACCGGTACGGCGCCGTCCCCACGTACCTGCTCAGCGCCGAGGTGATCGAGGACGACGAGGCGTCGAGGGTCCTGGCTCGCCTCGGGACGCGGGCTGAGCTGGGCACCCACCTCCACGCGCAGTTCGTCGAGCCGCAACGCCAGCTGTGGGCCGACACCATGGCCGGCAAGTCGGCCGATCACATCCAGAGCCAGTACCCCGACGAGGTCGAACGCGCCAAGCTCCAGACCCTGACGGAAAGCTTCACCGCTCGCTTCGGATGGCGCCCCACGTCGTTCCGGGCAGGACGGTACGGGTCGAGCTCGCGGACGCTGGAATTCCTGGCGGGCCTCGGCTATGTCGTGGACTCCTCGGTCACTCCCGGCCTTGTCTGGCGTTACCCGGAAGGCGTCGTTGATCATCGCCGCTGGCCGGCCGGTCCGCGCGTTGTCGACACCGCCGCAGGGCCGATCGTGGAGCTTCCGGTGAGCGTGCAGGCCGGCGGGCGGCTGGCGCCGATGGTCGCCGCCCTGCCCCCGCTCGCCCGCCGTGTCACCACTCGGGCGATCGGAGCTCGCAGTACCTTCGCCTGGCTCCGGCCGAGCTGGGCCCGGCCCGGTGATCTCGCAGCGTACGCCGCTACCGCGTCGGAGGAGGTGCTCGTCGCCATGTTCCACAGCATGGAGGTCGTGCCGGGCGCCAGCCCGTACGCGACTGATCGTCAAGGTGTCGAACGTATCCTGCACTCGCTGGAGGAGCTGCTCCGATACTGTGCCGGGAATGGCGTGCGCATGGTGGGGATGACCGCTGCCGCCACGTCGGTTCGCGAGGCCTAAACGACGTTGCGGGTGCTGACCGTGATTGAGACCCTGGGCGCAGCGGGGGCTGAGCGGGCTCTCGTGGCCCTGCTTCCGGCTATGCAGGCGCGTGGCCACCACTGTGAGGTTGCAGTGCTGCGCCCGCCACTCACCATCGCCCAGGACCTGCGCGAGATCGGCGTGATCGTGCACGACCTCGGCCTACGCCATCGATGGGACATCCCGAAGGGGGTTGCAGGGGTGCGGAACCTGGCCCGGCGCCACCGCTTCGACGTACTCCACGGTCACCTGTTCTTCGCCGGCGTCTACGTGGCGCTCGCCCGGCCTCTCCTTCCGGGCGTCGCTGGCGTGGTCACCTTCCACAACCTGGGTTACGACAGCTTTCCGGCCGACTCGGCCTGGCGTCGGGTGCGGAAGCTCCTCGACCAGGCGCTGATGCGGTCGGTCGACCGTCGGGTCGCCGTCAGCCAGGCCGTGGCCGATCACTACCGGTCGCATCTCGGCGTCGAGCAGATTGAGGTGGTGCCCAACGGCCTCGACCTCGCAGCGATCGCCCACCGTCGGGCCAGCCGTGCCGTTGTATTGACCCGGCTGGGTCTCGACCCGGCCCGGCCGGTCCTCGTCGCCGTCGGCCGCTTCGTGCCGGAGAAGGCCTACGGCGACCTCGTCGCTGCGGTGGCGGCCGTCCGGTCGCAGGGATGCCCGGCCCAGTTGGTGGTGCTCGGCGACGGGCCGGGACGGCCCGGGGTGGAGGCGGCCCTGCGGCACATCGACATCGGCACCGACGCCGTGCTGGCCGGCGTGCGCCCCCACGACGAGGTGCTCGACACGGTCGCCGCCGCCGACGTCTTTGTATCGTCCTCCACGCATGAGGGTTTCCCACTGGCGCCGACAGAGGCGATGGCCCTCGGCCGGCCCATGGCCGTCACCGCCGTGGGCGGCATTCCGGAGATCGTCGGCGAGGACGGCGCCAGCGTGCTGGTGAGACCGGGGCACCCCGACGAGCTGGCCCGCATCATCCTCGAGCAGCTCCGGGATCCGGACGCAGCAGCGGCGCGGGCCGAGAAGGGCCGCCATCGCGCCCTCGACTGCTTCGATGTCGCTACCACGGCGCTTCACATCGAACGCGTCTACGACGCGGCGCTCGCCCACCGCAGGGGGCGCTGATGTGCGGTATCGCCGGCGCCGCCGGTCCCACTGAAGCGACGGATCGCAAGCTGGTCGAGGCCCAGTTGCGCCTCCTCGACCACCGAGGCCCCGACTCGTGGGGCGTCCACGTTGCCGCCGGCGCAGCCATCGGCCAGACCCGGCTGGCGGTCATCGACGTCGTCACCGGCGACCCGCCCATCGTCAACGAGGACGGCACCGTCGGCGTGGCCCTGAACGGCGAGATCTACAACTACCGGGAGCTTCGGGAGGGCCTGCGCCAAGACGGCCACACGTTCGCCACCAGCGGCGACACGGAGGTGATCGCCCACCTCGCAGAGGGGCTCGAACCGCCGGCGCTGGCTGCCAGCCTCCAGGGGATGTTCGCCTTCGCAGTTTGGGACGACCGCCGCCGGCGACTGGTCCTCGGCCGCGACCGGCTGGGCAAGAAGCCGCTCTACTACTGGCACGACGGTCGCTCGATCGTCTTCGGCAGCGAGATCAAGGCCGTGCTGGCCCATCCTGCCGTGCCCCGGCGCATCGACTACACGGTCATCGCTCCGTTCCTGGCCTTCGGCTACGTGCCGACGCCCGGCACGTTCTACGAGGGCATCCGGAGCCTGCCGCCGGGCAGCGTTCTCACGTTCGACGGCTCCGGCCCTCCGCAGGTGCAGCGCTACTGGGAACCGCCCGGGCCGGGCCCGGACGCGGCCTACGAGGACATGACATTGCCGGAGGCGGCGGCGTCGGCCCGCATGCTCCTCGCAGCTGCGGTCGAGCGCCGGCTGGTGGCCGACGTCCCGCTCGGCGCCTTCCTCAGCGGCGGCATCGACTCCAGCGCCATCGTGGCACTGATGGCCCGGGCCACCTCTACCCCGGTGCGGACCTTCACCATCGGCTTCGACGATGACTCGGGCTTCGACGAGCGCGAGTACGCCCGCATGGTGTCGCAGCACTGCGGCACCGACCACGTCGAGTTCGTGGTCAAGCCCGATGCGGTCGACCTCGTCGAGCAGCTCGTCTGGCACTACGACCAGCCCTTTGGCGATTCGAGTGCGGTGCCGACGTTCCTCCTGTCGGAGCTGACCCGGCGGGACGTCACGGTGGCGTTGTGCGGCGACGGTGGCGACGAGGTGTTCGCCGGCTACGAGCGGTTCGCTGCGGCCATGGCCGTCAGCCGCTACCAGCGCCTGCCGAAGGGTGCCCGGGACAAGGTGCGCGACGTCGTGGGCGCCCTTCCCCGTGAGGCGCTGCGGCGCCGGGTGAACAGCGCACAACGCTTCGTGGGGTCCGCCGACCTACCTGTGGCCCACGCCCTGCGGTCGTGGGTGGCGTCGGTGCCCGAGGAGTGGCGGGCCGCCCTCCTCGGCGAGAGGGCGGACTGTGGGCTCGACGCGTTCGACGCAGTGTGGGACCAGTCCGCCGGTAGCCCGGTCCTCACCCGCCTGCTCGACCTCAACCTGCGCACCTACCTGCTCGACGACCTGCTCCCGAAGGTCGACCGCATGAGCATGGCCCACGCCCTCGAGGTGCGGGCGCCGTTTCTCGACACGAATCTGGTCGAGTTCTGCCTGCGCATCCCGCCGGCGCTGCACCTGAGGGGGTTCTCCCGTAAGCGCGTGCTCAAGGCCGCCGTCCGCGACCTGCTGCCCGCCGAAGTCGTCCGCCGGCGCAAACGGGGCTTCGGCGTGCCGCTCGACCGTTGGTTCCGGACCGACCTCAAGGGCATGGTCGACGCCAGGCTCGGTCCGCCCGACGCCCGCATTAAGCAGCACCTCGCCCCGGCCGCCGTCGACGATCTCGTCAACGAGCACGCGTCGGGTGCAGCCGACCACGGCCAGGCCATGTGGGCCCTGCTCACCCTGGAACTTTTCCTCCGGCGTGAGGGTGGATAGCCCCCATGCCCGCTCAGGACAACACCAACGTGTTCCGCCTCATCACCCGGCTCAACGTCGGCGGCCCTGCCCGCCAGGCACTGCTTCTTTCAAGGGCACTCAACGACGAGTTCCCAACTGTGCTCGCCGCCGGCAGGCCGACCGAGTCCGAGGGTGAGCTGGCCGACGCGGCCGTAAAGGTTCGGCGGGTTCCGCTCGTCCGCCCCATCCAGCCGAGGATTGACGCGACGGCGATACGGGTGGTCCGCAGCATGCTCGCCGGCCATCGCACCGCCCTCCTGCACACCCACATGGCCAAGGCCGGCGCCGTGGGCCGCATCGCGGCCCGGGCGCTGCCCAGGCGGCCCCGGACGATCCACACCTTCCACGGGCACGTGCTCGACGGCTACTTCTCGCGCCGGGCCGAGCGCAGCTTCATCGAGCTGGAGCGTCGCCTGGCCGGCGTCACCGACATCCTCGTGGCGGTCAGCCCGGAGATCCGCGACGCGCTGCTCGAGCTCCGCATCGGACGGCCGGGCCAGTATCACGTGATCCCCCTGGGGCTCGACCTGGCCCCACTCCTCGAGGCCGAGGGGCCGACGGGAAAGCTCCGAGCCGACCTTGGGTTGGCCGCCGACGTGCCCCTGGTCGGCGTGATCGGGCGGTTGGTCCCCATCAAGGACCATGCCACCCTGCTGTCGGCGATAGAGAAGCTCGGGGGCGTGCATTTGGCGGTTATCGGCGACGGTGAGCTGCGGCCTGCGCTGGAGGCGAGCGTGAGGGCGGCCGGACTTGGCGACCGTGTCCACTTCACCGGTTGGCGCTACGACCTGGCCGCCACCCTGCCCGACCTCGACGTGGTCGCGCTCACCAGCCGGAACGAAGGCACGCCCGTCGCCCTGATCGAGGCCCTCGCCACCGGCGGGGCGGTGGTCGCCACCGACGTGGGTGGGGTACGGTCAGTCGTCGTCCACGACGAGACGGGCCTGCTGGCGCCGGCGGGCAATCCTGGCGCCGTGGCTGACGCCCTGCGCCAGCTCCTGGCCGATCCGGAGCGCCGGGCCCGCCTCGGTGCCGCCGGCCGGCGACACGTGCGCGACCGCTTCGGCCAGGACCGGCTGGTGGACGACATGCGCGAGCTGTACCGGGAGTTGCTCGGACGGCGCTAGCGGGAGTTTCCGGGCTGCTACGCGGTGGCTTGGTGTTTCCGCAGGTGGGCGGGGGTTTTCGGGCGCTCGCCGCGTATTACCTAGGTGAGGGCGATGCTGAGTTCATCGATGGA
>JBBSHU010000140.1:0-6755 GCA_038232455.1 Acidimicrobiales bacterium
GACCTGCGGGACCTCCGGGTGGTCAACCCCAGCCCGGCCCAGGCGCACCGCCCCGACCTGCGACACCTCCGGGACCGCAACGACCTGCGGGACCTCCGGGTGGTCAACCCCAGCCCGGCCCAGGCGCACCGCCCCGACCTGCGACACCTCCGGGACCGCAACGACCTGCGGGACCTCCGGGTGGTCAACCCCAGCCCGGCCCCGGAGGACCGCCGCGACCTCCGGCCCCCGGGCCGGGTGTGCGCCCGACCGCGCCCCCGCCCGTCGGTCCACCCGGAGCCAGGCCCCCGGCTCGCGAGTCCCCTCCAGCCTCCGCCGGGCCCGGGCCGAGCGCTCCTACAACGCCGCAGCCGGGTGCGAAGCCCCCCGCCGGCGGCGGCTACCCCGCCGACCGGGCACCAGCGGGCCGCCAGCCCACCCAACGGCCGGCGGTGGCACAGCCTCCGGCCGCGCCGCCCGTGGGTCGTCAGCCGAGTCGGGTCACGCAGCCGGAGGCTGATCTCAGCCGGGAGCTGTCGTCGGAGGCCACCAACCGGTGGGTCAGCATGGCCAACGTGGTCGGTTCGGGGCTGGTGGCCGTCGTCGCCCTCCAGGTGGTGGCCGCGCTCGTCGAGGGGTTCACCTACGGCACGAACGAGCCGCAACAGGTGGCCACCGGCGATCTCTTCCATCGCCTCGGCTACCCCTTCGGGAGCCTCGGGACGACCACGCTCATCATCCTTGTCCTCGGAGTGGTCCTGCTGTCACTTCCTTCGTATCTGGGCGACGACACCACGCCGTCGCAGGAACGCCTGGCTGCCCTGGCCCTTATCGGGGCGGTGATCGCCGCGGTCATCCTGGCCCTCGGGAACCTGCTCGCCGTCCGAGCCAACTTCCACGTGTACAACGAGAGGCAACTGTCGGTGCCCACCTACGTGGTCGTCCAGTACGCCTCGTTCATGATCGGCAACCTGGGAACGGCGGTCCTGGCCTTCTACGCCTCGATGCAGGTCATGGGCATGAACGCCCGCCGGTGACCCGGTCGGGTGTCGTAGGCCGTCACTAGCGTGGGGCCGGTGGACCATCACCCGGCCGGCACACTCCCGGAGCTCACTCCCGTGCAGCTGCGGGTCCTCGACGACCTCATGGCCCGGGGCCGGCCACGTCCCCGGTTCGCACCTGCGGTGGCCGACGATCTGCGATGTCAACTCGAGGACGCGATCACGCCCCTCCTCGGCCAATTGCCGGCCGAGCAGGCGGCGGCCGATGGGCCGTTGTGGGTGACCAAGGGTGTGCTGAGCCAGGTGCACGCGTGCGAGGCCCACTACCTCGACGAAGCGCAGGAGCCCTTCGCCTGGAACGCCCGCAACGCCCGGGGAACGGTGGCCCACCGGGCGCTGGAACTGACTCTGTCGTCGCGCCACGAAGCCGCCCCCCTCGATCTGGTCGACCGCGCCATCGACAGCCTCGGCGCCGACGACCCCCGTGGCGTGCTGCGACCGTGGATCACCGGGGCGACAGCAGTCGAGATGGCCGACCTGCGGGCTGGGGCCAACGACGCCGTGTCGAAGTTCATCGAATGCTGGCCGCCGCTCAAGGCATCGTGGACCCCGCGCACCGAGACACGCATCGGCGCCGACCTCTGCGGTGACCAGGTCGTTCTGAGGGGCAAGGTCGACCTGGTCCTCGGCCAGGCCAGGGGTGACGAGGCCAGGGGCCTCGTGGTCGACCTCAAGACAGGCCGCGCCTATTCGTCCCACCTCGACGACCTGCGCTATTACGCCCTGGTCCAGACGTTGCGGGTCGGGGTGCCGCCGTTCCGAGTGGCCAGCTACTACCTCGACACGGCGACGTTCCACCACGAAGACGTCACCGCCGACACGCTGGCGATCGCCGTGCGCCGCACCGTCGACGGCGTGGGCAAGCTGGTCGAGCTGAGCCTGAACCGCCAACCCACCATCACTCCCGGACCCCAGTGCGGCTGGTGCCGCCTGGCCACCGCCTGCGAGGGCCCCGAACGTTGGAGTCGGGCCCAGGGCGACCACGACAGCCTCCCCCAGTAGCCGGCGCCAGGGTTACAATCGGGGCCTCTGACGACCCTCGACTTCTTTTTCGACCCCGGTTGACCGTGGACCTGGATGACCTCCCGTTGGGTGGTCGAGGTCGCTCCCCGCAAGGACGTACCCGTCCGCTGGCGGGCGTTCAGTCTGGCGATCAAGAACCGGGGCGTCGAGATCCCCGAGCAGTTCCGCCCCCTGATGGCGGTAAGCCTGGGAGCCCTGCGGGTGGTGGAGGCAGTGTGGGCCGCCAAGGGCGACGAGCCCGTCGGACGCCTGTACACCGAGCTCGGCCAGAGGTTCCACCTGCAGGACGACATGACCACGGCCGCCGTCGAAACGTCGTTGGTGGCATGCGGGCTCGATCCCACCCTGGTCACTGCGGCCGATGACGAGCGCTGGGACCGCGAGATCAAAGGCTCCATGGCCGAGGCCGTCGAGCTGGTGGGCACCGACGTGGGGGTGCCCGTCATGGCGTTCCACGAGGGCGACGACGTCTTCGCCATCTCCGGGCCGGTGATGTCGCCGTCGGTCACCGGCGACGAAGCCCTGGACCTGTGGGACCACGTCGTCGGCCTGGCCCGATGCCGAAGCTTTTTCGAGCTGAAGCGTTCCCGCACCGCTCCCCCGCAGTTCGGGCCGCCCGCCACCTGACGTCGACCTCAGGCGCCGCCCGAGTCGAGGCGGAGCTTGCGGTGCTTGCCGGTGGGGCGATCGTCGTGCCTGCGGTTCCACTCCTCGATCGCCTTTCGGGACCAGATCCGCCCGACGGCCAGCGTGGCCAACGGATCCGGGAAGTCTTCGTAGGAGTCGATCAGCTGGTACACGCGCTGGCGGGAGACACCCAACATCTTGGCAACCTCGGGAGCGCCCACCATGTCTATGACGGTGAATCTAGCTCTTGACAGATCGCAAGTCCAGGCCGTACCTTGGTCTTGACAGTATGACAAGTCCCTTCGGGGCAGAACGGGGTGCGCGATGACTGGTACAGGCAGACGAACTGTGAACGACCCCCCAGGACGGGGACCCGGGAACGACCGCCATCGTGGCCGGATGAGCGTTGTCGCCGGTTGTCTGGCCCTGCGGCGGTGCCGATCGCCCTCTCCGGATGCTCCGGGAGCGATCCGTCCAAGCCGAAGGCTGCGGCTGCGGACGCGCCCGTCACGGCCGTCCCGGCGTCACCGTCCACCGCGTCGGGGTCGCCGGCCACGACTTCGGGCTCTCCGGGCAAGACTTCCGGCTCGCCGACCGCATCGACCCGCGCCGCATTCGCGGAGGCGGTGACGCTCCCCTTCGTCGCCGACCTCAACCCGGACGTGTCCTCGGAACGCGACGGGTCTCCGGTGCTGGTGTCGGTGACCAAGGGAGATCACGACGGCTATGTCCGTTATGTGTTCACCTTCAACCACAGCGATCCGGACGGCCACCAACCCTGGAGGCGGTTCGCCCGCCCGGCGTGGGACGTGCGGTACGTCTCCCGTGACGAAGCCGTCCAGGACGGCTCCGGCACACCGGTCGTGAACGTGGGTGCCAACGCTCACCTGAAGATCCGGTTCGACGCCAACATGCACGACGGCGCCGAAGGCCAGAACACCCTGCAGTCCTCGGTGAGCGACGAGGATGCACTGGCCTTCGGGGGCGACTTCGAACGACGGGTGACCTGGTTCTACGGATCGGAGCGCCAGCGACCCTTCCGGGTGATCTGGGTGGGCGACGGCCGAGTGGCCGTCGACATCGTCGACTGACCGGTTCCGGCCGGGTGTGCCAAGCTCGACACCCTGGCCGGCTGCCGGCCGAGTCGCAGGGGGTGGCGCTCATGGACACCATGGCGGTGACAAAACACGACGAGGCATTGAAGCGCCTCCTGGCCGGAAACGAGCGCTTCGTCGCCGGACGCCTCGATCACCCCGGGCGCGACAACGTGCGGCGCGCCGAACAAGCCGAGCACCAGACGCCGTTCGCCGTCGTCCTGGGGTGCTCGGACTCGCGTGTTCCCCCGGAGATCGTCTTCGACGAGGGGATCGGCGACCTGTTCCCCGTCCGGGTGGCGGGGAACACCGCCGACGACGACATCGTCCTCGGCACCATCGAATACGGTGCCGAGGTACTCGAGTGCGTGCTGGTGGTCGTCCTCGGCCACGAGGCCTGCGGGGCGGTGAAGGCCACGGTCGACCAGGTGTTGAACGGCAACGTGTCGCCGGGACACATCGAGAGCGTCCTCAAGCCCATCGTTCCCGCCGTCGAAGTTGCGCAGGCCCAGTCCCCGACTGACCTCGTGCGCGCCGCCACGCTGGAGAACATCCGCCGCCAGGTCGACCACCTGAAGACGTCTCAGCCCGTGCTGGCCGATCTGGTCCGGGCCGGTTCCGTGAACGTCGTCGGCGCCGAGTACGACCTTACGAGCGGGAAGGTCGACATCGTCCCTTGATGTCGACGCCTGGTGGCACCCTGCTAATGGTTCACCACTGCCAGGGCGAACCCGTCGTACCCCTTGCTGCCGACGGTCTGGATCACCGTCGCGTTGACCCGGGGCTCGGTGCCCATCACGTCGAGGAGGCGGCGGGTGCCGAGCGTCGCCGGGTCGGTGCTCGCTGCGTCGATCACAACCCCACCGCGCACGACGTTGTCGACCACGATCACGCTGCCCGGGCGGGAGAGGCGCAGGGCCCAGTTGAAGTACTCGGCATTGTTGGCCTTGTCGGCGTCGATGAAGGTCAGGTCGAGCGGGCCCACGTCCTCGGCGGCGAGCTGCGGCAGGGAGTCGAGCGCGGTGCCAAGGCGTACGTCGACCACTTGGGAGAGCCCGGCGCGTGCCAGATTGGAGCGGGCTACCTCGGCATGGCGGGGATCGTTTTCCAGGGTGATCAAGCGGCCACCGGGGGCCATGGCCCGAGCCAACCAGATGGTGCTGTACCCGCCCAGTGTTCCGACCTCGAGAACGGTGCGGGCGGAGTGCATCTGCACGAGCAGGGCCAGCAGCTTCCCCTGGGTCGGCGTGACGTTGATCGCCGGCAAGCCGGCGGCGGCGCTGTCGACCAGGGCGGCGTCGAGAACGGGGTCGGGCGCCACCAGAAGGTCTCCGACATAGGTGTCGACGTCGGTCCACAGTTCCAGGCTCACGGCTTCAGTCTTGCCTGTATCGGCCTGGCTCGGTGGACCGATCGGCGATGAGAAAGATCGTCTGGAGGACGTCGGTGTCGCTCGACGGCTTCATCATCGACCGGACCGGGAGATCGGTTGGCACTCGGTCGACGACGAGCTGCACAGCCACTTCAACGACCAGCTCAGCGCCATGGGCGCCTTCGTCAACGGTCGGGTCACCTACGAGCTGATGGCCGAGTTCTGGCCGACGGCCGACACGGACCCGGCGAGTACCGGGCCCATGGTCGAGTCCGCCGGCATCTGGCGGGACATGCCCAAGATTGTGTTCTCGCGGACCCTGGACCAGGCCGACTGGAACACCACCGTGGTCCGAGACTTCGTCATCGAGGAGATGATGGGAGGTCAAGGCCCAGCCGGGCGGCGACCTGGCCCTCGGCGGGTCCGACCTGGCCGCCGCCTTCATGCGCCACGACCTGATCGCCGAGACAGGCTCTATGTCCATCCCGTCGTCATCGGCCGGGGCAAACCCATGTTCCAGCCATCGGACGCCAAGGTCGACCTCCGGCTCGTTGAGGCGCGCACCTTCGGCAACGGGGTCGTCCTCCTCCGCTACCAACGCCCTGACGCCGGGGGGCGTCCTCGTCGGTCCTGAGTGTCGCCTGCGACGGGACCTTGGCCAGAATGCACTCTGGACCGCGCCCCTCACCGGAACTCATTCGTCCCGGATGAACGCTTGGGGCCCGAGGGCGATCGTCACGCACGTGCTCAGAAGCAGGTTGCCGAGCGTGCTACCGACTGCGCGCTGGAGGTCGAGCCGGGCGCCGAGGTTGGGGACCTTGAGCGGCGACGCCTTCTCCCAGTACACCGTGGTCTCCACCAGCTCGTCGACCAGGTCGACCTGAGCCGCCGTCGTCAGCAGGGTGAGCGTGCCGAGGTCGGCGCCCGCTTCGTCGCCAAGGGATATCGGCACGCTGGGTCACGACTGTGCTCCTTGGGCAGCCCGGCGAGCCGGGCCAGAACCGAGCCGCCCGCGTCGCGCAGCTCGCCGTCGTCGTCGACCCGCTCGACGGTACCGACCGGGTCACCACCGGCGCTCGTCACCGTCGTTCGCTTCGCGCGGCAGTCGAGAGCCAGGTCGCCGGCCGGGCTCGGCCCGGACCCGGGCACATCCGCTACTACCGGTTGCTGTGGGACCTGGGCCCGTAACGCCGCCGAGGCCGTACGTGATCGCCACACCGGCGCGCATCGGAAATCGCATGTCCTCGTGATCTGCGCCGGTACCGTGCGCCCCAAATCTCAGGCGAGCCCGGCCGCGTCGGGTGGTCCGCGACGATTGAGCTCTCCGCAGGTCCTGTTGACGTCGCAAAGAGAACAGCGATCGCGCCATCGCACTTGCGTTGCGAACACTTGTTCGGTATACTTTGGGCATCGGGAGGTTCGCCTCCCCTCGGTCATGCCCCTGGGTTCGGGGTTTGCAATGCCAGTCGGTACCGCCGTGGTCGACAAGCTGACCGCGGATCTCAACGAGTTGATCGAGGTCGATCCCGGCGTCTTCGCTGACGGCGAGGCGTTGGTCGACCTGCACCGCCAGCTGGAACGACTGCTGGCGGTGACCAC
>JBBSHU010000141.1:0-6716 GCA_038232455.1 Acidimicrobiales bacterium
ATATATAGGTAATACACCAACCAGCGACAGAACGCGAGCCTTTGACCAGCACAAACGCGCTGGTCAGGGGCTTCTTTGGAAGAACGTTCCGAGCGGGCTGGAGATCAGCTCATCGGGATAGCCCGGAAACTCCCGCTAGGCAATCAGAAGGCGCCCTCCAGCACCTCCAGCTCACCGGCCAGCACCGAGGCGACGTCGAAACGAATCTCCCCCGCCGCCACCGGCGACTCCGCCAGCCAGCTGGCCGCCAGGGCCCGCAGTCGCAACTGCTTGGTGCGGGTCACCGCCTCGACCGGGGCCCCGAAGGCGGCCGACGTCCGGGTCTTCACCTCGCAGAACACGACAGTGCGGCCTCGCCGCACGACGAGGTCGAGCTCACCCTGGCGGCACCGCCAGTTCCGGGCCACCAGCTGATAGCCGTTGGCCTCGTACCAGGCTGTGGCCAGGTCCTCACCACTCATCCCCAGGGCCCGGCGGGCGTGGGTCAACGGCTTCCGCCTCCTATTCCTCGGAGCGGATCTCCTCGACGTTGACATCTTTGAAGGTGACGACCCGCACCGACTTCACGAACCGGGCCGGGCCCGGGCGGTAGATGTCCCACACCCAGGCGTCACGAAGCTCGAGCTCGAGGTGGTCGCGACGCGTGTCGTCACGGACGTGCATCTCCACGGCATTGGCGAGGTAGAACCGACGCTCGGTCTCCACCACGTACGAGAACAGAGGCAGGACGTCGCGGTACTCCTTGTAGAGCTGAAGCTCCATCTCCGTCTCGTACCGCTCGAGATCCTCAGCACTCATCGGGTTGCCGCCTGCCGGCGGCCGCCCCGCTGAGCGAGACGCTGTCGTTGCCTGGAGCTGCGCTCCTCCGCGTCGCTTCGGTGCTCGCTCATCACCCCACTCTACGGGTCGCCGACGGCTACAGGAAGGCCGCCCTCCCCGGCGGCCACAGGCGCGCCAGGGCCCGGCCCACCACCGTGGACCGGGGGATGGTCCCGAAGACGCGGCTGTCGGCCGAATTGTCCCGGTTGTCGCCCATCACCCAGAGCTGGCCCTCCCCCACGACGACGGGGCCGAAGTCGGAGGTGACGTCGCCCGGGGGCAGGTAGGGCTCGACCAGTTCGCGACCGTCGACGAACACCTTTCCGTCGTGGCCCTCCACCCGCTCGTGGGGCAGGCCGATCACCCGCTTGATGTACTCCTCGGTCGATGGTGCCGACAGCCCGATGGCTCCGAGCACGGCTTTCACCGCTCGAACCGGCACCGACGAATGGTCGGACGGGTGGCCACCCGGCGCGTCGAAGACCACCACGTCGCCCCGGCGGGGCTCGTGCAGGCGGTAGGCCAGCTTGGACACCACCACGCGGTCATTGATCTCCAGCTGAGGGATCATCGAGCCCGACGGGATGTAGAACACCTGGGCCACGAACGTCTTCACGACGAACGCCACCAGGATCGCCACCGCCACCATGAGCGGCAGCTCTCGCGCCGGGTGACGTCGCGAGGACCGACGCGGGGGGGCGCCGTCGGCCGGCGGGGCGTCCCCGGGCCCGTCGGTGGGCAGCGGAGTGGCGGCCGGATCCTGGTCGGCGACCACCGTGGGGTCGGGAGAACCGAGCGGGGCGACGTTGCTCAGGGGGCGGTGCGCTTCTCTTTGATCTTGGCCGCCTTGCCGATCCGGTCGCGCAGGTAATAGAGCTTGGCCCGGCGTACGTCGCCTCGGGAGACGACCTCGATCTTGGCCAACACCGGCGAGTACACCGGGAACGTCCGCTCCACACCCACACCAAAGCTCACCTTGCGCACCGTGAAGGTCTCGCGTGCCCCGGGGCCCTGGCGGCGGATGACAGCTCCCTGGAACACCTGAACCCGCTCGCGGGTGCCCTCGACCACCCGTACGTGGACCTTGACAGTGTCGCCGGGGCTGAAGGTCGGCACATCGGTACGCAGCGCGGCGCGATCGACGAGATCGGTGGGGTTCATGGCGCGATCGGCTCCTGCGGAGGGAACGGGGCTGACCCAGGATAGGCCACGCCTGACGATGCTGCGGTCACGCTGGGCCCGAGCGGCCCCCTGAGCGGGGTGCTGGGCCCGAGCGGCCCCCTGAGCGGGGTGCTGGGCCCGAGCGGCCCCCTGAGCGGGGTGCTGGGCCTGAGCGGCCCCTTAGCGGGGTGCTGGGCCCGAGCGGTCCCCCTGAGCGGAGCGTCGGGTCGACGGTGGGTCGGCCCCGAGCCCGAACTCGTCGAGCAGGCCGCGCTCGTCGGCGCTCAACCCGCCCCGAGCGGCCATGAGGTCGGGGCGACGGTCGAGAGTACGGCGCAGTGCCTGGGCCCGCCGCCACCGGGACACCCGGGGATGGTCCCCCGAACGCAGGATCTCCGGCACGATCCAGTCCCGGTACTCGGCCGGACGGGTGTACTGCGGATGCTCGAGCAGGCCGGAGGCGAAGGACTCGTCGTCGGCCGAGGCCTGGTTGCCCATGACTCCCGGGACGAGCCTGGTGACGGCCTCGACGACCACGAACGCCGCCGCCTCTCCACCGGCCAGGACGTAGTCGCCGATGGACAGCTCGTCGTCGGCCAGGTGCTCGCGCACCCGCTCGTCGACGCCCTCGTAGCGGCCGCACAACAGCGAGAACCCCGGCCCCGCGGCGAGGTCGGCGGCCATGCCATGGTCGAACCGGCGGCCGCCCGGACCGAGCAGGAACAGCGGTCGCCGCGGCTCGACGGCCTCGACGGCACGGAAGATGGGGTCGGGAGCGAGGACCATGCCGGGGCCGCCGCCGAACGGGGCATCGTCGACCGAGCGATGGCGGTCGGTGGTGTGGTCACGGAGGTCGTGGACCGCAATATCCACGACCCCACCCTCTCGGGCCTTGCCCAACAGCCCGCCGTCGAGCGCCGGGGCCAGGATCTGGGGCAACACGGTGAAGATGTGGATCTCCATGGGCCAGTGTCGCTAATCCAACAAGCCGGCCGGGGGGTCGATGACCACGGTGCCGTCAGGGCGCCGCTCGACCACGAACGTGAGGGGGACGAGGCGATCCTCGCCCAGGACCAGCAGGTCCGACGCCGGGTTGGCCTCCACCGCCAGGACTGTGCCGTGGCGGTGACCGCCGAGGTCGATCACTTCGGCACCGATCAATTCGTGGACCCACAGGGCGCCTTCCTCGTCGAGCGCCTCGGCCGACAGCGTGGTCCCCCGCAGCGCTTCAGCCCCGTCTCGCCCGACCACGCCCGAGAAGACCACGATCCAGCGCCCCTGATGTGGGCGCGAGGACACGACTTCCAGGGGCCCGCCGTCGGTGGCGAGTATGGCCCCGGGGGCGACGCGCGTCTCGGGGCGGTTGGTGAACAGCTCGACGATGACATCGCCGCGAATCCCGTGGGGTTTGACCACCACACCGACCTCGAGAAGGTCGGGCCCGGACTCCGGGGCAGGACGGCGATCGGCGTTCGGGTCAGTCGACGATGTCGACCTCGGCCTCGACGCCCTCCTTGGCCCCGGCAGCCCGGACGACGGCGCGAATGGCCTGGGCCACGCGACCGCGCCGGCCGATGACCCGGCCCATGTCGGAAGGGGCCACATGGAGACGCAGGCTCAGGCCGCCCCGTCCCTGGTCGACCTCGACGACGACCGACTCGGGATCGTCGACGATCGACTTGGCCAGGTACTCGAGCACGGCCTGGGGAATGGCCCCGACCGCCCGGTTCCCGTCGACCTCGTTGACGTCGTCGTCGACCTCATCGTCGTCGACCGCCTCGACATCGCTCATGAAGGCCCGCCATCGGGGCCAGCGGCCGCAGCGGCGGGCGCAGGCGCAGCAGGGGGAGGGGCATCGCCGGTGTACTGCTCCCAGGCGCCCGAGATCTTCAGCAGCTTGGCCACAGGCTCAGTGGGCTGGGCCCCCTTGCGCAGCCAGGCAACGGCCTTGTCGTTGTCGACCTTGATGACCGAAGGGTCCGAGCGCGGCTCGTAGGTACCGATCGACTCGATGAAACGGCCGTCGCGGGGCGAACGACCGTCGGCCACGACCAGCCGGTACGTGGGCTGCTTCTTCTTCCCCATGCGCATGAGGCGGAGCTTTACTGCCATTGTCTTGGTTCCTCTCGGGTGGGCCCGGTCACATGCCGGGGAGGCCGAGGCTGGCGGTACGCCCTTTGCCGCCCTTTGTCGCTCGACCCATCATCTTCATCATCTTCTGCATGTCCTTGAACTGCTTCAGGAGTTGATTGACGTCGCTGGTGGTGACGCCACTGCCGTTGGCCACCCGGAGGCGCCGGGAGCCGTTCATGATCTCCGGGGTGCGGCGCTCCTCGAGGGTCATCGATTTGATGATCGCCTCGACTCGTGCGACCTCCCGATCGTCGATCTCGGCCTTGCGCAACTCTTTGGGGATTCCCGGCAGCATACCGACGATGTTCTGCAGTGGCCCCATCTTCTTCACCTGCTGCATCTGCTCGAGGAAATCCTCGAGGTTGAAACGCCCCGACTGGAGCTTGGCCGCGGCGACGTCGGCCTCGTCGCGGTCGTAGGCCTGCTCGGCCTTTTCGATGAGGGTGAGCATGTCTCCCATGCCCAGGATCCGAGACGCCATGCGGTCGGGGTGGAAGGGCTCGAAATCGGCCAGCTTCTCCCCCACCGAGGCGAAGGCGATGGGGCGGCCGATGACCTCTTTGACCGACAGGGCGGCCCCACCGCGGGCGTCGCCGTCGAGCTTCGACAGGATCACCCCGTCGATGGCCAGCACGGCATGGAACGACTCGGCCACGTTGACCGCGTCCTGACCGGTCATGGCATCGACCACCAGGAACGTGTAGTCGGGGGTCAGCGCCGCCGACATCTGGCGGGCCTCGTCCATCAGGTCGTCGTCGACATGCAGTCGACCGGCGGTGTCGACGATGAGCACGTCGCGGCCGAGGCGACGGGCCTCCTCGATGGCGCCCTTGGCCACCGCGACCGGGTCGGTTGCCTCGCTCCACACCGGCACGCCCGCCTGGCCGCCCAGGACCCGGAGCTGCTCGACAGCGGCCGGTCGCTGGAGGTCGGCCCCGACGAGGATGGGATTGCGGCCCTGCTGCTTGAACCAGCGGCCCAGCTTGCCGGCTGCGGTGGTCTTTCCCGAGCCCTGGAGGCCGGCCAGCATCACCACCGTCGGGGGCCGAGAGGCGTAGGTGATCTTCAGGGTGTCGCCGCCGAGAACGTTGATCAGCTCCTGGTGGACGATCTTGATGACCTGCTGGGCGGGCGTGAGGCTGCCCGACAGGTCGGCCGCCAGGCATTGCTCCCGGATGCGCCCGACCAGGCCCTTGACCACCTTGAAGTTGACGTCGGCCTCGAGCAGGGCCACGCGTATCTCCCGCAGGACCTCGTCGACCTCGGCCTCGCCCATGCGACCGCGTCCCCGGAGGCGCCGGAAGATGGTCTCGAAACGGTCGGAAAGGGAGTCGAACATCGGCGTCCCAGGCTACCCGAGGCGTTCGCGCCTCAAGATCAGACCCACCGTGCCGAATGATGAGACATGCGACTACTCCGTCCTGCGGCAGTTGCCGTGACGGCTGCCGTGTCCCTTTCCGTCGCCAGCGTGGCACCAGCTTCGGCGGAACTGGTTCCTCCGACCATCCCTGACACGCCGCTCTCGACGTGGGACCAACCCGGTTCCGGCGCCCTCGACGGCCTCGGGACCTTCGTCTACATCGCGCCCGAAGCGGCGCCGGTGCCTTCGCAACTGCCCAGTGGGTACGACTACGAACAACTCTTCTCCTACGAGGGCTCGGCTTCTCCCGGCGCCCTCGGCCTGGGAAGTGGGCCGAATGGGCCGGGCGGGGGACGGTTCGCAGCGTTGGCCACGGGCGGCAGCGCAACCGTCAAGGTGCCCTACGACTGGGTCCCCGGTGGCTTGTACTTCCTGTTCGTCCACCGCCTCGCTGATGGCATCTGGGGCGGATGGTCGTCGACGTCGTGGCGAACAGGTGGACGTTCATCGGCCAGGGCACGACGCCCACCGGTTGGGGCCGCCTGGCCCCGCGCAGTCGCACCGCAGTGGAGTGGGAAGACACCGGGTCCACGGCCCCCTGCGACGCGTACCCCCGAACGGACGCCTATGTTCCCCCCTCCCTGGGCATCCGAAACGGTTCGTTCACTGTCGGGAAGCTGGTTACGAACACGGTCATCGCCAACGGTTGCCCGAGCCAGGCGACCTACTTCGGGGGCTGGGCCCACTACCACCTCGGTACCTGATCCGGTCTGCCCCTTCGGAGCGGATCTGGCCCTGGCCCCCTGACGACTTCGGCTCATGTCCTGAAACGCCCTGTAGCAGTCTGACCGGCTGCTCACTCTTGGCCGCTGCCTTGCCGCCCTTGCTGCCGGGCCTTCCGCTTCTGGACCGTCCTACCACCTCCGGAGAAAATCCCCCCCGACCCCCGATGATTGCCACCCCGGCTCGAGGCACCGGGCAAGTTGGCGATCCTGGCCGCCGCTGCTGGACATGCCCTTGTCCTTCAGAGCCTCGTTCTGCTTCTCGTTCTTGGCGTTCGCTCTTGGGGATGGCACGCCAGCACTCCCTCTTCGGCGTCTGCCTTAGCCATCCCCCAGACCGACAGCGGTACCGCCGTCGTCACCCCGGTCACGTGCGGCCCGACGCCCCGGCCGAGGGCGGAAGGCCGCCCAGGACATCCCGGCCGCTCCGATCAAGCCGGCCAGGGCGCCGAGCCAATCAC
>JBBSHU010000142.1:0-6599 GCA_038232455.1 Acidimicrobiales bacterium
AAAACCGCTCAGCGTGGGCCGCACCGCCCGCATCGTGTCCAACCGCACCCGCTTGGCCATCGAAGAACGCGACGGGGGCTGTCGGGTCCCGGGATGCGACCGCGCCAAGTGGTTGCACGTGCACCACGTGGTGCACTGGGAGAACGGCGGGGCAACGGACACCTCGAACCTGATGGCGCTCTGCGGTCGCCATCATCGCCTGCATCACCGAGGCCACCTGGGCATCTCCGGCAATGCCGACGATGCCGATGGCATCACCTTCACCGATGCCCGGGGCCGACCACTTCCAGCATCGGGCAAGCCCATGCCACCGACCGAGCCGGCACCGACGGGCAACTGGGTCCATCCCACCGGCGAACGCCTCGACGACGACTGCGTCGTGTTCTCCCCGCCCCCCGGTACGGCCGCCGAAGTGGCTGCGGCGACCCTGGCCAGCCCGGTCCGTGACTACCCCCCGTTCGTCGACCTCGACGACCCGGTGTTCGGGGTCGTGGACGACGACGACGCCGTCGGGTTCGGCTGAACGGCGTCGGGAAACACCACACCGACACCTCCAACCTCGTCAAATCGTTAGTACGACAGCCCGCCTGGGTGGGCTCATGGGCGATAAGCGTCGCGGCGGTGGTCGATGTCGAGGATGCGCACCGTGTGAGTGGGCTCGTGGATCTTGTAGCGCACGCGGTACTCGCCCCGCCGAGCACGCCAGTGGCCCTCGAAGGGTGCTCGCAACGGTGTCCCAACTCGTCGAGGCGATAGGGCAAGAGGCCCGGAGATGAATTCCCACGCAGCGACGGCAGCCGGTTCCGGCAGAAAATCCGTGAGGGCCCGCCTCGCGCCTGGTGCCAGGATGAGGCGGTAGGGCTCCTCACTCACCGTCAGCGGCGTTCCCCTCGGTTCCGCATCAGCTGGTCTATCTCCTCGCCCGTCGTGAAGTCGCCGCCGTCGATATCGCTCTGAGCCTTGCGCACTCGACGCATCGCTGCGGGGTCGCTCAACAGTTCCACCGTGGCTTCCAGGGACGCGAGATCCTCGGCCGAGATCAGGACGACATAGGAGCGGCCGTTCTTCGTGATCTGCACGCGCTGATGGGTGCGGTCCACCTCGTCGGCGATCTCCGACAGGCGAGCTTTGACAGCGGACAGCGGCAAGGTCTCCATGGACTAGAATAGTAGTCCATTTCGGACGTCATAGCGCTGTGTCAGCCCTGGCGGGCCTTCTGGACCACACCGATGTCGATGTCAGCTGCCGAGTCACCTCGCCAGCAACTTCACAGCCGCTACTCCGGCGGCGCCGGCGTGTTGGAAGAAGCCGGGGTCGTCGGCGGGGCCGCGGCCCATGGTGGTGACCTCCAGGCTCAGTTTGGCCAGGACCTCGGCCATGTCGGGGACCTCGACCTCGACGACTCCGTGACGCTCGTCGACCTCTGGCCGGTCGCCGGCACCGGCAGGCACCGCCACCAGAGCGGGGAGCTCGGCCGCCCACAGGGCGGCCAGGGTGTGTTGGCTGACCCCCCGGTGGCGCTCTCGCGAATCGACATCCGAGTACCGCACGACCACCACCGGCCGGCCGTCCAGGCGAGCAGCCGCGTCGACCACGGCGGCCACCTCCAGGCCGCCGAAGCCCAGCCGGCTGCTCGTACCCACCCCGCCGGGGCCGGGGCCCACCACCACTATCTGGGCCCCGGCGCCGGCCACTGCGACCTCCAGGGCCGAGTGCAGCGTGACCGCCTCGTGGTCGCCGCCGAAGGCCTGGCCGCAGGTCACGGTGCCGGCCAGCAGGCCGGCCTCCCGCAACCCGGCCACCGAGTCGGACAGGGCCAGTGGCAGGGCGGCGGCATCGGTCATCACGTAGACGACCCGGGTGCCGGGGACGGCCCAGGCCACCGCGGCCACCACACAGGCGACCTGGCTGTGCAGGCCGCACGCCACCACGGGCACGCCGCCGAGGCCCTCGGGGGCCTGGTAACCGGCTGCCTCCTCGCTGGCGCCCGTGTCGATCTGCAGGCTGGTGTAGCGCAGCTTCATCACCGTTCCCGGCCCCGGGCGCGACCACGAGTTGCGGGAGAGGTTCCAGTGCACGACGTGGCACCCGCCGGTGCCCAGCCCCAGCTCCACGGCAGTTGTGTTCACCACCACCCGGTCGCCGAGGGCGACCGGCCCGATCAGATTTGTGAGCACATAGGCCGGCTCCCCGTCGACCTCCACGCGCTGAAAGCCGGGGCGCGCCGAGAGCACACGGGTGACCGCGGCAGTCCGGAACGAGGGCAACTGGTCGGCTTAGAGGCTGGCGATGAGCTTTTCGACCCGCTCGTCACGCGATTTGAAGGGGTCCTTGCACAGGACCGTCCGTTGCGCCTGGTCGTTGAGCTTGAGGTGCACCCAGTCGACGGTGTAGTCGCGCTTGCGCTCTTTGGCCTTGCGGATGAACTCGCCCCGAAGGCGGGCCCGGGTGGTCTGCGGCGGCGAGATGACGGCCTCGTCGATGGTGGCGTCGTCGGTGATGCGGTCGACCAGGCCCCGGTCCTGCATCAGGTAGTACAGCCCCCGCTGACGGTTCACGTCGTGGTACTGGAGGTCGAGCAGCGCTACCCGGGGGCTGGTGAGCGACAGGCCGTGGCGTTCCCGGTAGGCCTCGATCATGCGGTACTTGATGACCCAGTCGACCTCGCGGTCGAGGCTCAGGGGGTCGTGGTCGAGCTTGGTGAGGCAGTGCTCCCACATCTTCAGGGCCTGCTCCTCGAGGGGGCTGAGGCCCCGGGTCTCGGAATATCGCAGCGCCCGGGTGAGGTACTCGCTCTGGATCTCCACCGCCGACAGCTCGCGGCCGTTCTCCAGTCGGACCTTGCGCTTGCAAGTGACGTCGTGGCTGATCTCCCGGATGGCCCGGATGGGGTTGTCGAGGGTCATGTTCCTCATCACCACGCCCGGGTCCTCGAGCATGCGCAGGAGGATGCTGGTGGCCCCCACCTTCAAGAAGGTGGCGTACTCGCTCATGTTGGAGTCGCCCACGATCACGTGCAGGCGCCGGAACCGCTCGGCGTCGGCGTGGGGCTCGTCGCGCGTGTTGATGATCGGCCGGCTGCGCGTGGTGGCCGACGACACGCCTTCCCAGATGTGCTCGGCCCGCTGGCTCACGCAGTAGGTGGCGCCGCGGGCCGTGTTCAGGACTTTGCCCGCCCCGGCGAAGATCTGGCGGGACACGAAGTAGGGAATGAGGATCTCGGCGTAGTGGCCGAAGTCGTCACGGCGGCTGGTGAGGTAGTTCTCATGGCAGCCGTAGGAGTTGCCGGCCGAGTCGGTGTTGTTCTTGAACAGGTACACGACACCGCGGATGCCCTCCTCCCGGAGGCGCTGCTCGGCGCTGGCCAGGAGGCTCTCGAGGATTCGCTCGCCGGCCTTGTCGTGCGCCACCAGATCCTCGATGGAATCGCACTCCGGGGTGGCGTACTCGGGGTGGCTGCCGACGTCGAGGTAGAGCCGGGCCCCGTTCTCCAGGAAGACGTTGCTGCTGCGGCCCCAGGACACCACCCGGCGGAACAGGTACCGGGCGACCTCGTCGGGGCTGAGCCGGCGCTGGCCGCGCAAGGTGCACGTCACCCCGTACTCGTTCTCCAACCCGAAGATTCGGCGCTCCATGAATATCCCGTTCGGGCCCGGATCGACGGCGTTGGGCCAACCGCCACGGTACCGTTCTGGGGATGCAAGGGGCCCGCATGGTTCGCCTGGCCACTGTGAACAGCTCGTTTCATGCCCGCGTCATCGCCGCCAGAGTCGGCTCCGAGGGCATCCCGACCGAGCTGCGGGGCAACCTCGACGGTCCCTACCCCATGGGCGACGTGCACGTGTTCGTCACCGAGGACGACCTCCCGACCGCTCAGGAGCTCCTCATGGCCGACGAGGTGGAGTCGGCGTTCGACGACGACGACGCCGTCGGCGGCCGGTCCTCGGCCGAGCTGTGGGTGGTGCTGGCCGCTGCCATCGCCCTCGCCGCCATCCTGTTCGCCCGATCCATCTGACTGGGTCCCCGGGCAGCGCCCGACGTCAGGCCAACAGGCTGGCGAGCTCGCTCTCGGGGAGGCGCCGGAAGGCCCTGCGGCCCGTTCCGCGGTCGAGCACGGCGGCCTCGAGGTCGTGGGCCACCAGTGTTCGTTCGGGCCCGGACAGGGCGGCGACGGCCGCCTGCACGGCCGCACCCAGGTCGAGGTTGCCGACGATGGACGGGCGAAGCCGCTCGGCGATGGCCTCGGCCTCGCCGCCAATCACCGCCGTTCCCTCCTCGTCGATCACGAAGCCGTCGTAGCGGATCCGGAACAGCATGTCGCCCTCTGGCTCGAGGCCCACCTCGGCGACGAGGATCTCCACCTCCATCGGCTTCATCTCATGGGTGAAGATCTGGTGGAGGGTCTGGGCGTAGGCGTTGGCCAGCGACCGGGCGTCGACGTCTTCGCGCGAATAGGTGAAACCCTTCACGTCGGCGTTGCGCACCCCGAGGATGCGCAGGGAGTCGAACTCGCTGAAGCGACCCACGCCGGCGAAGCCGATGCGGTCGTAGATCTCGCTGATCTTGTGCAGCGTGCGCGAGGGGTTCTCCGCGCACAGCAGGATCCCGCCGTCGTAGGAGAAGGCCACCAGGCTGCGGCCCTGGGCGATGCCCTTGCGGGCGTAGTCGGCCCGGTCCTTCATGACCTGCTCGGGGGACACGTAGTAGGGCATGGTCATGGCCGACCACCCCCCGCCTTCTTGCGCTCGATGAGCACGCCGAAGCGCTCGGCCACCTCGTCGTCGGCCACCCGCTCGAAGCCGTCGCCGGTGATGGTGGCCACCGTGGGATAGATGCCGCGGATGACGTCGGGACCGCCCGTGGCCGAGTCCTCGTCGGCCGCCTCGTACAGGGCCTCGATGCACAACTCGATGGTGGCCTGCCGGTCGAGGGGCTCACGCCACCCCAACTTGATGGTGGTCCGGGCGTCGCGCCCGCCCGAACCGGTGGCGTGGAAGTCGCCTTCCTCGTAACGCCCGCCGGTGAGGTCGTACTTGAAGATGCGCCCGGCCCGCCGGCTCAGGTCGTAGCCGGCGAAGATGGGTACGACAGCCAGGCCCTCCATGGCCATGGGCAGGTTGCTGCGGACCATCTGGCTGAGCTTGTTGGCCTTGCCCTCGAGGCTCAGGGCGATTCCCTCGACCTTTTCGTAGTGCTCGAGCTCGGTCTGGAACAGGCGCACCATCTCCACGGCCGGACCGGCCGCCCCGGCGATGCTCACCCCGGAGTGGCGGTCGGCCGGGAAGACCTTCTCGATCGACCGGTTGGCGATGCTGTAGCCCTCGGTGGCCCGCCGGTCGCCGGCCATGACCACGCCGTCGGTGTAGCGGACGGCCACGATCGTGGTGCCGTGGGGGGTGGGGACGGGGCCGCCCCCGATGGGCCCGGTGTCGGCCGCCGCACGGGTCTGGCGGAGCAGGTCGGAGAAGCTGGGCCCGGGGTCGTCGCCGGACCGGAAGAGAGGAATCGTCATCGCCGGCCGAGGCTAGTGCCCCGCCAGCTCCTTCCCGTGCGCGAAACGAGCCGGCTGTCGGCGCGTTTCGCGCACGAGAACGGTCACCATGCGACCACCTCGGGCGGCGGGGACGAAGGTCTCGAGCATCCTGACCTGTTCTCGACGCCAAACGAGTAGCGGTCACCCCGTGGGCATCGGTTATCGTCACCCTGGCTCGGGGGGCCGGGACGGCGAAAGGGCGTGACGATGGGCAGCAAGGTACCGGTCCGGATCGGCGATGTCGTGTTCGATGTGGAGGTCGCGAGCACGGGTCCAGCGAACATCGGATTGGCCGATGCCCTGTCCTTCGACGGGGTCCGAGACACCATCGAGGCCCTCGCGAGCGAGATGGCCAAGGTGTGGGCCAAGGTGAAGCCGGACGAGGCCACCGTGGAGTTCGGTCTGTCCCTGGACGCCAAGACCGGAAGGCTGACCGGGCTCGTCCTGGAGGGCAAGGCCGCGGCCAGCTTCAACATTTCCCTGACCTGGAGAGCGAAGGACCAGTAGGGTCCCGAGGCGAGGCGATGCCCATCCAGGTCGACGGCCGCAGGTTCGCCACCTACGTCGTGCGCCTCGACGGCCCCGGCTTCCTCGGTAGCGGATTCTTCGTCGCCCCGGGTTGGGTCCTCACGGCCGCCCATGTGGCCGCCCGCGCTCCCAATCGTGCGGTGACCCTGCGCTGGGACGGCCGCAGCATGCCCGGCACGGTCGAGGAGATGTGGCCGCGTGAGAACGGCGGCACGGTCCTGTGGCCGTATCCCGACCTGGCGCTCGTCCGACTCGACGGCGTCGAGGGTGACGATCCGGAACACCCTGTCGCCCGCCTCGAGCTCGCCGACCCGGAGAGCGACGAGACCTGCCACGCCTGGGGCTATCCCCCGAAGGTCGAGGGCGAGGTGCCAACCGGCCGCCCGGCCACCTTTAGCTACTTCGACCTGAAAAAGTCGATCCAAAACAACGCTGTGACCAGCACTTTCATCCAGCGAGGGTGCTCGCGATCAGTGCTGAATGTCGTCAGGATGGCTCCAACCCCTTACGCGACAAGGGATTGGAGCCATCGTGCTGC
>JBBSHU010000143.1:0-6401 GCA_038232455.1 Acidimicrobiales bacterium
CTCTGAGCGGGGTGCCGGGCCCGAGCGGCCCTCTGAGCGGGGTGCCGGGCCCGAGCGGCCCTCTGAGCGGGGTGCCGGGCCCGAGCGGCCCTCTGAGCGGGGTGCCGGGCCCGAGCGGCCCTCTGAGCGGGGTGCCCGCCGCTCGCCTCAACCTGGTGCTCACCGACGGCCGGCGGCTGGCTGCGACCGCCTCGGGAGACTCGTTGTTCGTGCTCGAATCGGACAAGGCGGTGGTGGCGGCGTCCGAGCCCTACGATGATGATCCCCGCTGGAAGCCGGTACCGGGCGGCTCACTGGTCGGGGCCGACGCCTCGGGGGCAACCGTCACCCCCCTCACCCCTGCCGGGAGAAGCCGACCGTGAATGCCCGCGTCGAGGTCCACCTCACCCCCGACGATCTCAAGGCCGCCCTCCGGGCCGATGTCAGCGCCGGCCTGACGGCCACTCCCAAAGAACTGCCCCCGAAATGGTTCTACGACCAGCGGGGATCGGAGTTGTTCGACGAGATCACCCGGCTCCCCGAGTACTACCCCACCAGCCGGGAGCGCTTCGTGTTGTCCGAGCAGGCCGATTACGTGGCCCGGTTCACGGGCGCCGACACTGTGGTGGAACTGGGGTCGGGAACCTCGGACAAGACCCGGCTCATCCTCGACGCCTGTCGCGATGCCGGGTTGCTGCGACGCTTCACCCCCTTCGACGTGAGCGAGGCAACCCTGCGCCAGGCTGCCGCCGCCCTGGCCATCGAGTATCCGGGCGTGGAGATCAGCGCCGTCGTCGGAGATTTCGAACACCACCTCGGCACGATCCCCGCAGACGGCAGGCGCCTAATCGCGTTCCTGGGCGGCACCATCGGCAACTTTGCGACCAAGCCCAGGGCCGAGTTCCTCGCCGCTCTGTCCGCAGTGATGGCGCCTGGTGACGCTCTCCTCCTCGGCACCGACCTGGTCAAGTCCGAGGCTCGGATGGTCGCCGCATACGACGACCCGGGTGGCGTCACGGCAGAGTTCAACCGCAACGTGCTGCGGGTGGTCAACCGCCAGCTGCACGCCGACTTCGTGCCCGAGCGATTCTCCCACCTGGCCAGTTTCGATCCCGCGGAGGAATGCATCGAGATGCGGCTGCGGGCCGACGAGGCCGAGGAGGTCAACGTCGACGATCTCGGGCTCGCCGTGGCCTTCGGGACAGGTGAGACCATACGCACCGAGATCAGCACCAAGTTCCGCAAGTCGGGGGTCGAAACAGAGCTGGGTGACGCCGACCTGGCCCTGGGGCGGTGGTGGACCGACCCCGACGGTGACTACGCGGTGTCGCTCTCCTTCCGTGAGTAGCGGCACTTTCGATGTCGACCGGGCCCGCAGGGAGACACCCGGGTGCAGCCAGGTCGCCCACCTGAACAACGCCGGCGCGTCGCTTCAGCCCGCTCCGGTCGTCGATGCGGTGATCGCCCATCTCCGCCGTGAGGCACAGGTGGGAGGGTACGAGGCCGCCGCCGAGGCGACGGAGGCCCTGGAACGACCCTACCTGGCGGCAGGTGCCCTGCTGAACTGTGAAGGGTCGGAGATCGCCGTGGTCGAAAGCGCCACCCGGGCCTGGCAGATGGCGTTCGCAAGCGTGACCATGGGCGCCGGTGACCGCGTGCTGACCTCGACCAGCGAGTACGGGAGCAACTACCTACAGCTGCTCCACACAGCCAGACGCCACGGGGTGAGGGTCGAGGTGATGCCCGACGACGACGACGGGCAGGTGTCTCTCGATGCCCTCGCCCGGGCCATCGACGACCGGGTGAAGTTGGTGGCGATCACCCATGTCCCCATGGGCGGCGGCCTGGTCAACCCGGTCGCTGCCGTGGGACGCATCACCCGCGCCGCCGGTGTCACCTTCTTGCTCGACGCCTGCCAGTCGCTCGGTCAGGTTCCCATCGACGTCGAGGATGTCGGCTGTGACTTCCTGGCTGCCACCAGCCGCAAATTCGTTCGCGGCCCCCGCGGCGTCGGCCTGCTCTACGCCCGGGCAGCCACCACCGATCACCTGGAACCGGCCCTTATCGACCTCCGCTCGGCCACCTGGACCGGTCTCGACGACTATGGCGTGGCGCCCGGCGGCCGTCGGTTCGAGGCTTTCGAGATCTCGACGGCGGCCAAGATCGGCTTCGGGGTGGCGCTCGACTACACCCGGGAGTGGGGGATGGACGCAATCTGGACCAGGCTCCGGGGTCTCGGCGAGCGCCTCCGGACCGGCCTGGCCCTCATTCCCGGTGTTGAGGTCCTCGACCGGGGGGTCTCACGCGGTGCCATCGTGACGTTCTCGGTGGCGGGGTGGCACCCGGGTGACGTCCGTGCGGCACTCCGTGAGGCCGGTGTGAACGTGTGGATCGTGGAGGCCGGGACGGCCCACCTCGACTTTGACCAGCGCGGCATCACTGCCGTGGTGCGGGCATCGGTTCACTACTACAACACCGACGACGACCTCGAGCGCTGCTGTCGGGCCGTAGCGGCCCTGCCGGCCTGAGGCAATGACGGCCCTGCCCGGCCCTTAGGCTGATCCGCGATGAGCCCTTCCCGGCCGACGGTGATGGTCGTGGCCGGGACTCGACCCGAGGCCATCAAGCTGGCGCCGGTCATGCAGGAGCTGATCGCGTCCCCGGTCTTCGAGGTGCGGCTCGCCCTCACCGCTCAGCACCGGGAGATGGTCGACCAAGTGTTGGCCCTCTTTTCCATCCGACCCAGCCACGACCTGAACATCGGCCAGCCCGGCCAGAGCCTGGCCGATGTCGCCACCCGGGCACTACGAGGGTTGGCCGACCTGATCACCGAGGACCGTCCCGATGTGGTGGTGGTCCAGGGCGACACCACGACGGCCTTCGCCGGGGCCCTCGCCGCCTTCTACGCCGACGTGCCTGTCGTACACGTGGAGGCCGGACTGCGCACCGGGAACGCCAGGTCCCCGTTCCCCGAGGAGATCAACCGACGCCTGGTGACCCAGCTGAGCGACCTCCATCTGGCGCCCACGCCCGCCAACCGGGCCAACCTCGAGGCTGAGGGCATCGAGGCCTCCAGGATCGTGATCACCGGGAACACCGTCATCGACGCCCTGCTGTGGGCCGTCGATCATTCCTGTGACTTCGGCGACCCCCGCCTGGCCGGTCTCGGCGCCGACCCACGGCGGGTGCTCGTCGTCACCGCTCATCGTCGGGAGTCGTGGGGCACTTCGATGCAGGCCATCGGCCTGGCATTGGCCGACCTGGCCCGCGCCGAACCTGAGTTGTTGATCGTCTTCCCGATCCATCCCAACCCGGTGGTCCGGGAGGCCATCCTTCCCGCCGTCGAGGGCCTGGCCAACGTCTTGATGGTGGAACCGCTGAGCTACGGCTCGTTCGCCGCCCTCCTGGGTCGTGCCCACCTCGTGCTCACCGACAGCGGCGGCATCCAGGAAGAAGGCCCCAGCCTGGGCAAGCCCGTGCTGGTGATGCGCGACACCACCGAGCGCCCCGAGGCCGTCCGGGCCGGCACCGTCCGCCTGGTGGGCACCGGCCGGGCGGCCATCGTGGCATCGGTGCTGGAGCTGCTACGAGACGATGCGGCCTACCGGGCCATGGCCCGCGCTGCCAACCCGTATGGTGACGGCCGAGCGGCCACGCGCACCGTGGCCGCGATCGCCCACTTCTTCGACCTCGGCCCTCCTGCGGTCGAGTTCACTCCCGAGGCTCGGTCGTCGAAGACCGGTGCACGCAAAGGACCCTGAGCGCAAGGACGACCTCCCGGCGCGACGCCTCGACAGGGCTACCCCCCGGATGCCCGCGGGCACGCCGAGGGGTATAATTCGATCGGTCTTCGTCGGTCACGACCCCCCGTCCGTGACCGTGACATCGTCGCCCGCCACTGTCATGTGAGTCGAGGGTGCCGGCCCCCGGGCGATCGGCGACCGAGCGTGGAAGGTGAGATACCAGGCATGTACGGAACGACCGTCGAGTTGGCAACCCGAGCCGGGATGGTGCGGCGCGAATCATGACGATGGGACGACGCCCGGGACCGAGGTGGCCGGCGCGGCGCCATAGCCGGGCGACGTTCGCCTCGTTCCGCGAACACCAGGCGTGGCGTTTGGCGGCCGCAGTGGCAATCGTGGTCGGCGCCGTGGTGATGGTGCTCCGCCAAGCCGACATACGGCTGGCCGAGGCCAAGGTGTCGGCTGCGGTCATCGATTTCACACGGGTGGCCCAGGCCCAGTCCATCGGCAACAGCGTCGTCTTCCCACTGCGAAATGCCTTCGTCGGCTTCACCATCACCCTCGGGTGTACCGCCGCCCCTCTCGTCATTCCCTTCTTCATGCTGACCAGCGGGCTGATCGTGGCCCGGCGCACGTCGATCCCACGGGGCCTGGCGACGCTCGGCATCCTGGTCGTGGCCCTGTTCATGGTGAACCAGGCTCGCCTGCTGGTCATCGCCCTGTCCATGCGCATCTGGGGTTTCCAGCGCGGTTTCGAGATCAGCCACGTGCTGTTGGGTACGGTGGTGAGCACCCTCGGGGTACTCGGGGGCCTACTTCTCTACCTGTGGGCGTTGCTCCACTCGCGAACGGTCGTCGCTGAGGCTCATGGGTAACACCACCGACCTCGTCCTGGTCACCATCAACAACGGGGCCTTCCTTCTCTGCGTTCTCTTCCTGGCTTACGTGATCCTGATCATCGTGCCCTTCGTGCGCAAGAAGCCGGCACAGACGGGCGACAGCGACGACTTCCGCTGGCACTTCATCATCCCCTGCCTCAACGAGGAAGCGGTCATCGACAGCACCGTCCGGCGACTGATCGCCGACTTCCCCGAGGCCTACGTGTGGTGCGTCGACGACGGGTCCACGGACGCCACGCCGGAACTGCTCGCCGCCCTCGCCGCCCGTTGCAAGCGGGTGCAGGTCGTCACCCGCCGGTTGCCGGACGCCCGCAAGGGCAAGGGCCCCGCCCTCAACGCCGTGTGGCAGGCCCTCGATGGCTGTCGGCCCGCCTATGTCGACCCGGCCGAGGTGATCGTGGGGGTGGTCGACGCCGACGGCCAGCTGGACACCCGATGCCTGGAAACCATCGCCGGTCCGGCCTTCTTCGGTGATCCCGGGGTCGGGGCGGTACAGATCCAGGTACGCGTGCTCGACCTGCCGGCCCGGGCCCGCCGGCGCTTTGCTCGATTGTTGGTGCGCCTTCAAGACGTCGAGTTCACCGTCGTCGTCGCCGCCATGCAGACCCTGCGTCGCCATGTCGGGAGCGTGGGCCTGGGAGGAAACGGCCAGTTCACCCGTCTCTCGGCTCTCAACACCATCGCCGAACGCCATGGCACGCCATGGCACGGTGCCCTGCTCGAGGATTTCGAATTGGGCCTCCACGTGTTGTTGGTGGGCAACCGGACCGAGTACTGCCACGACACCTGGGTCTCCCAGGAAGGCCTACCGACCCTGCGGACCCTGATCCGCCAGCGGAGCCGCTGGGCCCAGGGAGCGATGCAGTGCACCCGCTATCTACGGCCCGTCCTAGGGTCGCCGGGGATCACCAACTTCGGAGCCGCCGAGATCAGCTACTTCCTCCTGCTCCCCTGGATGCAGCTCATCGGCGGCGTGATCTACGTCCTCGCCACCGTGGTCGTGTCGTTCTACGCCCTCACCGCCGTGGGCGGGCCGTCGCAATGGTTCCAATCCGACGGGTGGGGCCTGCTGCCGTTGTTCATCCTGTTCGGGCTGGGTCCCCTCGTGGTGTGGGGCCCCGTCTACCGCAAGACCCGCGCCCGAGGACTCAGTCGCACCCGGGCGATCGCTCTGGGAATAGCGAACTGGCCCTACAGCTACGTGCATCACGTAGCCACCTGGTGGGCCTTCATTCGCGTCCTGCGGTCCCGTCATGACTGGAAGAAGACCGAGCGTGAGGCCGATGAACGGCTTGCTCTGCCCCTATTCGCACCCGCCCCCGTCCCGGTAGCGCCGCCGCCTCGCCTGGCACCAGCCCCGGCGCCGGCCCGACACATCGTCGAGACCATCCCGGCGTCGCCCCGGCCAACTGCTGGGGCCGTTCCTCCCACCGACGAGGACTGGGACCAGGCCGTGATCCACTCACCGCCGGCCGACGCCAGCGAGGGCCTCGTCAGCCGTTAACCCGGCGGCCAAGGGGCACGAGCGGCGGCGGCTCCGCTGAGAGCCACCGTGGACGCGACACCGGCAACGCCCGGCCAGTCACGCGAAAGAGCCGGGGCGGGAGACCGGCCGTACTGGCCCTTCTCCTGCCCCGGCTCTAGATCAGCCGGGAGTCTCGCCCAGGTTCGGCTCTAGATTTCGCTGACGACGGCGTGCCGGCGGCGGCGGACCACCATGGCGATCACGCCCACCCCAGCCACCGTGGCCAGAGCGATCGGCAGGCCCTTGAGGGGGATC
>JBBSHU010000144.1:0-6352 GCA_038232455.1 Acidimicrobiales bacterium
ACGTTGACTCGAGACACCCTTGACCGTACCCACAAGTACGAGCATACTTGAACGTATGAGAACCTCGGCCCGGACCGTGGACGTTCCCGAGGGCGCCGAGGCCGGGCCTCCCAGCCGGTCGGTGCTCAAAGCCCAGTTCGCGTTGCCCCACGGGCTGGGCGGTCGGCTAGCCGGGTGGGTGCTGGTCAAGGCCGGCGAGTACTCAGGGATGAACCTCACCACGCTCGAGCTGTTGGCCCTGGGCGGGGACGAACGGGTGTTGGAGATCGGCTTCGGCCCAGGGGAGGCAGTCCACCTGCTGACCGAGCGCCTGGCCGCCGGCGGTGTCGCTGGGGTGGACCTGTCGCCGGTGATGCTGGCCCGGGCCCGCCGCCGCAACCGACGGCCGAGGGGCGATGTTCCAGTCGATCTGCGGCTCGGTTCGGCCGAGCAGCTGCCATGGCCTGATGGTTCCTTCGACGCGGTCTTTGCGGTCAACAGCGCCCAGCTGTGGGCGCCGTTGGGGTCGGGCATTGCCGAAGTACGCCGGGTTCTGGCACCGGGCGGCCGGGTGGTGCTCGCATTGCACCAGCGCTGCGTGACCCGCGCCGGCGAGTCGGTATGCGCAGTCGATCTCCGCCCGCAGCTCATCGACGGGTTGGTAGCGGCCGGCTTCGCCGATGTGAGCGCCGAGTCCCGGGCTGGCAGGAAGGGCGACACCGCCATCTACGTCACCGGGCGATCGCAGAGCCGTGGGCAGGCCGGCGTCGCCGGCTCGGCGTAGTGAGGGTTTGGGCGTTCGTCGTGCGTCGTGGCGACGTGGATTGCTGCCTGCCCGCTGGTGGCCACGTCAACACTCGCGATCGAGGAGTCTCTTCGGGAGGGTTGTTGTGCGCCAGCCCAGTAACGAGCAGATCGAAAGAGTCTTCGACAAGATCGCCGGTCGTTACGACCGGCAGATCGGCTTCGTCGAACGACTCATGTTCAGCGGCTTGCGCGCCTGGGTCGTTTCCCAGGCGCGAGGGACCGTGGTCGAGATCGCAGTCGGGACCGGGCTCAACCTGCCGCTCTACGGCCCTGCGGTCCAGCGTGTCGTCGGGGTTGACCTGTCTGACGCGATGCTTGCCGTGGCCCGCAAGCGCGTCGCCGACGAGGATCTCGATGGTGTCGAGTTCCATCACGGCGATGTGCAGGCCCTTGACCTGCCTACAGATACAGCCGACACCGTTGTCTCCACGTTCACGTTCTGCACGATTTCCGATCCACATGCTGCAGCCCGGGAGGCCTACCGCGTGCTCCGGCCCGGCGGCAGGTTCGTCCTCGCGGAACACGGACCCTCTACACACGCGGTGGGCTGTGCCGTCATGCGGGCGATCGAGCCGCTGAGCATCCGCTTCGCCGCCGACCACCTCACTCGTGACCCCGTGCCCTATCTCACGAGCGCCGGCTTCACCGTCGACGAGGTACATCGCAGCGGCCCCGGCCGCACCGCCTTCCGCGTGCTCGCCCACAAGGCCGGCGTGTAGGTGCCAGCCGGCGTGGGCTGAGCGTGACTCGCCGGGCTCTTGGTATGACCGCCCATGGCGAGTCCCTTACATGAGCGATCCCTATGGGGCGACCTCGTGGTGCGGTTGGGAGCAAGTGCTGAGTCCGTCGCTGGCGTCGGCACTTCCAGTCTATCTGGCGGTGCACTTGCACCTCTCACCTACTGGAACGCGGCTGCGCCGAGCATAGAACTGCCGCCACCGGCCTTTCTCGGCACTTTCTAGCCGGTGACGGCGACATGACGAAGGGGGGAGGGCCGTGCGCCAGGAGTGGGAGCCCGAGGACCTGGTCGGAGCGTGGACACTGGTGGAGGACGACTGGCGGCGGATCGCCAACAAGTCCGGGTCCACTCGACTCGGTTTCGCGGTGTTGCTCAAGTTCTTCGAGTTGGAGGCCCGCTTCCCCGACGAGCCCGGCGAGCTTCCTGGAGCCGTGGTTGTTTATGTGGCCGAGCAGGTCGGTGTGGCCCCCGAGGTCTTCGCCACCTACGACTGGGGGTCGCGGGCGATCAAGTACCACCGGGCCCAGATCCGTAAGGCGTTCGGATTCCGGGAGGCCAGCCGGGGTGACGAGGCCAAGTTGACGGCCTGGCTCGGCGCTGAGGTAGCCCCGACCGAGACCTCCGACCGGGTCCTGGTGGAGGCACTGCTGGCGCGCTGCCGAGCCGAGCGGATCGAGCCCCCCGGCCGGATGGAGCGCATCGTGGCCGGCGCCCGGACGATGGCCACCACCGCCTTGTGCGAGCGCACGGTGTCGCGCCTGCCCGTTGAGGTGGTCGAGCGACTGGAGACCATGGCGGGCAGCGACGCCGCCCCTGGCACCGGCGGCCCGGAGTTGCTGGCCGAGATCAAGGCCGATCCGGCCCAGCTCGGCCTGGAGACCTTCTTGGGCGAGGTCGACAAGCTGGAGCGGGTGCGAGCCCTGCAGCTACCGGTGGACCTGTTCGCAGGCACCCCGGACAAAATGGTCGACGCCTGGCGTGCCCGGGCGGCCGCCGAGTACCCCTCCGACCTGGCAACCCACCCGGCCGAGGTGCGCCTCACCTTGCTCGCCGCCTTGTGCCATCGTCGGGTGACTGAGATCACCGACTCCCTCGTCGACTTGCTGGTGGGCCTGGTCCACAAGATCGACACCCGCGCGGAGCGTCGGGTGGAAGGCGAGTTGCTGGCCGACCTGCGTCGGGTCCGGGGCAAGCAGGCCATCTTGTTCCGTCTGGCCGAGGCCGCCTTGGACCACCCCGACGACACTGTGCGCGACGCCCTGTACCCGGTGGTGTCCGAGGCCACCCTTGCCGACCTGGTCAAGGAGGCCAAGGCCGACGAGAACGCCTTCCGGGCCCGGGTGCGCACCGTGCTGCGCTCGTCGTACTCGACGCATTACCGCCGGATGCTGCCCCGTCTGCTGGCAGCGCTGGAGTTCCGGTCCAACAACATGGCCCACCGGCCGATCGTTGAGGCGCTGGGCCTGCTGGCCCGCTATGCCGCCCGTTCCGGGACGATCCGCTTCTACGCCCCCGGGGAGGTGGTCCCTCTCCACGGGGTGGTGCCTGCCGAGTGGCGCGAGGTCGTGGTGACGAGACCGGCCGGGTCGAGCGCATCCCCTACGAGATGTGCGTGCTGCGGGCTCTGCGAGAGGCCATCCGGCGACGAGAGGTGTGGGTGGTCGGGGCCAACCGTTGGCGGGACCCCGACGCCGACCTGCCCCAAGACTTCGAGGCCGAACGGAACCACCACTACGCCGCGCTCCGCCAGCCCCTCGACCCCGCAGCGTTCGTAACCGACCTCCGCCGCCGCATGGGAAACGCCCTCGACGCCTTCGACCATGCCATGGGCGCAGACCAGACAGGCGGGGTGAGCATCGGCACCCGTAAGGGTGAGCCCTGGATCGGCGTCCCCAAACTCGAAGCCCAGCCGGAGCCGACCGGGCTGGACCGACTGAAGAACGAGGTCATTCGGCGGTGGGGCAGCCTGGACCTGCTGGGGATGCTGGGCGAAGCCGACCACCTGGTCGGGCTGGCCAGCGAGTTCCCCTCCATCGCCACCCGCCAAGCCCTCCCGGCCGAGGTGTTCCGACGCCGCGTGCTGCTCGTCCTGTTCGCCCTCGGCACCAACACCGGCATCGCCCGGGTAGCCGCCGCGTCAGGAGAGGGCGAGGCCGCCCTGCGCCATGTGCGGCGTCACTTCGTCAACCGAGACAACCTGCGCCGAGCCATCGTCCGCCTGGTCAACGCCACCTTCACCGTCCGGGACCCCGAGCTGTGGGGGGACGGAACAGCGTGCGCGTCGGACTCCAAGAAGTTCGGGTCCTGGGACGCCAACCTGATGACCGAATGGCACAACCGCTACCGGGGCCCGGGGGTGATGATCTACTGGCACGTCGAACGCAAGAGCACCTGCATCTACTCCCAGCTCAAGAGCTGCTCGTCCTCCGAGGTCGCCGCCATGATGGAAGGCGTCCTGCGGCACTGCACCTCCGCCGACATCGACCGCAACTACGTCGACACCCACGGCCAGTCCTCGGTCGGCTTCGCCTTCGCCCACCTCCTCGGCTTCCAGCTGCTTCCCCGGCTCAAGAACATCGGCTCCCAGCGTCTCTACCGCCCCGACGACACCGAGCCAGGCCGCTGGGAGCACCTGGCCCCGGCGCTCACCCGGCCCGTCCGCTGGGACCTCATCGCCCAGCAGTACGACCAGATGGTCAAGTACGCCACCGCCCTGCGAATCCACACCGCCGAGGCCGAGTCGATCCTGCGCCGCTTCACCCGCCCCGGCCCCCAGCACCCCACCTACGCCGGCCTTCTCGAGCTGGGCCGGGCCGAGCGGACCATCTTCTTGGCCCGCTACCTGTCCGCCCCGGCCCTTCGTCGGGAGATCAACTCGGGCCTGCAGGTGGTCGAGAACTGGAACTCGGGCAACGGCTACATCTTCTACGGCAAGGACTCCGAGCTGCCCGGGGCGGACCGCGACAGCCAAGAGATCGCCATGCTTGCCCTTCACCTCCTCCAGTCGGTGGTGGTCCACATCAACACCCTGCTCCTCCAGCGGGTCCTCACCGACAACCACTGGAGCGACCAGCTCGGCGAAGCCGACCGGCGAGGGATCACCCCGCTGTTCTGGTCGAACTTCAACCCCTACGGGCGCTTCGAGCTGGACCTCGACCGCCACCTCGATCTGGCCCCAGCAGCATGAGCACCGAACCGGCCGCCCTCAAGCGGACCCCGGCCAAACGCAAGGCTCGCCAACTGGCCAAGCACCTGCGAGCGGAGCGGCTCGACTACGCCTACCTCAAGGAGGTGTTCCGCCACCTACGGGATGAACTAGACGTCGAGGTCGCCCGAGAACCGAAGCGGCTACCCTACGTGCCCACCGAAGCCGAGGTCCGCCGCTACTACGAGACCGTGTGGAAAGAACGCCGAGGCGGCGACATCGTGTTGATCAAGACTCTGCTCTACACCGGGGTGCGGGTGTCCGAGTTGGTCGCCATCCGCCTCGACGACGTCGATCTCGACCACTGTCGCATCCGGATCAACCAAGGCAAGGGCGCCAAAGATCGAGTCGTGCCGTTCCCGCCCACCTTCCGCGAGACGCTCGGCTTGCACATGGGCGCCCAGTGGTCCAAGCGGGCAGCCTTCTTGTTCGAGTCGAGCTGGAAAAAGCCTTACTCCACCCGCGGAGTCCGCGCTCTGCTGGCCCGCTACGCCCACAAGGCCGGCCTGATACACAACATGCCCCCCACCGGCTCCGCCACTTCCTCTTCACCTGGCTCAAGTCACAGGGTCTCGACGACGCCTTGATCCAGCCCTACAGCGGACACGCCAGTCGGAAGTCCCTCGAGATCTACAGCCGCCTGTCACTCGCTGACGCGCAAAACAGCTATGACCAGGCCATCGGCCGCTTCCCGGTCTGATCAGGACCGCCCTCAGTTTGCCTCTGGGGACACGCTCAGGAGTAGGGGGCCCTGACGCCGGGCGTCCGCCTGCTCCCTGGTGCGGGCCTCGGCCTTCTTCTTGTCTTCCTCCCTTTTCGCCGTGTTTCTGATCTCGCGGAAGAGGTACTCCTCAGCCGTTGCTAGCTCTCCCGCCGACCTGCCGAGCTTCACCGACAGGTCGGTCACCTTCTTGTCCTCGGCCTGCGCCCGCGTCTCGAGGTTCTCCGCGTTGCGCTGGTAGGTCCGAGCCATGCTCACGCTGGTCCGTGGCGTGATCTTCTGGATCTCCTTGGCCGCGTCGGCTCGGTACTTCCCGGCGGCTGCCCGTGCTTTCCCGCGGTTCGTCTCGTCAGCGGCCTGCTGCTTCTTGATCGTCACGATCTTGTCGCGGTACTGCTTCTCCGACAACGCGTTCCCCTCCATGGCTGGTGGGTGCCCGAGCCCCGTCGTGCATTGCTCCGACGCTCCGCGAAGGATAGGAAGCAGGTCCGACAATCTGGGCCGCGGAGAGTTTTTTGCCGACCATCCGTTCGCGGCGCAGAGCTGGGCTTAGTGAGCCGTGCATGCGCCACCGCGCCCTGCCGCCGCGACATCCCGTCCCGGTAGTCGACTGTCCATCGGGAGCGCCGCAGGCCGGCCGGGGTGCGCTGATGATCATGTCCCGTTAGACCCGTCCGGTTTGGATTCCGGCTCAGGGGCGCCATACGGCACATGATCGTCGGCCCCAGCACCCAGCACCCGGGATGCCGTGTGAATTGCACCGGGTAACTGGCACGGTTCTCGCAGCGTTATCTGACCGGTCCTGGAGGGCCGAGCTGCCGTCGTAAGGGGAAAGGGTCTAGCGGCAATGCAACTGGCTGAAGCGTGCAGCGTCGCGGATGTACGTGGATTGTGGGCGGAG
>JBBSHU010000145.1:0-6301 GCA_038232455.1 Acidimicrobiales bacterium
CCGATGCCTTGGCGGAGATGGCGACCCGTTCGGCCGGTGCCACAGCCGGCGCAAGGCGGCCCGAGCCCGTGTTCAGCGTATTCGTCGGCTACGAAACGTTTGCCGGGATGCTGTGCCAGCTGGCCGACGGCACGGTGGTGACTCCTGGCAGCCTGCGACCGTGGCTCGACGATGCCTGGATCGAACGGGTGGTGTTCGACGGGCCCAGCCGGGTCGTGGACGTGGGCGTACAACGGCGCCTGTTCACCGGCGCCACCCGCCGGGCCGTGGAGCTACGTGATCAGCAGTGCTTCCACCCCTATTGCGACCTGCCGGCGGCCGACTGCGACATCGACCACGTCCAGGCCTGGTCAGCCGGGGGGCCCACCACCCAGGCCAACGGCCGTGTGGCGTGCGGCTTCCATAACCGGGCCCGGGAGCGAAGTCCGTGACGGACCGGCCGGTTCGACGGACAGCAAGCCGACGTGTTACCCGACGACGACGGGCGCCAGGCCCACCGGACGGGCCCCGTGCCCAAGACCCCATGGAATCGGCCGACGAGCTGTTTGCGTTGCGGCCCCGCCCGAGATCGCCCACTCGACGCCCTGGCGACAGCTCCCGGAGGTAGGACGTCAGCCCGGCTCGGGCGAAGCCGACGGGCCCGTCCGGCCTACGGGTTCGATGCCGAGGTCGCGATAGGTGACCATGGCTACGTAGGGAACACCGACGCCTTCGAAGAAGCCGGCGGCTTGATCACCGCGGTCGACGAGGGTGGTGGCGAACACCACGTTGCCACCCTCGATGCCCACCCGCTCGTAGGCGTCTCGGATCGAGCCGCCGGTGGTCACGACGTCCTCGACGAGCACCACCCGCATGCCCGGCGTGATGCGGGCGCCTTCGACCCACCGGTTGGTGCCCCTGCCCTTGGGTTCCTTTCGGATCAGGAACCACTTGCACCGCGCCGCCCCGGCGACGGCGAACGTGAACGGGACGGCCCCGAGCACCAGACCTCCGACAGCGTCGAACTCGACATTTGCGTCCTGGGCGGCGGCCACCATGGCTCGGCCCACGAGCTCGAGGTCGTCGGGGTCGTCGACGGCCACCTTGGCGTCGATGAAGTCCCGGCTCATCTCACCCGAGGCCAGCCGGACGGGCTCGGAAAGGCGCTGGAGGGCCGCCGGGTCGGTCACGATCTCGACAAGGCGGGCAGAGAACTGCGACATGGACGGGCGCTCCAGGACGGGGGTCCCAGCATGTTGGCTAGCCAGACGCTCGTCCAATTGACGGGTGACCTGCTGGCGTGAGGGTTAGCATGCCGCCGACCCAATGCCGGAACGTCTCGGGGGCAGCATGACGAACGTCCCGGGGACAACCGCTCCCGCAGCGGTCCCGTCCCCCGAGGTCGTCGAACCCGACCCACCGCCGCCCCGGTACGAGCGTTCCCCGGTTGTGCTGCTGCACCTGGTGGCGGCCGGCGTCGTGGTACTGACGGGGCTGCTCGTTGCCATCGTCGTGCCCGACGCCGTTCTCGGGTTCGAGAGTGACGTGTTGTCGGTCTTCAACCGGCTGACGGGCGACGTCGAACGGGCCGTCGTCGGACTGGCCCAGTACGTCACCCTGCTCTCGCTGGTTGTCACCGTGGTCGTACTCGTGGCCGCGCGTGGCTGGAGGGCCCTCCTCGCGGCCACGGCGGCCTCCGTGGCCGCCTTCGGAGCCATGTCGCTGGTGGACGCGGCCCTCGACCGGGGCAGGCCTCCCGGCTTCCTGGCCACCGTCTCCGTCCCGTCGTGGATCATCACCTCCGCCTTCCCCGACTCGCCGTGGGTGGCCGGTGCGGCGGCGGTGGCCACGGTGCTGGGCGCCTACTACGGCCGGCGATGGGGACGGGTGGCCTGGGGCGCCGTCGGCGTGCTGGCCGGCTTCCGTCTGATCACGGGCGCCGACGTGCCCGTCGACCTGGTCCTCGCCGTTGGCATCGGGTCGTTCGTGGCCTCACTGACGCTGCTGATGCTCGGCACGCCGGTCCGCCGTTCGTCGGCGGCCCAGGTGACCGTCGCCCTGGCCCGGTCCGGCTACGCCGCCGCACGCCTGGCCCACGCCACCGTCGACGCCCGGGGATCGTGCCCCTGGCTGGTCACGACGCTCGATGGCACCCGGCTGTTCGTCAAGGTGGTCGGCCAGGACCAGCGCGACGCCAGCCTGTTGTTCCGGATGTACCGCTTCCTGAGGCTCAAGAACGTGGGCGACGAGCGGCCGTTCTCCTCGCTGCGGCGGGCGGTGGAGCACGAGGCTCTCGTGTCCCTCAAGGCCCACGACATCGGCGTCCACACCCCGCACCTGCGCAGTGTCGCCACCGTTGAACCCGACGGCATCCTCCTCGTCGAGGATGCCCTCGAGGGGTCGTCGCTCGACGGGGCGCAGGACGCTGTGGGCGACCCGCTGTTGCGCGCCATCTGGGGCCAGGTGGCGGTGCTGCGCAGCGACCGCATCGCCCATCGCGACCTCCGCTGCGCCAACCTGTTCGTCGACACCCGGGGCGAACCCTGGATCATCGACTTCGGGTTCAGCGAGCTGGCCGCATCCGACCGTCTTCTCCAGGCGGACGTGGCCCAGTTGCTGGCCGCCACCACCGAGGCCGTCGGCGCCACCCGGGCCGTCGCCGCGGCCATCGACGTGCTCGGCCCCGACGCGGTTGGGGCCTGCCTGCCGATGCTGCAGCCGCTCGCCTTCCCGGCCGTGACCCGAAAAGCCCTGGCCGAGCGCAAGGGCCTGCTCAACGAGCTGCAGGTCGAGGTGCAGGCACGTACCGGCGTGACCGATGTCGCCTACGAGCCCCTCCGGCGGATCCGGGCCCGGACCGTCTTGACCCTGGCCTGCTGCCTGCTTTCGATCTATGTACTCGTGCCCGAGTTGGCCGAGGTCGAGGGCATGCCCGCCCAGCTGCGCAATGCCGACGGGTGGTGGATCGCCGCCGCCATCGTGCTCTCGTTCGCCAGCTACATCGGCGCCGGCCTCAGCCTGGTGGCCGCCTCGTCCATCCGGGTTCGGCTCCAGGAGACCTACGTCGTGAGCCTGGCCGGGTCGTTCGTCAACCGGATCACCCCGGCGGGTATGGGGGGGTTGGGGATCAACATCCGCTTCCTCCAGAAGACGGGCAACGAAACCGCGGGGGCGGTATCGGCCGTCGGCGTCAACGGTGTCCTCGGCGTGGTGGTGCACATGTCACTCACCGCCCTGTTCCTGCTCTGGGCCGGCAAAGAGTCCAACTTCCATCTCCCCTCGGTACCGAAGACGCCGCTGCTCATCGTCCTGACCATCCTGTTCGTCGGCGTCGGCGCCATGTTCGTGGTGCCGTGGTGCCGGCGCACGGTCCTGGCCCCGCTCAAGCGCATCCTGAGACAGGCCTGGACAGGGATCGCCTCGATCGCCCGCCGGCCGTCACGGCTCGTCGGCATGGTCTGCGGTGGCCTGATCGTGAGCCTCACCTCATTGGTCGGGCTGTACGCCGGCGTGCGGGCGTTCGGTGGCGACATCGGGTTCGCGGCGATCGGCGCGTCGTACCTGGCCGGTTCGGCGGTGGGACAGGCGGCGCCCACCCCTGGCGGCCTCGGCGCGGTCGAGGCCGCCCTCATCGCCGCACTGGTCGCCTTCGGCCTGAACAAGGAGGACGCCGTGCCTGCGGTGCTGACCTTCCGGCTGGCCACGTTCTGGCTGCCCATCCTGCCCGGGTGGCTCGCCTTCGAGTCCCTCACCCGTTCCGGCAAGCTGTGACGGCAACCGCGACTAGAAGAGCGGCGGCCCCGACGAGGCGGCTGCCCGGGCCTCGCGGGCGTGATAGCTGGAGCGGGTAAGCGGCGAGGCCTGAACGTGGGCGAAGCCCAGGTCGTGGCCCCAATCAGCGAGCTCGTCGAACTCCGCCGGCTTCCACCACCGGGCCACGGGCAGGTGCTGGGCGGTGGGCCGCAGGTACTGGCCGATCGTGACGATCTCCACCCCCACGGCGCGCAGGTCGGCCATGGCGGCACGCACCTCGGGCGGCTCCTCGCCCATGCCCACGATGAGGCCCGACTTGGTGGTCAGGCCGGCCGCCTGCGCCCGGGCCAGCACGGCCAGGCTGCGAGCGTACGAGGCCTGGGGTCGCACCGCCCGCTGAAGGCGGGCCACGGTCTCCAGGTTGTGGTTGAACACGTCGGGCCGCGCTGCGAAGACGATTTCGAGACTGGCGGGCTCACCCCCGAAGTCGGGGACCAGCACCTCCACGTCGGTGGCCGGGCAGCGCCGCCGGATGGCGGCGATGGTGGCGGCAAAGGCGGCCGCTCCGCCGTCGGCCACGTCGTCACGAGCCACCGCCGTGACCACGGCATGGGCCAGCCCCATGGTGGCGACGGCCTCGGCCACCTGGTCGGGCTCATCGGTGTCGAGGGGCTCGGGATGTCGGGTGTCGACCAGGCAGAAGCCACACGACCGGGTACAGCGGGTGCCGTTGATCATGAACGTGGCCGTGCCCCCCGCCCAGCACTCGAAGATGTTCGGACATCCCGCCTCCTCGCATACGGTGTGCAAATCGAGGTCGCGCATGGTGCGGCGCACCTCCCGGTAGCGGGGCCCGAGGTCGGCTTTGGCCCGCAGCCACGATGGCTTGGGCTCGGTCATGGCTACGCCCATTTCGGTGTCGACCCCGGCCCGGGACAACCGACCGAGAAGGCGGACGGGGACGCCTCCGGCACCGTCGCCGGAGAATCCATCCAGGTCGCCGGACGTCGCCGGCCCAGTGACGTCGTGGCGCTCCACCGTGCCGTCGCCCCAACGGGCCGCGGCCCGGGCCACCACCGCATCGACTACGTCAGCCATGTCGACCAGCACGCCCTCGGCCGCCATCGATGTGACCGCCTTGTCGGGAATGCCGCAGGGGACGATGTGGCCGAAGAAGGACAGGTCGGGGTCGACGTTGAGGGCGAAGCCGTGCATGGTTCGACCCCGGCTGCGCCGCACGCCGATGGCGCACACCTTGCGGGGATTGGGCCCTCCGGGGTCGACCCACACTCCGGGGAAGCCCTCGATCCGGCCCGTTCCGGCCAGGCCCAGGTCGGTGCAGACGTCGATCACCAGTTGTTCGACCGATCCGACGTAGGCGGGCGTGGCGTCGGGGCCGTTGGGCACGGACAGGATCGGGTAGCCGACAAGCTGGCCCGGCCCGTGATAGGTGACCTCGCCGCCGCGATTCGTGGCCACCAGCTCGGCCCCCACCGACGCGGGGGGGACGAGCACATGGGCGAGCGAGGCGCGAAGGCCGAGCGTGTACACGTGGGGATGCTCGAGCAGGAGCAGGTGGTCGGCGTCGGACCAGGTATGGAGGGCCTGTTGAAGGGCGTGGGCATCCTGGAAGCGGACCCGTCCGAGCCAACGGACCCGCAACGGACCGCCCCCGTGGCCACGCCGGGCCGCGGGATCGCCGGGCTCGGCCAGGGCCACGCTCAGAGCTCCTGGGACCAGTCGCGCGTCTCGAGGATCTGGCGGCAACGGCCGAGGAACGCCGAGGCATAGGCGCCATCGAAGGCCCGGTGGTCGAACGACAACGCCAGGTTGCCCACCGGGTGGATGGCCACGGCGTCGGAGCCGTCGGGCAACTCGATGGCGACAGGCCGCTTGCGAACCCCGTCGGTGGACAGGATGGCTACCTGGGGCTGGTTGATCACCGGGGCGGTGAGGAAGGTGCCGAAGGGGCCGGGATTGGTGATGGTGAAAGTGCCGCCGGAGATGTCGTCGGCCTTGAGGTCGTGCGACCGCGCCCGGGCAGCCAGGTCGGCAAGGTCGCGGGCGATGGCACTGAGACGCTTGCCGTGGGCATCGCGCACGACGGGGACGATGAGGCCTTCGTGGGCCAGGTCGACGGCGAACCCCAGGTGGACGCGCCGGTGCACGATCAGGGTGTTGTCGCCCACCGAGGCGTTCACGTCGGGGAACTCGGCGATGGCGTCGACGACGGCGCGCGAGACGAACGGCAGGTACGTGAGGGCGAAGCCCTCCTTGGCCTTAAACTCGGTCCGTTCAGCCAGTCGCACCCGGTCGACGTTGGCGAAATCCACCTCCGTGACAGTGAGGACGTGGGCCGAGGTGGCCTGGGAACGAACCATGTGCTCGGCCGTGCGGCGCCGGATATTGGAGAAGGGGACGATGGTGTCGTCCTCTCCCGGCCGGGCGGGGGTCGAGGCCGGTGCCGAGGCGGTCGCCGGTGCCGAGGCGGTCGCCGGTGCCGAGGCGGTCGCCGGTGCCGAGGCGGTCGCCGGTGCCGAGGCGGTCGCCGGTGCCGAGGCGGTCGCCG
>JBBSHU010000146.1:0-6154 GCA_038232455.1 Acidimicrobiales bacterium
TACAACGCCTCCCACCCGTTCAACTCCATCGATGAACTCAGCATCGCCATCACCTAGGTAATACGCGGCGAGCGCCCGAAAACCCCCGCCCACCTGCGGAAACACCAAGCCACCGCGTAGCAGCCCGGAAACTCCCGCTAGAGGGCGGCGAGCTCGCCGGCGCCGTAGAGCAGGCCGATGCCACCGAGGAGGACGGCCACGGCCAGTTGAAGCCTGCGGTGCTGGGCGGCGATGGCCAGGCCGGCGCCCAGCCGGGCGCCGGGCAGCACCGCTACCGTGAGGAGCGCGGCCAGGCGCCAATCGACGTCGCCCAGGGCGGCGTGGGTGATCGTGCCCGGCACGGCCAGGATGCCGACACAGGCCAGTGACGTGGCGATCGAGGTCTTCAGCGGCAATCCCATGACCTCGGAGTAAGCGGGCACGAGCAGGGCGCCGCCGCCGATACCGAGCAGGCCCGACAACAGTCCGGCACCGCTTCCCACGCCGGCCGCGGCCAGGAGGGAATAGTGCTTCGCCGCTGGAGGAGGGGTCGACTCCGGGCTCGTCCCGCTGTCTGCTCCGGGCGTGGCGGATCGGCTGGGCCACGCCATGCGCCAGGCGCTCAGCAGCAGCAGGCCGGCGGTGAGCACCATGAGCAGGTGGCCCTGGCCGGGCACGGCGTGCGACGCCAGGGAACCGCCGACGGCGGCCACCACGCCGGCGGGAGCGGTGACTGCCAGCACCCGCCAGTCGACCAGGCCCTCGCGGCTGTATCGGGCCGTACCGGAGGCCGCGCTCAGCACGATCGGCGGCAGGGTTGTGCCCAGGGCCAGGAAGGCCGAGGCGCCCAACAGCCGCACGCCGGGGGTGGTGATGATGGCACCGCCAACGCCGATGGCACCGGACAGGACACCGCTGAGGAGCCCGAGGGCGAGAGCGAGAATGTCCCGGAGGAGCCCGGGGGCCACAGGCCCTCAGGCTACCCCTGCGTCAGGATCAGGATCCCCAGTGCGGAACCACACCTGCGTACATCTCGACGGGCACCGTGCCCGAATCGGTCTTGTTGTAGGTCCAGTCGGGCTGCTTCTGGCGGTGGCGCTCGTCCCACACGGCATGGCCGCCACGGATGTCGACCAGCTCGGCTATGAGCTCGGGCTCCGTCGCCGCCCGGCGGCCGGCCACGTGGTCGTCGAACTCCGCTTGGAAATGCTCGATGATGCTGCCGACGACCACCTGTTGCTGGCTGCCGAGGAAGCAACGGGCCCGGTCGGCCACCGTGCTCAGTCGCTTGCCGATGACCAAGAGGTCGTTCTTGGCCCCCTCGGACCGGCTGATCTTGGGCAGCAGCTCGGCCAACTTCAAGCCGTCGAGCTTGCAGGGCAGGCACTGCCCGCAGGACTCGATGGCCAGGAAGCGGGCGACACCGGCGGCCACCGCAGGCATGTCGGCGGTGTCGTCGAACACGATGAACCCGCCCGAGCCGACGCCGCTGCCGATGGCCCGGAGCGCCTCGTAGGTGACCGGAGTGTCGAGTAGGTCGCCGGGGATGATGCCGTTGGCCACTCCGGACACGACCGCCTTGATGGTACGTCCGGGGCGGGGGCCGCCACCGATCTCTTCGATGACCTCGCGCAGGGGGGTCCCCATCTGCACCTCGCCCACACCGTGGTTGCGGGTCTGGCCGGTGATCGTGCACACCATCGTGCCCGGCGATTCCTCGGTGCCCATGGTGCGGAACCAGGCCGGGCCGCGGGCGACGATGCGGGCCACGTTGGCCAGGGTCTCGGTGTTGTTGACCAGAGCCGGCGCCACGGGAGCATCGGGGTCCATGTCGGCCACGGCCGCCTTGCTGGCACCGATGCCGCGCCTGAACGTGGGCACGATCCGGGGGAAGGGCCACCCGCCGTCGATGGTGTCGAGCAGAGCGCTCTCCTCGCCGTAGAGGTACTCGTCGGGGCCCTCGAAGACGACGATCTCGGTGCCGTTGGTCCAGCCCGCCATGTGGGCCTCGTCCACCGCCGCCTGCACCCGGTCGACCTCGCCACCGAAGGAGCGCTTCATGGCGAAGATCACCAGGTCGGCACCCACGGCGCGCGCGGCGATGAGGGCACCCTCCACCACCACGTAGGGGTTCCTCCGCAGGATGGCCCGGTCCTTCAGGGTGCCCGGCTCGCCCTCGGCGGCATTGACGATCACCGTGGAGGGCACACCCGGGAGCTGGTTCTCGGCCACCGTCCGCCATTTGAGGCCGGTGGGAAAACCCGCTCCCCCCCTGCCCCGCAGGCCTGACTGGGCGACGGTTTCGATGAGTGCCTGCGGTGTCACCTGGGACGCCGCCTTGAGTCCTTTGCCTCCGCCCCGGGCCAGGAACTCGTCGAGGGAGAGGATGGGCTGCGGATACAGCACGCGGTGTACTAGTGCCATCCTCCCAGGATAGCCGAAGTTGTGATTGTGTTCACTTTCACAACCGTTGATTTTGTCGGTGATTCCTGCCTGGAGCGCGTCGGTGGATAGAGTGCGGCCCTCGCGGCCAGCGAGCACCTGGAGGTGGAGCATGGAGATCGGACCGCTGACGACCCGGGCAGTACTCACGGTCGAGGGGGGCGACAGCCTGCGTGAGGCCGCGGTGTCGATGATGGAACGGGGTGTGGGATCCGCAGTGGTACTCACCGACGACAAGCCCACCGGCATCATCACCGACCGCGATGCCCTACGGGCGATCGCTCAGGACAAGACGGGCGACGGCTCCAACGTGAAGGAGTTCGTCAGCGGCCGGATGATGAAGGCCCTCCCCTCCATGGAGGTCGTCGAAGCCGCCCAGATGATGAGGGAGAGGGGCTTCCGCCACCTCATCGTCGTCGACGAGAACGACAATCTGGTCGGCGTCTTCTCCATGCGCGACCTGGTGGTGGGCCTGCTCGAGGAGCGTCGCCAGCTGGCCAAGTCGGTCAGCCAGGATTCAGCCCCCGGCTAGCAGGCAGCGGGCCCTCAGACCCCCGCCGGCAGCGACACCGCCGCCAGGTGGTCGGCGATCACCACTCGCAGCTGGTCCGCAGCGACGACCCGCTCGGACAGGGCTGCCCGAAGCCAGAGCTCAACCTCGTCGGCCGGCGCCGGCCGCCCCCAGTTGTACCCCTGGGCGTAGTCGCAACCGAAGCGGGTCAACGCTTCCAGCTGCTCCACCGTCTCGACCCCCTCGGCCACCACCCCGAGCCCGAACGTGTGGGCCAGGCCGATCACGCTGGACACGATGGCGCTGTCCTCTGGATTGCGGCCCACCCCGGCCACGAACGATCGGTCGATCTTGAGAAAGTCGACCGGGAATCGCCGAAGGTAACTGAGTGACGAGTAGCCGGTGCCGAAGTCGTCGATGGCCAGACCGACGCCGAGGTCCTTCAGGGCCCGCAACCGGGCGATGGTCACGTCGGTATCGGCCACCGTCACGCTCTCGGTGATCTCCAGTACCAGCGCGGCCGGATCGACCCCCGATGCGGCCAGGGCTGCTGATACGGCCGCGTCCAGCCCGGGGTCGTACAGCTGGCGGGCCGACACGTTGACGGCCATGGTCAGGCGGTCGCCGCCGTAGGCATCGGTCCAGGAGCGAGCCTGGCGGCACGCCTCGCCCAGCACCCACGAACCTATGGGCACGATGAGCCCCGACTCCTCGGCCAGATCGATGAACTCGCCGGGCAAGAGCAACCCTCGGCGGGGATGGTGCCAGCGCAGCAGAGCCTCGAAACCGGCGATGGCGCCGCTGACGATGTCGATCACGGGCTGGTAGTGCACCTCGAGCTGGCCCCGTTCGAGAGCCCATCCAAGGTCGGTGCGCAAGCCTGCTCGTTCCACCGCGGCGGTGCGCATCCGTGCCTCGAACACCTCGAAGCGGTTCTTTCCCTTGGTCTTGGCCACGTACATCGCTGCGTCGGCGTTGCCCAACAGGTCGTCGACCGAGTCCGCCGCGTCGGCGCCGGTAGCGACCACGGCCACGCCGACGCTGGCCCGCACCTGGACGTCGCGACCCAGCACGTCGAGAGGCTCGACCAGTCGCACCAGCACCCGCCTGGCCACCAGCTCGGCCTCGTCCTGGCCGGCGGTCTCGAGGAGGACGGCGAACTCGTCACCGCCGAAGCGGGCGACGGTGTCACCGGGACGTATGCACGCCTCCAGGCGCCGGGCCACGCCGCCGAGCACGATGTCGCCGGCGGCATGACCCATGGTGTCGTTCAGCGACTTGAAGTCGTCGAGGTCGAGGAAGAGCACCGACAGACGCGAGCCCACACGCGACTGGCGGGCGATGGCGTGGTTGACCCGGTCGGTGAACAGGGCCCGGTTGGCCAATCCTGTCAGGCCGTCGTGCCAGGCCTGGTCGCGCAACTCCGTCTCCAGCGCCACCCGGTCGCTCACGTCGCGGGTGTTCAGCACCAGTCCCCGCACCCCGGGGTCGTGCAGGAGATTGTTGACGGCTGTCTCGACGTGGCGCCAGGAGTGGTCGCCGTGGCGGAGCCGGCAGTGCACGAGGGCACTGCCGCCCGCCGCGCCGCGGGCGGCCACGTCGAGGAGGGCGACGACGTTCTGGGCGTCTTCAGGGTGCAGCCACGACGCGAAGCTGTGGCCCACCAGCTCGGCGGCCTCGAAACCGAACACCCGACTGACCGAGGAGCTCTGGTGAGTGATGACACCTGAGGCATCGACGATGGTGACCACGTCGGTCGAGTTGAGGGCCAGCGAGCGGTATCGAGCCTCGCTTCCGGCCACGTGCTCCAGCGCCGCTCCCGCCAGAGTGGCGATGAACTCGGCCAACTGCACCTCTTCGTTGCCGAACAGACCGCCCACCTGACGGTGGGTGACGGTGAAGCACGCCACGATCCGGTCCTCGCAGCGGACGGGCGCACAGAGCGACGAGCGAACGCCGGACATGACCATGCTCTGAGCGACGTCGTCGGACTCGTCCTCATCGGAAACCACGGGGGCGTTCAACGCAATCGCCCGGGCGACCAGGTGTTGGCTCACCTCACCCAGGCCCTCACCCGACAGCGTCGTGAGATCGGCGTCGGCGTCGTCGACGGCCACCACGTGGCAGCGCTCGCCCCGCAACACGTTGAGGGCGGCGTGGCGGACCGCATCCCAGATCGCGTCTGTTGACGGTGCCGACCCGATCGTGCGACTCACCTCGAGCAGGCTGGCGAAGCGGTCGGTGAGGTCCAGGCTGGCGGGCTGGCCGGCACTCACCGGGCCTGCACCCTCCTCGACGCGAGGCTGGAGCAGGACCACGCTGGCGCCGGCGTCGGCCACCGCGTCGGGCGCCTGGTCCCATCCCAGCGCCACACCCAGGCGGGCTCCGGCCTCAACGGTGAGGGCGTGCTCGTAGCGGGCACCCTGGCCCTCGGCGACCGCCAGGCTGCGGGCCAATAGGCGCCGGGCCCGGGCCGGTTTTCCCTCCAATGCTGCGGCCAGCGCCTGCTCGCGTAGGGCGTGGGGAAGGTTGTTGCGGTAGTGGCGAGCCAGTCGGTAGGCCCGCGCCGCGGCCTTCACGGCCAGGGCCACCGCCTTCTTCCGTTCGGCGACGGCGACAGTGGGCACCGCCTCGGCCTGGAGGCGGCGGGCGGTGGCCAGCCACGGGTACACGGGCACCACGTACTCCTGACGGAGGCCGGCCCCCCGGACGATGCCGACGGCCGCGTCCAGCACGACAACGGCGTCGTCGACCAGTCCGGCGCCGAGCAGACGGACGGCCTCTGCCATGTGCACCTCCGTGGCGGTATGGGCGTCCTCGTTCCCGTGAGCCAACTCGGTGGCCACCAGGTCGGCCGGAACCTGCCCGCCCGACGCCTTCGACCACACGCTCAGACTGATGCCGACCGCGGCCGAGTCGCCGATGTCGACGGCAGAGGTGTGGACGTGCCGGGCCAGCTCGACCGCCTTGTCCAGCTCTCCGAGGGGCGGTAGTGGCAGTACGCCAGGTGCTCGGCGGCAGTGTGCTCCTCCCATCGATCGCCCGTGCGCTGGAGAAGGCGGATCGCCTCCCGGCAGGTGTTGGGGTTGACCCGGTTCGACGGACAGGTTGATTATGCGGCCTGAGCCGCCTTCCGGTGGTGGATCTGACGTTCGTAGTCGGCAGGGCTGAGGTAGCCCAGCGAAGAATGCAGGCGTTGGCGGTTGTAGAACACCTCGACGA
>JBBSHU010000147.1:0-6063 GCA_038232455.1 Acidimicrobiales bacterium
CCGACATCGCCGTCTTCCGCCCGTCCAACGGCACCTGGTATATCCGGGGTATCGCCGAGGTCCACTACGGGCAGGCCGGCGACGTCCCCGTGGCGGCCGACTACAACGGCGACGGCAAGGCCGAGATCGCCGTGTGGCGTCCCTCGAACGGCACTTGGTACCTCCAGGGCGTCTCGGAGACGGTCTGGGGCACCATCGGCGACATTCCGGTCTGACGACGTAGGGCTGACGGCTCCGGCGTCGTCACGGCGACTTGGAGGTCGGGCACGGGCGGGCTCAGATACGCGGGCCCAGGGTGCGTTGAATCGGTGTGTCACCGGGGACCCCGGGCTGGTTGACGACGACCACCACACCCACGTAGTCGGGTAGGCGTCGGTGCTGCCCACCGCCACGCAGGTGCTGGCGCTGGCGCAGGCCACACCGAACAGCAACTGGGTCCCCGGAACCTCCTGGGCGGGAGCAATGGTGGTCGCAGAGGCAGGAGTGATCGTCGCTTTGGCTACCAGCCCCAGCGCGGCCACCGCCGTCAGGGCCAACCGGTTCCGCCCCCTGGACAGGCCTCGGCGCAGGCTCGGTGATCAGGTACCGCCCTGAACCCGGTGTGACTAGCGCTCTGCGACGAGTCTACGTTGCGCTAACCCGCCTGGGCATCGCGCAGCGACTCCTTCCAGGTGCGGAGGCGTTGGTGCACGACGCCGTCGGGGCCCGTGCCCTCCCCGGTACCGTCGGCAAAGAGCCGAAAGGTCCAGTGCTCGGAGAGGTCGTGGTCGGCCAGGGCCATGTAGCGGGCATCGCTGTGGGCCGCCGGCCCTGCCCGCCACAGCAGCCAACGGCCGATCCGGCGCTTGTAGGCCACGAGCGGCCGGCCGATGTCGTCGCCCAGACCCAGGAGCTCGGCGGGTGCCTCCACCCATGCCGTCGCGGGGATGTTGCGATCGCGTTGGGGAGTGGCCGGAAGGGCTGAGGTGTGCACGGGTGTGGCGTCGATGGGGCGATCCTCCGGAGCGGCCATCACATCATCGTGCCCTACTGTGCCGACGGTGGCCTCCAACCCCCTCACCGTCGATGTCGAGCGCGAACGCGGTGTCACGATCACCTGGGACGACGCCCACGTGAGCCGGTTCGGCCTGGAGGAGCTGCGCATGAACTGCCCGTGCGCCCAGTGCCGGGGTGTCCGCCAGGTCGGGGGTGCGGCGTGGCCGCTGCCCGGTGCGCCGGAGCCACTGCGTATCGACACCGCCGAACACGTGGGCAACTGGGGTCTCAATGTGCACTGGAACGACGGCCATACCACCGGCATCTACACCTGGCCCACGTTGCGATCCTGGTGCGCGTGCGAGGAGTGCGGAGGGCCTACGTAGTCGTCGGGCGGTAGTTTGACCAGATGAGCGATTTCCTCACCGATATCGAGACGCTGCGCCGCAACGCCCGTGCGCATATCGATCTCGGACCGATCACCGCCTCCTACGGCGCCGATCTCGGACGGGTCATTTCCGTACTGAACGAGGCACTGGCCACCGAGCTGGTGTGCGTGCTGCGCTACAAGCGCCACTTCTACATGGCCGAGGGACTCAACTCTGGCCCCGTCGCCGCCGAGTTCCTCCAGCACGCCAACGAGGAACAGGGTCACGCCGACCGCATCGCCGCCCGCATCGTCCAGCTCCAGGGGGAGCCCGACTTCAACCCCGCCACGCTCGTCGCCCGGAGCCACGCCGAGTACGTTCCCGGCTCCGACCTGGTCGATATGATCAGGGAGGACCTGGTGGCCGAGCGGGTGGCCATCGCGTCCTATGCCGAGGTCATCCGCTGGCTGGGCGACGCCGACACCACCACCCGGCGCATGCTCGAGGACATCCTCGGCAATGAAGAAGAACACGCCGACGACCTGTTGAACCTTCTCAAGGAACTGGGTCACAAAGGCTGACTGCTTCTCCCGACACAGAACGACCCGAGGGGGCCACAGGCTCGGCGGCGGGCTGGATCCGGCGCCTGCGGCCGTACCTCGCCGCTCACCGCAGAGACGTCTTGTGGGCCTTCGGTGCGGCCGTCGCCGGCCTCACCGTCTCGGCCTTCACGCCCGTCATCGAGAAGGTCATCGTCGACGAGGTGATCTCCGGCGGACGCCAACCTCTCGCTCCCTGGCTGGTCCTTCTCGTCGCTGCCGGGGTGTTCCGGTTCGGCGTGGCCCACGTGCGCCGGTTCGTCGGCGGGCGGGTTGCCCTAGCCGTCCAGTTCGACCTGCGCAATGACATCTACGAGCGTCTGCAGCGCCTCGACTTCGCCCGCCACGACGACTTCCAGACCGGTCAGCTGGTTTCGCGCGCCGGCGCCGACGTCGGGCTCGTGCAAGGCCTGTTGGCCTTCCTCCCGCTGATGAGCGGCAACCTGGTCATGCTCGTCGTCTCGCTGGTGATCATGGCCGTGCTGTCACCGCTGCTCACCGTGGTGACCTTGGTCGTCGTTCCCGTGATCCTGGTCGTCGCCCTGCGCCTGCGGACCACCGTCTTTCCGGCTGCGTGGGATGCCCAGCAGCGGGCCGCGGAGGTCGCCGGCATCGTCGACGAGGCCGTGTCGGGCGTGCGGGTGGTGAAGGGGTTCGGCCAGGAACAGCGCGAGCTCGGCCGCTTGGTGGCCACGTCGGAGGACCTGTTCGCCTCCCGCCTGCGCGCCGTGCGGATCCAGGCCCGCTTCGGCTCGGCCCTTCAGGCCGTGCCCGCCCTCGGCCAGGTCGCGGTCCTCGCCCTCGGGGGCTGGCTGGCGCTGCACGATCGGCTCAGCATCGGCACCCTGTTGGCCTTTTCGTCCTACCTGCTCGAGCTGGTCGCGCCGGTCCGCATGCTGTCGGCCCTCACCGTCGTCGCGCAACAGGCCCGGGCCGGGGCGGAACGCATCTTCGAGCTGCTCGACTCCACTCCAGTCGTGGTCGAGCGCCCCGGCGCCCAGGAGCTTCCTCCCGTCACCGGTGAGGTCGTCTTCGACGACGTGACCTTCGGCTACCTGCGCTCCGAGCCCGTCCTCCGAGGCTTCGACCTGACGGTGAGGGCGGGCGAGACGCTCGCCCTCGTGGGACCCTCGGGATCGGGCAAATCGACCATCTCCCTGCTCCTGCCCCGCTTCTACGAGGTGCAGTCCGGCAGTGTGCGCCTCGACGGAGTGGATGTCCGCAACGCCACGTTCGATTCCCTGCGCCGCCAGATCGGAGTGGTGTTCGAGGAGTCCTTTCTGTTCTCGGACACGGCGGCGGCCAACATCGCCTACGGCCGTCCCGACGCCACCCACGACGAGATCGTGGCCGCGGCGCGTGCCGCCGAGGCCCATGAGTTCATCGTCGCCCTGCCCGATGGGTACGAGTCCCGGCTGGGGGAGGGGGGCCTCACCCTGTCGGGCGGTCAGCGCCAGCGCCTGGCCCTCGCCCGGGCGCTTCTCACCGACCCCCGGGTGCTGGTGCTCGACGACGCCACCTCGGCCATCGACTCCGGCGTCGAGGAGGAGATCCACGCCACCCTGCGTCGACTGATGCGGGGGCGAACGACCCTGCTGGTGGCCCATCGCCGGTCGACCCTGCGCCTCGCCGATCGCATCGCCGTGATCGACCAGGGCGCCGTGGTCGACATCGGCACCCACGACCAGCTCCTGGCCCGGTGTCGGCTGTACCGCCTGCTGCTGGCCGGTCCCGGTACGGGCATCGAGGAGCTGGCCGCCGGGGAGGCCGACACCGACGACGCGGCGGGCCGGACGGCCGAGACCGACGGCGTAACCCTGTCGGCTTGGACCATCCCCGAGTCCGGCCCCGATCAGCCGGGCGGGCCGGGCGGGCCGGGCGCCGGCCAGTCGATTCCCCGGGCCGCCCTGGCGTCGGGGGCGGGCTTCGGCGGCGGCGGGGGGATGGGGGCACGCGCCGGCGACGGGATGGCCCTGGCGCCGACCCCCGACCTGATCGAGGCGGTCGCCGCCCTGCCCCCACCGGTCGACCGACCCGACGTCGACGTCGCCGGCGAGTCGCGGGCCGACCCAGGGTTCACGCTCAGGCGCTTCCTCCGGCCGTACCGGTGGCCCCTCATCGGCGGACTGGTGCTCGTCGTTCTCGACACACTGGCCACCCTGGCCGGGCCGGCCCTCGTCAGTGCGGGCATCGACCAAGGTGTGGTCGACCGATCGCAGAGCGGGTTGTGGATCGCCAGCGCGGCGTTCGGTGCCCTGGTGCTGGCCGACTGGGTCGACGTGTGGGCCCTTCAGCGCTACACGGGCCGCACCGCCGAACGGCTCCTGTTCGCGCTCCGGATCCGCATCTTCGCCCACCTCCAGCGATTGGGGATCGACTACTACGAGCGGGAGATGGCCGGGCGGATCATGACCCGTATGACCACCGACGTGGAGGCCCTGTCCACTTTGTTGCAGAACGGCCTCATCACCGGAGTCGTCGCCGTGTTGACCCTCTTGGGGGTGGCGGTGGTGCTGATGGTCATGAATGTGGAGTTGTGGCTGGCCACCTGCACGGTTCTCGTTCCGCTGGTGGCGGCGACCATCTGGTTCCGGCGTCTCTCCGACCGGGCCTACGGCACGGCCCGGGAGCGCATCGCCACGGTGAACGCCAATTTGCAGGAGAGCGTGTCGGGCGTGCGCGTCTCGCAGGCCTACGGCCGCCAGGAGCGCAACATCGACGACTTCCGGCGCGACGCTCAGGGCCACCTCGATGCCCGCATGCGGGCCCAGCGGCTGGTGGCCACCTACTTCCCGTTCGTGGAGATGCTGTCCGAGGTGGCGGCGGCCGTGGTGCTCGGGGTGGGCGCCACCCTGGTCGACGGTGGTGGACTCAGCGCCGGGGAGCTCATCGCCTTCCTCCTCTACCTCGACCTGTTGTTCTCGCCCATCCAGCAGTTGTCGCAGGTCTTCGACACCTATCAGCAGGCGAGGGCGTCGTTGGCCAAGATCGGCGAGCTGCTGGCCATCGAGCCGACCGTTGCCACGGCCGCCGACCCCGTCGTCCCGGGACGGCTCCCCGGGGCCATCCGGCTGGAGGACGTGCGCTTCCGCTACTCGGACGCCCAGGCCGACGCCCTCGCCGGCATCGACCTCGACATCGCCGCCGGCGAGTCGGTGGCCCTGGTGGGCGAGACGGGGGCGGGCAAGTCCACCGTGTTGAAGCTGGTCGCCCGGTTCTACGACCCCACGTCGGGCCGGGTTCTGGTCGACGGCCATCCTCTCGCCGACCTCGATCTCGGGTCGTACCGCCGGCAGCTCGGTTATGTGCCCCAGGAGCCCTTCCTGTTCTCGGGGTCGCTGCGCGACAACATCGCCTATGGGCGCCCCGACGCCACGGACGCCGAGGTGGAGGAGGCGGCCCGGGCCGTGGGCGCCCATGACTTCATCGCCGCCGTGGGTGGCTACCACCACCCCGTCACCGAGCGCGGCCGGTCGCTGTCGTCGGGCCAGCGTCAGCTCGTGGCCCTGGCCCGGGCCCGGCTCGTCGACCCGGCCATCCTGCTCCTCGACGAGGCGACGTCCACCCTCGACCTGGCCAGCGAGGCCCGGGTGACCGAGGCCATGCGACTTGTCGCCACGGGCCGCACCTGCCTGCTCATCGCTCATCGGCTCCAGACGGCCATGGGCGCCGACCGGATCATCGTGATCGACGACGGCCGGGTGGTCGAGCAGGGCGCTCACGACGAGCTACTCGCCCGCGCCGGACGTTACGCAGCCATGTGGCATGCCTACGAGGAGGGCGCCCCCGGTTCGGCGTCGGCAGAGGAGGACCCCGTTCGGAGGTGAGGGTCTAGAAGATAACTACCTGTGCATTGTGGCGAACAAGATCGCTGATAGGTGGCTCATGAAATGCACAGGTAGTTATCTTTCTGACCCTATGGGGGCCCGGCACACGAGCTGTCCGTTGACAGCTCGTGTGCTGGGGCTCACCCGAGGCCCGAGCCCAGCCGTCAAGCCGAGTTTGGGGTCCCACGTCGAGCTTCTGGCGCGCGGGAACCGTACGCATCCATGTGCGCTGGCCTTCGAGGAGGGCGCCGCCGATTCCGCGTGAGCCGGGACGGACCAGTGCGGCGGTGAAAG
>JBBSHU010000148.1:0-6029 GCA_038232455.1 Acidimicrobiales bacterium
ACGAGGTCGACAGCGTCTCGCTTGAACTCCTTGGAGAACGATCGGCGTGGCCGTCGCTCCCGTTCCATGGTCTCCATGATGGACATCCTTTCCGGCGCTTCGCGCCTGATCGTGGATGTCCGTCAGACCGGGTCAAGGCCATGTCGATGCACTCCCGGTAGCGAGTCGCGGCATAGAGGACGACGCCATAGAAGTGCAGGGACTGGCCCTGGCCCCACAGGTCGCCTAGGTCCCGACGAATCGCCAGTGATCGCTGCGAGTAGGCCATTCCCCGCCGGTACCAAGGCACCATGGTGGTGACCGGAGCATGCTCGGAGTACGCCTGGGCCAACGCCGACGTTGGGGGGTAACGCTCGGCCAGGTTCATCTCCCGCAGGTGGGCCCAGCCGCAGGTGATCTTGCCGCTGTGGAACCAGTAGACGTAGGCCAGGCGGCTGTAGATGCGGATGGCGAGGAAGTCCTCGTCGCCCCTCTCGGGCCGCCGGCGGTGGCGCAGCCTCGGGACGATGGTGTGGACGGCCTGCACGACGACCTCCCACAGCAGTGCCATCAGGAACGCGGGGGTGCGCCGGGGAGCCCACCGGCCGAGGTGGCGCAGCGCCCCCTCCAGCCAATTGCGGGCGGCCAGAGGATCGCCCCGCTTGAAGGCAAGATCGCCAGCTTGCCCTCGATGCCGACACGGGCCACCCGGTCGGAATTGAGACTGAGCGCTTCCTCGAGGCGAGTGACGGCCTCGGCATACAGACCCTGGAGCACGAGCACGTCGCCGAGGCCCTCGGCGATGCGGGCCCGGGTGGCGCAGTCTCCGGTTGCGGAGGCCCACCGTTCAGCCACCCGGTAGTGGGCGGCGGCCACCTCGAGGGCGTGCTGGGGACGGGCGGCCTCGGCTGCCCGCAGGGCGTAATCGAGGGCCCGTGCCCCCTCGCCGCCGGCGTTGTATGGTAGGCCAGCTCGAAGACGCGGTCGGGCGACGTCTCTTCGAGCCGGCGGGCCGCCCGCCGGTGCAGGTCGCGACGTTCGTCGGCCGACAGCCGGGTGAGGAGGGCCTCACGCAGCTTGTCGTGGCAGAAGCTGCCTCGCCCCGAGGCCTCGTCGATCCAGAGGATGCGCCGGTGCCGGGCCTCCTCCAGGACCACCATGGCATCGGCCGCCGATCGGCCGGACAGTTCCGAGGCCAGGCCCAGATCGAACTCCTTGCCCAGGACCGCTCCAACGCCCAGCAGCTCGAGCACCTCGGGCGACAGGAGCTCCAGGCGACGCACGAGGAACAACGCCGCCCGTCGGGAGGTCTGCACGGCAGCCATCGGCCCCGGGTCGATCTGCCATCCCCCGGCGGTCGACGAGTTGTTGTCCCGAGACCGAGGCGTGCCGTGGTCGAAAGACCCGACAGTGTCGTCGTCGACCCAGCACAAGGCGCCCGATTCGACCATGCCCCGCAGCACGGCGGAGGCCATGAACGGACTGCCCTCGGCCAGGTGGACGACGACGTCGAGGGCCTCGGCCGGGAGCGCCCCGGCCATCGACGTGCACAGGAGGCCCACACTGGCGGGATCGAAGGGTCCGAGGGTGATGGCGGCGCGGGCCCGCAGGGCGCGCAGGGCGTGGCCGGGACCCACCTCCTCGGAGCGGAAGGCGGCGACGACCAGCACGTGGCACGAGCCTTCCGACCGTTCGTTCCAGCGAGCGAGGAGGCGGGCAGTGAGGCCGTCGGACCACTGGCAGTCGTCGAGTAGGACCAGGGCGGGGCGCCCGGGTTCGCCGAGGGCGTCGAGGAGGGCACGGAGAGCCTCGACGCTGCGCACCTCGCCGTAGTCCTCTGGGCCGAGCTCATCGCGCTCGGTTGGCCCGAGGGCCGCACCCAGGACGGGCAGGGCGGCGACCACCGCCTCGCCCCGGTCCTCCAGGCGACGCCGGAGGCGGTCGACTTCGCCAGGGTCCCGAGCCGCTGCGGCGAGGATGCCAGCGGCAACACCGTCGAGCAGTTGGAACGGCCGCTGGGCCGCCTGGTCGAGCCCCTGGCCTCGAAGAGTCCATGCCGCCGGCCCCACCTCGAGGGCCAACTCGTCGAGCAGGCGGGTCTTGCCCCCGCCCGATTCCGCCTCCAACAGCACCAGCCCTCCCCGCCCCCTGCCCGCCTCGCCGAGCAGGGCGGTCAGAGTGGCCAGCTCCGAGGTCCGACCGACGAAGGCGGCCTCGGTCAGGGCGACGCGCCGATCGTGGAGCCCGGCCGTCACCTGGGGGTCGGCCGTGCCCTGGGCCAGGGCCGCGGCGATCTGTTCGAGGTCGGCCACGGCGGCATCGGCCGACTGGTAGCGCTCGCCCGGGTCCTTGCGCAACAGTCTGGCCACCACCTTGTCGAGGGCCCGGGGGACCATCACGCCGAGACTGCGCAGCGGAGGGGCGGGGGTGGTGAGGTGCTCGCGCAGGACCTCACCCACAGTGGCGCCATCGAACGGAGGTCGCCCGGCCAGGCACTCGAACAACAGGACGCCGAGGAGTAGAGATCGGCTCGCTCGTCGGCGCCCACGTCGAGGAGGCCGGACGCCTCGGGGGCCAGGTATCGAGCCGTCCCCACGGGCTCGTCACGCACCGAGGGGTCGAGACCGGCGCTCTTGGCCAGGCCGAAGTCGATGAGGACGGCGTGGCGAACTTGATCGTCGCGGTCGACCATGACGTTCGTCGGTTTCACGTCGCGGTGCAGGACACCCTGTTCGTGAGCCATTCCCAGGTCGGACAGGACGTCGATTCCCACCCGCAGGGCGGAGATCGTGCTGAGAGGGCCCGAGGCCAGGCGCTGCTGCAGCGTGACGCCGGCCACGAACGGCTGCACGAGGAATATGGCGTCGCCGTGACGACCCCAAGCCGCGAGAGGGCGGAAGATCGGGGTCTCCAGACGAGCGAGGACCTGAGCCTCGTGTTCGAGCCGGGCCCGGGTCGAGGGTGACACGCCAGTCGCCGCGACCGTCTTCAACACCACCGGGCGGTCGCCGTCGCCTTCGTCGACAGCGAGCCACGTGTCGACTCCCTGGCCCCGCTTCAACAGTCGCTGAGCGCGGAAGCGGCCGGCGAGAAAGGGGAGCTCGTCGACTTCCGTGGCGTCCATCCCGTGGCTCTCCCTCGGGCGCGGCGATCATGACCGGCCCCGAAGGAATCATCGGCACGCCATCATCGGAACTTGAGGGTTTTCACATGGTCCCGGCGTCGTATGATCTGATCGTCAGACACCCGATTGCCGGCGACGGCCTGGATGGAGGAGCGGCGCGATGTCCGACGTGCTGGAGCCGCTCGGCCACCTGCTCGACGACACGCTCCGTCTCGCCCTCGCGGCGGGGAGGCTCGGCACGTGGCGCTGGGACATGGCCACCGGGGCCATCCGCTGGGATGAACAGCTCGAGGCGATCTTCGGGCTCGAGCCCGGCGGCTTCGACGGCAGCTTCGACATGTACCAGTCCCTCCTCCACCCGGACGAACGCGGTGGCGTGTTGGCGGTGGTCCAGGCGGCTCTCGCCGCCAAGTCGGAGTACGACGTCGAGCATCGCGTGGTGTGGCCGGACGGGTCGGTGCACTGGTTGCAGGGCCGGGGATCGGTCACCCTCGACGACGACGGAAATGTCACCGGCACGGTGGGATGCGTCGCCGACATCACCGAGCGTGTGCTCCGCATCGGCCAGGCCGCCGAGTTGAGCCGCAGCCTGCAGGCCGGTTTGCTGCCCCGCCTGGCCACACCGTCGGACATGACGGTGCGGAGCCGGTACCAACCAGGCGAGGAGCGCCTCCTGCTCGGGGGCGACTTCCTCGATGTCGCTATCACGCCGGCCGGCAACGTCGGTTTCTGCATCGGCGATGTGAGCGGCCACGGGGCCGTGCCCGCGGCTGTGGGTGCCAGCCTTCGGGCCGGCTGGCGCGCTCTCGCCCTCACCAGCGAGGACCCGTCGGCGTGGCTGAAAGGTTGCGCCCAGGTCCTCGCCACCAGCCATCCGCCCGCTGAGCTGTTCGTCACCATGGCCACGGGTTTCGTGAGCGCCGATCACCGACGTGTCGCGCTTCTGTCGGCCGGTCACCCACTTCCGGTCCTCCTCGCCGGCGGTGAAGCCCGAACGCTCGTCGCCGACACCTGCCCGCCGCTCGGCCTGTTTTCCGCAGACCAACTCGGCGAACCGACGTTCTTCGACCTTCCCTACGGCTGGACCCTGCTCATGTTCACCGACGGCCTGTTCGAAGGACACGCCCACGTCGGCGACCCTGAACGGATGGGAGTGGACCGGATCGAGCGGTGGTGCTGCGGGCTCGGCGACAGGGCGGTGGACGAGACCAGCCTCGACGACCTGCTGGCATTCGTGGAGCACGCCAACGGCGGACCGATCGTCGACGACATCGCCGTCCTGGTTCTGTCGTCATCGACCTGAATCGACCCCCCCCGTGGATTGAACGTCTTCCGCAGGGTCAACATTGTTGACATGACTTTGGCCGATGAAACGCATTTGCAATCCAGGCGCGGCAGGCGTATCGCCGCACGCTCCAACCGGAGGACCACCGCCACCGCCCCCGGGTGTCGATGCGGCGGCGCATCCGGTACCGCTTCGACAACAGCCTGGCCCGGGGACCGCTGGTCCTGATCGGCTGGCTCGGCGGCGGTGTCCTGGCCATGATTCTCGTGGCCGCAGTTGTGGGCCGCTCCTTCCTGGGTGGCAACCAGCACGGCGGCTTCATGGAGGAGTTCTGGAAGAACAGGCCTGCGGTCGTCATCATGGCCCCTCGTGACATCGCCCAGATGGACGCCGACCTGCGAGACCGCGTCGGCGACATGAAGAACACCCGAGTGGCCTGTCGCAGCGGCGACCCGGCAAAGCCCGCCGACCTCGAACTGGTGAACGCAAGGACCGATCCGAGCCTTCGAGCCTTCGTACCCGAGTCGCTCGCCGTACCCTTTTTTGATGCCCGCAAGAGACGCCGAACGTGAGCTGATCGCCGAGTACTTCGACTCTCAGAGTCCCGGCGACCCGGCTATCCATGTCGAGAAGGCGACCGCCTGAAAACATCGGTGGCAAAATTCACCAGGTTTGGGACGTCCACACTGCGTCTAGCCGTTGGTGGGTTGTGACGAACCCCACCAACCTGTACTCGCAGGAAGACTTCAAGAGCCGCGACGTCGTGCTCACTTTCCACATCGGCCTGGCCACACGCGTCGCAAACCAGCACCGGCCCGCGATCAACGAGGTTCCAGCAATGCTGTTTGCGGAGCCCTGGCGGCGGTCGGAGCGGGCCGTCGAGGCGATGAGCGGCGCGGCAAACGCCGAGGACTTCCAAGCCGTGAGCCTGCGACTCCGGGAGTGCCTCGTCGCGCTCGTCGAACAACTTCAGGACGAAACCCTAAGCGTCGACGGAGCGGATATCCCGAAGCGAACGTCCCGGGAGTGGCTTGGTCTCTTCTGCGACCGAATGGCTCCCGGTGCACCTGAGGGTCGTTTCCGGCCTACCTGAGGCGTGGTCGCAGACAGTCCGCGTGACGTGGCGGGTCGTCTTTGGCGACGCCGCCCTGGAGGATTGAGCGCATCCGAGGAGGACGCCGTCACCACTCAGCTCTTCGCATGGTGGAGTCCGGCCCGCCGATGCGAAACCCGCGGGACCTTCGCGGCGCTCAGCTGTTCGAGGACGAGCTTCCGACCGGGCATCGTGTTTCCTACTTCGTTGACGCGAGCGTCCCCTACCTCGCGATCGTGCGCGTGCGAAGGTCGTAGTCCGCATGGGATCGTCCCAGTGGAGGATCCCCGGGTACGGGGCGCACGAGGACCGGCTCCGCAAGCCTCCTCGGCTGGAGTGGGCGGACCCGGTACCTCCACCCCAGGGGATGGACGGACGATCCCCAGCAGCCCCACTACTCCTGCGTACCAGCGAGGGCCTGATCCTTCTGGCGACGTCCACCGCGGGCCATGACCGGCGAGGATTCGTCCCCTCATCGTGGCGTCGGCCATCGCTGAGACGACGTCGCAGCACCCCCGCTTGCTCCAGCTCGCCCAGGCGGAACCCAA
>JBBSHU010000149.1:0-5984 GCA_038232455.1 Acidimicrobiales bacterium
CGGGTGGGCCATCACCCGCACCACCACGTTGAAGCGCCTGGCTCGGCTGTGTCGATGGCATCACCATCTCAAGACCTACTGCGGCTACCGCCTCGACGGCATCCCCGGCAACTGGCGGCTGGTGGCTCCCGACCATCCGCCTGACGACGAGTGGTCCGCTCCAACCAGCGGAGGCGTGTTGGCCCTCACCTACCACCCTGGCTGAGCGTCAGCTCCCGCTGGACCGGGCCTGGAAGGTACGCAGCCGGAGGCTGTTGGACACCACGAAAATGCTGGAGAACGCCATGGTGGCGCCGGCGATCATCGGGTTGAGGAATCCGGCGGCGGCCAGAGGCAGGGCCGCCAGGTTGTAGGCGAAAGCCCAGAACAGGTTGCCCTTGATGGTAGCCAGGGTCTTGCGCGACAGGCGGATGGCGTCGGCCGCCGAGCGCAGGTCACCGCGAACCAGGGTGAGGTCGGACGCCTCGATGGCCACATCGGTGCCCGTCCCCATGGCCAGGCCCAGATCGGCTTGCGCCAGCGCGGCGGCGTCGTTCACCCCGTCACCGACCATGGCCACGACCCGGCCTTCCCCCTGGAGGCGACGGATGACCGAGAGCTTCTCCTCGGGAAGCACATCGGCGATTACCTCGTCGATGCCCACCTGGGCGCCCACCGCCTGGGCCGCCCGCTCGTTGTCGCCGGTGAGCAGCACCGGGCGCAGACCGAGGTCCCTCAGGTCGGCGACGGCCTCCTTGCTCGTCGGCTTCAGGGTGTCGGACACCACGAGGATGCCACGGACGGTACCGTCCCAGCCGACGGGTACGGGCGTGCGGCCTTCCCCTTCCGCTGCGTCCTTGGCTGCCCGTAGCTCGTCGGTCAGGTCCAAGCCGTGTTCGACCAGGAACCGCTCGCGCCCGGCCACGACGGCGTGACCTTCGACGGTGCCCCGAACGCCGAGGCCCTGGGTGCTGGCAAACCCGTCGACCGAAGGCAGGGCCCCGAGGCGGGATCGTGCCCCGTCGGCGATGGCCCGGGCGATGGGGTGCTCGCTGGCGTCCTCCAAGGTGCCGGCCAGGCGCAGCAGCTCGTCGGCATCGACGCCGGCGGCGGGGACGACATCGGCAAGGCTCATACGCCCCGTGGTCACCGTGCCCGTCTTGTCGAGCACGATGGTGTCGACGCGACGGGTCGACTCCAGGATCTCCGGGCCCTTGATGAGAAGGCCCAGTTGGGCGCCACGACCGGTGCCCACCAACAGCGCCGTGGGAGTGGCCAGGCCCAGTGCGCACGGGCAGGCGATGATGAGCACGGCCACTGCCGTGCTGAAGGCGGTGGCCGTGGAGTGGTCCGACCCCAGCCAGAAGCCGAGGGTTCCCACAGCCAGGACGATCACCACCGGGACGAACACGGCGGAGATGCGATCGGCCAGGCGCTGCACGGGGGCCTTGCCGTTCTGGGCGTCGGCAACCAGGCGACCTATCTGGGCCAGCTGGGTGTCCGAGCCGACGCGGGTGGCCCGCACGACCAGCCGTCCGCCGGCGTTCACCGTGGCACCGACCACGGCGTCGCCGGGCGCTACCTCGACGGGCAGGCTCTCGCCGGTGAGAAGGCTGGCGTCGACGGCCGAGGTTCCCTCCTCCACGATGCCGTCGGTGGCGATCTTCTCCCCCGGTCGCACGACGAAGCGGTCGTCGACCACCAGTGCCTCGATGGGCACCCGCACCTCGGCCCCGCCCCGGAGCACGGCGACATCCTTGGCGCCCAGCGAGAGCAGGGCCTTGAGGGCGGCACCCGACTGGCGACGGGCGCGGGCCTCGAAGTAGCGGCCGCCCAGGATGAAGACGGTGACGGCGCTGGCCACCTCGAGGTAGATCTCGTCGGTGCCCGACCCACGGGCCACGTTCAAGCTGAACGACATCTTCATGCCCGGGTCGCCGGCGTGACCGAAGAACAGGGCCCACAGCGACCAGCCGAACGCGGCCAGCACGCCGACGGAGATCAGCGTGTCCATGGTGGCGGCGGCATGGCGCATGTTCATCCATGCAGCCTTGTGGAACGGCCAGGCACCCCAGGTGGCGACGGGGGCGGCGAGCGTGAGCGACAGCCACTGCCAGTTGCGGAACTGGAAAGCCGGGATCATGGCCATGGCCAGCACTGGTATGGCCAGGGCGAGCGACGCCAGGAATCGGGTACGCAGGGGCTGGGTGGGGTCGACCTCGGCCTCGTCGGCCGCGGCCTGTTCGGCTGCGGGGACGGGCGGGGCAGGAAGGGCGGCGGTGTAGCCGGCGGCCTCGACCGACGCGACGATGTCTTCGGCGGTCACATCGCCGCCGTACTGCACCTTGGCCTGTTCGAGGGCGTAGTTGACCGTGGCCGTGACGCCGTCGAGCCGGTTCAGACGCTTTTCGATGCGGGCTGCGCACGAGGCGCAGGTCATGCCGCCGATCTTGATCTCGACGTCACCTGCCGGGGTGAGGTCAGTGGTGGTGGCGGTGGTATCAGGGGTGGTGGTCATCGCCCGTCCTCTCAGCGACCCGGTGCCGGCGCCGGCGACTGCGGGGTCAGGTCCGTACCGGGCATGTTGTCGATGTTGCCCATACGGTCGGGCGCCGGGGCGCTGGGCGCGAAGGCGGCGCCCAGGGCCGCGCCGCCGCCGAAGGCGGTGGCCAGCACCAGGGCGAACGCGCCCAGCTTGGCGCCCGGCTTCACGACACCACCTCGAATCCGGCTTCCTCGACCGCGGCCTGGATGGCCGAGGAGTCAAGAGCCGTGTCGCTGGTGACGTCGACCTCGCCGGCTTCGAGCTTGACGTCGACACCGGTGACGCCGTCGATCTTGGTCACCTCGGCGGTGACGGCACTGACACAGTGGCCGCAGGTCATGCCGGTGACGCGGTAGGTGGAAACCATGGTCCCTCCAGGGGTCGAGTTCGTTCTGTCATTAGTGTACCCCCCTATGGTATGTTCGGCGAGTCCCGGGACACAAAAACCGGGAAAATTCCGATGGAGGCCGACCGCGATGCGTGGCTACACGATGAAGAAGGACGACTACAGCGCCCGCCTGCGCCGCATCGAGGGCCAGGTGCGAGGCCTGCAACGCATGATCGAAGAGGACACCTACTGCATCGACATCCTCACCCAGGTGAGCGCCGTCACCAAGGCCCTGCAGTCGGTGGCCGTGGGGCTGCTCGACGAGCACGTCCGCCACTGTGTGGCTAACGCCGAGGAGGGCAAGGGCGACGAGATGGTGACCGAGGCGGTCAAGGCCATCGAGCGGCTCATTCGCTCCTGAGCGCCTCTGCCTTGCTGGGGGGACCTTGACGCTGGGCCCCTTCGACGGCACAATTCGCTCATGGCCCTCCGCAAGAAGAAGAAGCAAAAAGAAGAATCCGCCTCGACACCAGCCCCTACGCAACAGGCTCCGGCCCCGTCGAGCGGCGGCTACGTCCGCTCCCACCTGACGACCTTTGACGGCAAGGGCAACCCCACGGTGATCGAGTACAGCACCGATTCCGTCGGCCGCACCGTCAAGAGGCGTATGGGTGGTCGCGGCAAGAGCCACTAGGCATTAGCCACCTTCGGGCAGGCTGAGGTCCACACGGCGGAGCAGTTGAGCGTTGGCCGCCACCACGATGGTGCTGGCCGACATCAGGACCGCGCCCACCGCGGGCGGCAGGTTGAACCCCACGCTCGACAGCACCCCGGCCGCCAGCGGTATGGCCAGGATGTTGTAGCCCGCGGCCCACGCCAGGTTCTGGATCATCTTGGCGTACGACGCTTTCGACAGCCGGATCACCGATGCCACCGCCCGGGGGTCCGAAGACGCCAGGACGACTCCAGCCGACTCCATGGCCACGTCGGTGCCGGCTCCGATGGCGATCCCCACGTCGGCCCGGGCCAGGGCGGGGGCGTCGTTCACCCCGTCGCCGACCATGGCCACCGACAGGCCCCGTGACTGGAGCTCGGCGACCTTGGCGTCTTTGTCCTCGGGCAGGACCTCGGCGAACACTTCGTCGACACCGAGGTCGGCGGCCACCGCCTCGGCCACCTGGCGGGCGTCGCCGGTGATCATCACCACTCGCTTCCCCAGGCGCTTCAGCTCGGCGACGGCGGCGCGCCCCTCGGGGCGTATCTCGTCCTCGAGAGCGATGACCCCCACGACCTCGTCGTTGCGCACCAGGTACAGCGCGGCTGCGCCCCGGTCCTGGGCGTCCTCGATGGTAGGCCGGAGGCTGTCGGATACAGCCAGGCGACGCTCCCGGAGCAGCGCCGGACCCCCGACGGCGTAGCGCACCCCGTCGATTGTGGCCTCCACTCCCCGACCGGTGATCGAGCGGGAGTCCGACGCCCGGGCGGGGGCGCCATTGGCGGTGGCAGCAGTGACGATCGCCCGGGCCAGGGGATGTTCGGAGTCCGCCTCGACCCCGGCAGCCAGCCGCAACACCTCGGCGTCGCCGATGCCCACCCCGGCCACGTCGGTGACCTTGTGGCTGCCCTTGGTGAGCGTTCCCGTCTTGTCGAACAGGACCACGTCGACGGTGCGCATGCGCTCGAGGGCAAGGCGGTCCTTCACCAGGATCCCGACGCTCGCGCCCATGGCCGAGCCGATGGAGATCACCAGGGGGATGGCCAGAGCGAGGGCATGAGGGCACGAGATCACCAGGACGGTCACCGTGCGCACGACGGCGTCGTCGGTGTTGCCGATGAGCTGCCAGGTGACGAAGGTGATCACCCCCGCGCCGGCGGCCACGTAGAACAGCAGGGCTGCGAACCGGTCGGCGAGGGCCTGGGCCCGGCTACGCGAAGTCTGGGCCTCGGCCACGAGGCGGTGGATGCCCGCCAGGGCGGTGTCGTCGCCGACGGCAACGACGCGCACCCGGATGGAGGAATCGGTCGACACCGTCCCGGCAACGACCTTGTCGCCCGGGGCCCGGGCCACGGGGCGCGACTCCCCCGTCACCATGGATTCGTCCAGCTCGGCCTCACCCTGGACGATCTCGCCGTCGGCCGGTACCCGCGACCCCGATCGCACGAGCGCGACGTCGCCGGGCCGCAGCTGGTCGAGGGTGACAGTCTCGACCTCGCCGTCGGGCCCGACTCGTTCGGCCTCGTCGGGAAGGAGCTCGGCCAGGGCGGCCAGCGCCCCCCGGGCCTGGCCGAGAGCGGCCATCTCCTGCCAGTGTCCGAGCAGCATCACGGTGATCAGTGCGGCCAGCTCCCACCAGAACTCCAGGTTGAACCAGCCCAGCGAGGTCGCCGCCGACGCAGCGTAGGCGACCAGCACGGCCAGGGAGATGAGCGCCATCATGCCCGGCTGGCGTTGGCGGGCCTCTCTTACGCCGCCGGCCAGGAACGGCCAGCCGCCCCAGGCGAACACGATCGTGCCGAGGACGGGACCGATCCAGGCGATCCCCGGGAAGTCGAGCTGGTAGCCGAACCAGTCCATGACCATCTCACTGGTGATCACGATGGGCACGGTCAGCGCCAGGCTCCCCCAGAACTTCCCGCGGAACATGGCCGCGTGGTCGCTGTGACCGCCGTGCTCGCCGTGGTCGGGTGGATGCGCCGACTGGTCGACGTTTGGATGATGCTCGCTCGTTCCGGTGACAGCCATGACACTCCCTTCTGAGCGATACTTTACCCCCCTAGGGTACTTTTGGCAAGAACTACTTTCCGTGGTCGTGCGCCTACCGAGGCGATGGTTTCGGTCATTTTCATTGAATCGGATTACCGGTCGCGGTAGGGTGGACCCGTCGAGCGGGTGGATCGCCGGGTACCCCCAGCCCCCGTGTCGGTCCGCCCGCTCCGTTCTTCCCCGCCCGGCCGCCCTCGGCTGTCCCCGGCACCGTCTAGTGTTTGGCGGTTACCACGGTCCTGTGGTGCAGCCTGGAGTGCACGCCGCCCTGTCAAGGCGGAGGTCGCGAGTTCAAATCTCGTCAGGACCGCCCCGGTCGGGTAGCTCAGTTGGTAGAGCGCGCGCCTGAAAAGCGCGAGGTCACCGGA
>JBBSHU010000150.1:0-5982 GCA_038232455.1 Acidimicrobiales bacterium
CCCCCCCCCCCCCCCTTCCCACCCCCCGCGCCCCCCCTCCTCGGACGGCGTGGCGGGGGCCCGCCCCCCCCGGGGGCGGGGTGGCGCCGGGGGGGGGCCCGGCCGGGCCCCAAGCCGCGTCCGGCGCTCGGACCGCAGCCGAACCCGGGTGCGGGCGACGCTTCCGCTCACTTCCGGCTAGCGTCGGCCGTCGACGAGCACGGGGGTGCGCATGGTGTTGGAAGACGTGGTCAACGAGCATTTCCTGGTGCGGTACCGGGCTCTGCTCGACGCCGAGGACGAGGCCTTCGACGAGCTCGAACACGCCCACGAGGACGGCGACCGAGAGCAGTTCGTGGTCGACCTCGAGGCCTGGCGCGAGACGTTGCATCGCCGGATGGCCTTCCTGGAACGCAGCGGCATCCAGCCCGCTTCCAGCCCGGCCGTTCCTTAGGGGCGGGTGCTTGACCTGGAGTTCCTACCGGCACCGAAGGTTCGGTTGACGGCGACGTGATCGGCGCCCGGCGTGCCATCGGAACCTGCGCCGTCGCTCTGTTCCTCGCGGGCGTCGTCTCCGCTTCAACGGTGGGCGGAGGGCGAGGCAGGGGACCGTACGGTCTGGTTCAGGCCCAGGCGATCCCGGTCCGCCAGTCCGCCGGTGGTGGCTCCCCGACGCTGAGCTCGTCGACCGAGGCGTCAGCGTCCGACGAGGCGTCGCGCCCGGCGACGCCCCCTGAACCGGTCGGGCCCGTCGCGCTGCCTCTGTCGGGATGCCCACCGCCGCCTCGACCGGACTCGGGGTCCGGGGGGTCGGGAGGCTGGCGGCCGTCGGTACTCGTACCGGAGGAAGCATTGCCCGGCGCTCCGGAGCCGACGGCTCTGGTCGCCGACACACGTCCCATCGACGGGAAAGGCATGTGGGTCTGGAAGTACCGCCAGACCGAGGGCGGAAACGCCGACGCGATCGTGGCCCGGGCCGTGGCCGCCGGTCTCTCCCAACTCTGGGTGAGGGTCGGCGACTCGCGCGACGGGTTCTACGGCGCCGACGTGCTGGCCGCCCTGGTTCCTGCGGCTCACGCCAGAGGCCTGGCCGTCATCGGTTGGGGGTTCCCGTACCTCTGGGACCCCGCCGGCGATGCCGGCTGGACCGCCGATGCGCTGGCCTGGCGGGGGCCGGGCGGCGCCACCCTCGACGGCTTCAGCCCCGACGTGGAGGAGTCCACCGAAGGGGTGGTGCTCACCGAGGCACGGGTGCGTCTCTACCTGGGCCTCCTACGCCAGGCCGCCGGGAACCGGCTGGTGGTCGCCACCGTCTACCGACCCAACGATATTCATTGGGCCACGTATCCCTACGCCGCCATGGCCCCTTACGTGGACGCATTCGCACCTATGGTCTACTGGGGCTGCACCGAGCCTGGAGAGGCCGCCGCCCAGGCTGTCGATCGTCTGGCCGACCTGCGGCCGGTCCATCTCATCGGACAGGCCTACGACATGGCCGACGAGGGCGGCCGGGTCGGGCCACCGAATGCCGCCGAGACCGAACGGTTCCTCGATGTTGCCCGGCGCGGCGGTGCCGTGGGTGCCTCCTTCTGGGTCTGGCAGGAGATCGGCGACGAGCAGTGGACGGCGGTGGCCAACTACCCCTGGCGCCCGCCGGCCTGAGGCAGTACCGACGATGAGAGGTGAGCGATGGCCGAAGACAAGCCTGTGACCCTGCACCGGGGCCTGCCCGAGACCGTGCTCGACGCCGAGGCGCCCGAAGCCCTGTCCGCCCTGGCCGCCGCCCTGGCCGCCGATGACCAACACCGCCGGGGTGCGGTCTCGGCCGTGGTGGCCCGGTGGCCCCGGTTCCTCGACGGATGGGCTCGCCTGGGCGAACTGGCGCGCGACGACGTCGAGGCCTACGCGTGCTTCCGGGTCGGCTATCACCGGGGCCTCGATCGCCTGCGCCAGTCCGGATGGCGGGGCTCGGGATACGTTCGCTGGCGCCACGAGACCAACCGGGGCTTCCTCCGGGCCGTCGCCGGGCTCGGCCGGGCGGCGCACGCCATCGGTGAGTCCGACGAGGAGGCCCGGTGCGCCGAGTTCGTCGCCCAGCTCGACCCCGAGTGGTCGGGAGCCGACGACCCCGAGCGGGAGTGACGCCAACCCGGTCGGCACCTGTCGCCCGACGGGTCGTGGTGTCGGGACGGGTACAAGGAGTGTTCTTCCGCAGCTCCTGCCGCGACCAGGCCCGCCGCCTGGGCGTCGCCGGATGGGTTCGCAACACCACGGACGGGACGGTGGAGCTCTGGGCGGAGGGCGCACCGGCCCAGGTGGCCGCGCTCGTGCGCTGGTGCCGGGAAGGCTCCGGCCACGCCGATGTCGACGGCGTCGACGTCCACGAGGAGAGCCCGACGGGGGCCGACGCGTTTCACGTACGATGACCCGTCGGCAGCAACCGCTGCCGGAGGGAAGCGATGTTTGGTGCAACGGAGGTAGGAATGCAGGTCAAGCGGTTCGTCAGTACGGGCCTGGCTGTGACGGCGTTGGTCGTCGGCCTGGTCGGATGTGGCGGCGGCAGCAGCAGCAGCAGCAAGTCCGTCGGCTCCAAGAGCTTGAGCGCCGACGTCGTAGCTTCGGACAGCCCTACACACCACTTTGCGCCAAACACACTCCGGGCCGACTCGGGCAGCGAGGTCTCGTTCACCCTCAAGAACGAAGGCAAGGTCGTGCACAACTTCTCGGTGAGCTTCCTGGGCATCGACAAGGACGTACCGCCGGGCCAGACGGTCCCCATCACCTTCAAGGTGCCACCACCCCCGAAGGGCGTGAAGTACTACACGTTCTACGACAAGAACTACCAGGGCGACGGGATGCAGGGCCGCATCAACGTCGGCTGATCGCCTGAATCAGGGTTCGCTCGGGGGAATGCTCCTCGGAGTGTGAGGCTACGGACGGGGTACACTCGCCCGTCCGTAGGGGTGGAGGCGGCGGTGTGCGGTCCCCACGATCACCACCTCGGCGTCGACCTGCGTGGTCGGTGGCGCCATCCACGACACCGCCGCGATCAGCGGCGGGAACAACCCCACCGGCGCTCTCATGTTCTTCCTGTCCGGTCCCGACGAGCCGGGCTGTACGTCCGGAGCCATGATCCCCGCCGCGGTCGTCTGGGTGAAGCTCAGCCACACGAAGCAGTGCCGGGACACACAGGCGGTGAACACCAGGGCGTGGCAGACCCGGCGACGCCCGGTGACCGAGTCGAAGACGAGGCCAAGCCGGCCGAAGTCGACCTGGCACTCGTCGCCGGGCTTGCCATCAGCGACACGCACCGTCGATTGGGGCTTGCGACCGGCATCGCACACCTCCGCGGCGTAGCGCTGCACAGTGCGGCGGGGAACCACGACTCCTCGTCGGGCCAGCAGGCGCTGCACCTTCACGGCGGTGATGCCGGCATTGAGCCAGGCCTTGACCTGGTCGTGGTCGGCCACCAGTGCCCACCACCTTGGCCATGGCCGTACCTGCGGTGCGGGCGCAGCACCTCGACCACCGAGCCGATGAACTCGTCGGTCAACTGCGCCTCGCCGCCGTTGCGGGCGATGCCGAGCTCGGTGGCGACGGCCACGTAGCGGCGCACGGTCTTGCGATCCAGCTGCGCCATCCGCTCGATGGCGCGAATCCGCTCGTCCGATCTCCGTAGCTGGTCAGCCTCAAGGGAGACAGCTACCGGCTCAACGAACGTGGCCTCCACCAAGGCAACCGCTTCGGCCTTATACTCCGGCGTGAACTGAGGGCGCTTCCAGGCCGAGGAGCGGACCGAGATCCGCGACCTGCCCCGGCTTTGCCAACAGCTCCCGCTCTCGGGTGACTCGATCGAGATTGCGACCTCGGGAGTGCCTACTGACGATGCTGAGTGACCAGACCCAGAGGCGGGGGAGTCAAGGGTAAACCGTCGGCGGTTTCCGGCAGTCAAGAGTACGCCGTCGTTGACACCTGGATACCGGGGGTCCACCACCCAAGAATGGCCGGCCTGTATCTTCTTGCCTGCGAAGAGGGGGGCCGTCTATAGGAGGCCCCAATTCAGGATCGAGATGGCGTCTCCTCCGGGGGTTCGGGGAGTCGACCGGCATACGGGCTAGTGGCCAAGGACGAGCGGTCGCGTTCGCGCCTGGGCCAAGTCGAGTCCCGCAACGCCGAGCTGGAGCAGCCCCGGGAGGCCGTTCGCTCCGCCAAGCTCCAGTCGAGACCGTTCTCGACGGGCAAGCCGAACGCGGAGCGTCAGACCCCGGGCCGCAAGAAGGACGAGGGCTCCCGCCGCAATGGCCACAGGGCTACGCCCCCGGAGCCGCACTGCATCGTCGATGCGCAACTCCCGGAGTGCTGCCCGCACTGCGGTGAGGGGATTGAGTTCCAGCGCTGGGCCGAGCAGTTCCAGATCGAGGTCGGGACCGTCGTCACGCGCTTCCGGGTGGGATCGGGGCGCTGTCGGGGTTGTCGTCGCCCAGTCCAGGGCTGCCACCCCGACCGGGTCTCCGCGGGCCCGGGCGCAACCGACTCCCAGCCCGGCCCTCGAACCATGGCCTGGGAAGCGTGGCTGCGAAACGGGCCATTAGGACTGAGCAGCTGGAAATCCTCGCCGGTCGGCGAGCTCGGCGTCGGGATCAGCGCTGGGACGAACTCTTCCACTTCCTCGCCGGCGACGGGCGCCGACCTAGTGCCCGCCCGCAACGCCGGGGGTACATCCGAAATGGTCGTCTCAGGAGGGGCTTCGAAGTCTGGCGTCGTCGTGACTGCCATCTTCGACACGGACGAAGAGCAGACCCCACTCTCGTCCCCATACCAGTCGGAACTCCTTCACACTTCTGCGGTAGCTGCTGGTTCAAGACCTCCACAGCACGAGGCCGACGTTGCGAATGACGGGCGCTACATCGCGGAGATCAGTTTCTTCGACAGTGGCGAAGGCGCCAGAAGTAGCAACCGGGGAATCCCTCGGTATCGACAGACCAGGCCCGAACGCGGGCGCGGTGGTCGTCGTCGGCGCGCCTCGCGTCGAGTTCGGCGCAATCGTACGGTCATGACTGCGGCAACTGCGGTAACTGCGGTCCTGGTGATGGCTGTCGCCCAACTTCCGTCTACACCACCCGATCGCCTTCGTCTCGCGGCTGCTGATTCGGGCACGACTGAGCAAGGGAGTCCATCTCTCGTCCACGAAACGCCGAGCACGCTGCCGAGCATCGCTCCGGCCCTCCCCGGACCACCTCGCGTCATAGACTCCGGCTCTAAGCAGTCTGGCGCCCTTGCACTGACCTTCGACGACGGCTATTGCGACAGGTGCGTCGCAGGGCTGGTGGCAGGAGCCGAGCGCACCGGTGCCCACATTACGCTCTGCCCCAACGGGATGTACGGGCCAACGGCCTGGGACAGGTATGCAGCTCGTATCAAGACGCTCATGAGCAGGGGCCAGGTGGCGATCTGCAACCACACGTGGGCCCACAAAGACCTCACTAAGCTCGATGCCGTCCAGGTCCGAGCGGAGCTGACGAAGAACGAACGGTGGATCCAGGCGACCTTCGGCGTCACCTCTCGGCCGTTCTTCCGCCCGCCCTTCGGCAGCCACAACGCCGCCGTGGACAGGATCGCCGCCGAGCTGGGGTACACGAAAGTACTCATGTGGTCGGGCTCGCTTGAGGACTCGTACACTCACGTACCCGGCGCCATCCTCAGCGCCATGCGGGACAGCGCCAAACCTGGAGGCGTCATTCTGGCTCACGGCAACCATCCGGTTACGGCCACCCTGTTCGACGAGCTCGTCCGCATCACCCAGCAGGCGGGCTTGAAGACGGTCACAGTTGCCGAACTGTTCCCTGATGCCCAATAAGCTAGGCCCTCTCTGTCAGGCTGATCTGAGACCAGCGGGTTGTAGACCATCCCACTGAGGGCGAGACCGGAGCAGTAGACGAGATGACCATGCCAACCCTGACCGAACGCGCCCATGATGGTGCCGTGGGCGATCCCACGCAGCCG
>JBBSHU010000151.1:0-5938 GCA_038232455.1 Acidimicrobiales bacterium
CAAGGGCTTCCTCGACGACATCGAGACCGACGACGTGGGCCGCTTCGAGGCCGAGCTCCTCGAGGAGTTCCGCAGCCGCTACAACGACCTCCTGGGTGAGATCAGGGACAGCGGCAAGCTGCCCGAGGAGCAGAAGCTGAACGAGGCCATCGAGAGCTTCATCGAACGCTTCCAACCTTCGTCCGACGACGCCGACGACAAGAAGGACAACAAGGGCGACGCCCACGCGAAGGACGAGGACAAGAACGACGACAAGGGCGAGAAGAGCGACGAGGCGAAGGGCGAGGACAAGAGCTGATGCTCCCGCAGCGGCGAGGGCAACGTGGCTAGCGGGCAGGAACGTCAGCTCCGGCGACGCATCAAGAGCGTCCAGTCGACCAAGAAGATCACCCGGGCCATGGAGATGATCGCGGCCAGCCGTATCGTCAAGGCCCAGCAGCGGGTGGCGGCGGCGCGTCCCTACTCCGAACAGATCACCGAGGTCCTCCGCCAACTGGCGGCCTCCGGCGTCGGTCTCGACCATCCCCTCCTCAAAGAGCGCGAGGTCAAGACGGTTGGCTACGTCGTCCTCGCCGCCGACCGGGGCTTGGCCGGGGCCTACAACACGTCGGTCCTGCGCACCGCCGACCGGGCCCTGCAAGCGGACAAGAAGGAAGGCAAGGACTACTCGCTGTCGTTGTCGGGCCGCAAGGCCGAGGGCTACTTCCGCTACCGGGGGTACCGCATCGACGAGGCCAGCTCGGGGTTCACCGAACAGCCCTCCTACGAGGACGCCCGCAGGGTGGCCGGCGGCATGATCGAGCGCTACTCCGAGGGCGACGTCGACCAGGTCCAGATCGTCTATACCCGCTTCCTCTCGGCCGGGGCCCAGAAGGTGACCAACGCCCGCCTGCTGCCGCTCGAGAAAGAGTCCATCGAGGACCTGGCCGCCGAGGGCCCCACGGCCGATTACGAGTTCGAGCCGTCGGCCGAGGGCATCCTCGAGCTCCTGCTGCCCCGATACGTGGAGTCACGCGTGTTCGCGGCCATGCTCGATGCCTCCGCCAGTGAGCATGCGGCCCGCCAGCGGGCCATGAAGTCAGCCACCGACAACGCCGAGGACATGATCAAGACGCTCGGCGTGCAGGCCAACAAGATCCGCCAGGCGGGTATCACCACCGAGATCATGGAAGTCGTCGGCGGAGCCGAGGCGCTACGCCAGTGAAGGAGTCCCAGCGATGAGCGAGACGACCAGCGACACCAACGCCCCCGTCGGCCATGCCGGCGGTGGTCCGGCCGCCGGGGCCCAGTCCGACGGGGGCGGGAGCTCGGCGACCGCCAAGGACGGGCGCATCATGGGGATCGCCGGCCCCGTGGTCGACGTGGAGTTTCCCCCCGACGCCCTTCCCGAGATCAACGGCGCCCTGTCGATGACCGTGGAGCTGGAGGGCGACAAGGTCGAGATCATGGCCGAGGTGGCCCAGCACATCGGTGAGAGCCGGGTCCGGGCCATCTGCATGAAGCCCACCGACGGCCTGCGGCGGGGCACGCCGGTGCGCAACCTGGGCCACGGCATCACCGTGCCCGTGGGTCCCGGAGTGCTGGGGCACGTCTTCAACGTGATCGGCGAGCCCCTCGACACCGGCGGAAAGGAAGTCGAGGGCATCAAGGACCACTGGGACATCCACCGCCCGCCTCCGCCGTTCTCCGAGCTGGAGCCGCGGTCGGAGATGTTCGAGACCGGTATCAAGGTGATCGACCTGCTGGCCCCCTACGTGAAGGGCGGCAAGATCGGCCTGTTCGGCGGAGCGGGCGTGGGCAAGACCGTCATCATCCAGGAGATGATCCACCGGGTGGCCGAGGAGCACGGTGGCGTGTCGGTGTTCGCCGGCGTGGGCGAGCGCACCCGTGAGGGCAACGACCTCTGGCTGGAGATGCAGGAGTCGGGCGTCATGGAGAAGGCCGCCCTGGTCTTCGGCCAGATGGACGAGCCGCCGGGCGTGCGCCTCCGCGTGGCCCTCTCCGCCCTCACCATGGCCGAGTACTTCCGCGACGAGGAGAACCAGGACGTCCTCCTGTTCGTCGACAACATCTTCCGCTTCGTCCAGGCCGGCTCCGAGGTGTCGACTCTGCTCGGGCGCATGCCGTCGGCCGTGGGCTACCAACCTACCCTGGCCGACGAGATGGGCGAGTTGCAGGAGCGCATCACGTCGACCAAGGGCCGCTCGATCACGTCGTTGCAGGCCGTGTACGTGCCCGCCGACGACTACACCGACCCGGCCCCGTTCACCACCTTCACCCACCTCGACGCCACCACCGAGCTGTCCCGTGACATTGCCTCCCGGGGTATCTACCCCGCGGTGGACCCCCTGGCGTCGACCTCGCGGATCCTCAGCCCCGAGGTGGTGGGGGAGCACCACTACCGGGTGGCTCGCCGGGTGCAAGAAACCCTCCAGCGCTACAGCGAGCTCCAGGACATCATCGCCATCCTCGGAGTCGACGAGCTCTCCGAGGAGGACAAGCTCACCGTGCAGCGGGCCCGCAAGGTGGAGAAGTTCCTCTCCCAGCCCTTCTTCGTGGGTGAGCAGTTCACCGGCATCCCCGGCGTCACCGTGTCGGTGGAGGAGACGGTGGCGTCGTTCGAGGCCCTGGTCGACGGCGAGCTCGACGACCTGCCCGAGCAGGCGTTCTTCAACGTCGGCGGGGTCGACAGCGTGCGGGAGAAGGCCAAGACGCTGTCCAAGGAGGACAAGGACGACGACGAGGACGAGGCCGCCTGAGCATGGCCATGAACGTCGAGCTCGTCTCGCCCGAGCGCATCCTGTATTCGGGAGACGCAGAGATGGTGACGTGCCGGACGGTGGGTGGTGGCGATATCGCTTTCCTGGCCGGACACGCCCCGTTCCTGGGCGCCCTGGAGATCGGAAAGGTGAAGGTCAAGACCGCCGAAGGTGAGGATCTGGAAGCCGCCGTGCACGGCGGCTTCGTCCACGTGCGCGACAACCAGGTGATCATCCTGTCCGACGTGGCCGAGCTGGCCGGCGACATCGACGCCGAGCGGGCCCGCAAGGCCAAAGAGGCCGCCGAGAAGCGCGAGTCGGACATGGACGACGCCGAGGCCGACGCCGCCATCGCCCGGGCCAAAGTCCGCCTGGAGCTCGTCGGCAAATAGCTTCCGTGTCGAGTTTGCTACCTGGGGGGTAGTCAACTCGACGCGGAAGGTCCGAGTGTCACACCCGCGTGGACCTGGCCGGGGTCGAACCGGAGCTGGTCCGAGGGCACTCGACCGGGGCCGAGACCTGGTCCACGACGTGGCCCGCATGCCCGACCGGAGGTCGGCTGAGACCAGCCGTCTCGCGTAGTGCTGGCGCCTCACGCATCATGGAGGGATGTCCAGTGTTCGGCTCGGGGTGGCCCTCGTCTGTCCTCCCCCCCTCGATCGGGAGATCGACACCCTGCGCCGGGCGACCGGTGACGGGACCCTCGGGCGGGTGCCGCCGCACTGCACCCTGGTGTCACCCGTCAACGTACGAGCCGACCGTATGACCGATGTCCTCACCCTCCTGAGAGGCGCGGCAGCCGTCACCCAACCCCTGCGAGTCCTGCTCGGCCCGCCTACGACCTTCCTTCCCGACAACCCCGTGCTGTACCTGCCCCTCGAGGAGGGAGCCAGTGCGGTTCGGTCCCTCCGGGACCGGGTCTTCCGGGAACCGCTGGCCCGTCCCCTCACGTGGCCGTACGTCCCTCATGTCACCGTCGCCGACGAGGCCGATCCCGCTCGTATCGCCGCCGCCAGCGTGGCCTTGTGTGACTACCGCACCGACGTGGTCTTCGACCGGATTCATCTCCTCCAGGAGGGCCCGGGCCGGATCTGGGCGCCGATCGCCGATTTCCCCTTACGGGCGCCGGCCATCGTTGGGCGAGGCGGGCTGCCGGTGGAGCTGTGGGTGTGCACCGCCCTCGAACCCGAGGCCCGTGAGCTGTCGGCGCGCGAGTGGCAGGGCCTGGGCCTGACCGAGCTGGGGTCACCCCTACCCCACGAGCGGGTGGCCATCAGCGCCCGCCGTGACGGCAAGATGGCGGGCGTGGCCACGGGATGGACCCGGGGCGGCGTGGCCCAGCTGTCCAACCTGATCGTGTCCGCCGGCGACCGGGGGCAAGGCATCGGGTCGCGCCTGTTGGCCTCGTTCGAGTCCACGGCGGTGTCGCTGGCGTGCTGCCGAATGGCAAGCCGGGTGCGGTCCGGGAGCCAGGGCCACGGGTTCCTGCACCACCGGGGCTGGATCGACGAGGCCCGGTTGGGCGACTGGGTGGACGGCGCCGAGTTCGTGCAGGTGCGTAGAGACCTCGGTTAGTTGAAGTCGATGGCCGAGAAGCCGCGCAGCTTGTCGAGGGAGTGACGGGCACTGACGGTACGCACCGTCCCCGACTTCGACCGCATCACGAGTGACTGGGTGGTGGCGCCCCGGCGGTCGTAGTTCACGCCCCTGAGGAGCTCACCGGTGGTGACCCCCGTTGCCGCGAAGAAGCAGTTGTTGCCCCTCACCAGGTCGTCCTGGGTGAGGATCCGGTCGAGATCGGCCTCGCGCCCAGCCTCCTTGATGGCCTCGATCTCGCCTTTCTTCTGAGGCGCGAGCCGGCCCAACATCTCGCCGCCCAGGCACTTGATGGCGGCCGCCGAGATGACCCCCTCGGGGGTGCCGCCGATGCCGAAGAGAATATCGGCCCCGGCCTCGGGGGTGCCGGTGGAGATGGCCCCGGCGACGTCGCCGTCCTGGATGAGGCGGATACGGGCGCCGGCATCGCGGATCTCGGCGATGAGGTCGTCGTGGCGCGGTCGGTCGAGAACGACGGCAGTGAGGTCGTGAATCGACTTCCCGGTGGCCTTGGACACCGCCTTGAGGTTCTCCGTCGGGGATTTGTCGAGGTCGATGCAGCCGACGGCCTCGGGGCCGACGGCGATCTTCTCCATGTAGAAGCCGGGCGGGTCGTACATGGTGCCCCGGTCGGAGACGGCGATCACGGCCAGGGCGTTGGGCCGGCCGAGGGCGCAGAGGGTCGTGCCCTCAAGGGGGTCGACGGCGATGTCGATCTCAGGAGGCGAGCCGTCGCCCACCTGCTCACCGTTGTAGAGCATGGGCGCCTCGTCCTTCTCGCCCTCGCCGATGACGATGATGCCGTCGCAGACCACCGATCGCAGGAGAAGCCGCATGGCCTCGGTGGCGGCTCCGTCGGCCTTCTCCTTTTCCCCTCGGCCCATCCATCTGGAGGCGGCCAGGGCCGCCACCTCGGTGACCCGGACGAACTCCATGGCCAGGTTGCGGTCGAAGGCCTGAGGATCAGCTGTGCTCATAGGGTGGGACAATAGTGAAAATGGGTAGGCGGGCGCCATGAGGCGATCCAGGCAACGCGCCGGGACACTTGCGCTGGCCCTGGTTGCGGTGCTGGCAGGCATGGCGGGAACCGGCCGCCTGGCCGATGCCGTCTCCCGACCACCGCCCCCTCCTCCCGTACCGATCCCGGCGCCCACGCTCGGCGAATGGTTCTCGGGTGCCAGCGCCGACTTCCGGTTCAAGACCCGCCTGACGGCGGCGGACATGCCCTCGGCCGACTTCCAGTTCGGCAACGGCACCCACCTCACGGCCGCCCCCGACGACCCGGCCACCTGGTACGTGTTCGGGAGGAGAAGCGGCCGGGTGCAGCCGACCCCGGCGTGTGAAGCCATGCCCATCGCGTTCGGGATCGACATCTGGAAGTCGACCGACCATGGCGTCACCTGGTCGCAGCCCACGCCCCTCGCGACACCCACCGAAGGGAGGCCCTGGGCGTGTTTCGCAGGCGACGGCGACGCCTACTACGACCGCAACACCGGGACCTGGCACTACCTCGCCCAGTGCCGCGGGCGCGACAACCTCTGGAACGGCTGTCACTGGACCCGGGTTGGCAGCGACCCCATGGG
>JBBSHU010000152.1:0-5916 GCA_038232455.1 Acidimicrobiales bacterium
AGCACAGCCTCGAGCTTCAGCCACTGGGTCACTGCGCCGAAGGCCAGGGCCAGCGCCATGAGGGTGGTGATCTTGATCATGTCGCCCCCGACGCGATTATCGAGAGCCTTCAGGAGGGCGGCCACCAGCTTGCGGCCCAGGGTGTAGCTCACCAGCAGGACGCCGAGCACCGAGATCACCGACTTGCCTGCGGTTAGGGGATTGACCGTGCCGCTACTGGCCAGGCCGGCCACCACCGACAACAGGATCCAGCCGATGGTGTCGTCGATCATGCCTGCGGCCAGGGTGATCTGGCCGATGTCGCGGCGGATGATCTTCATCTCCATGAGCACCTTGGCGATGACGGGGATGGCCGAGATGCTCATGGCTGTGCCGATGAACAGGGCGAACACCAGACGCTTGTTGGGATCGACCACGAAGTCGGTGGGCAGCACGAAGCCGAGGAGGAAGCCCAGACCGAAGGGTACGAGGATCCCCCCGAGCGAGATGGCCGCCGCGCCCTTGCCCTTACGGGCGATCAGGCCCACGTCGGTCTCCAAGCCGGTGAGGATCAACAGCATGATCACGCCCAACCAGGACACGATCTCGAGTAGGTGTACCTGTTCGGGAACCTGCGGGAAGATGCTGTCGAACAGGCCGGGAGCGACATTGCCGAGCAGGCTGGGGCCCAGCACGAACCCGGCTAGGAGCTCACCGACCACGGAGGGTAGGCCGAACTTGGTGGCCACCTGACCGAGGATGCGGGCGGCCACGAGGAGCAGCACGAACTGGACGAGGAAGAGGTAGAGCTCGTGCTCGCCGAGCGGTTTGATGATGGCCGACACTTCAGTCACTTGATTCCTGGGGCTCTCTCTGGGAAAAGCGTGCGCCGAACGTGGACAGCGTAACGGTCGCCCTTCTACCCGGTGCCCGCCCCTGTCCCTCCATTGTCCGGGGCCACTCCGGACCAGGAAGGGTCAACATTGCCTGCTGTTCGATGAATCAATCGAGCTCGGTCAGGACCTCGCCGATGATCTTGGTGGTCTCGTGGGCCGGGAGCGGATCGCCGCCTTCCGCCTCGGCGACCTCGGCGGCAAAGTCCTCGACCGAGTGAACGCCGCCGACGAGGACGTGGCGCAACGCCTCACCGCTCGCCTCGGGATCATCGAGTGCCTCCACCGCCGGCGCTACGGCGTGATCGGGCGATGTGGCCACCGCATGCACGACGGTCATGGCCTCCTGTCGGCCCGTTGCGGTCGAGACGACCGGTTCACGGTCGGGGTTCTGCTGGAGATCCCACTCGGCCAGGGCCTCGTCGTATCCCCCTTCGCCGGGATGGAGCACGCGGGTGGTCGGCCCAACGGTCGTCTCGGTGGACTCGCCCCCGGCGTCGCCAGGGGAGGACTCGGCCTGGTCGTCACTGTCGGGCCGCCGATCCTGGGGTACGGGGACGACGAGCGTGCCGTCAGCATTACGGACGATCTCCATGGGTGGTCCTCCTAGGTAGACGACGCCTGCGACCCGCCGATCCCATTTCTACCCCGGGTGGCCGCCTGCGAGTCATCCACGTCACTCGCCCCGCATCAGCGAGCGCTTGACCTCTTCGATGGCCTCGGTGACCTTGATGCCGCGGGGACAGGCGTCGGTGCAGTTGAAGGCGGTGCGGCAGGCCCAGGCGCCGGACCGGTCGTCGAGGATGTCCAGTCGCTCGGCGCCGGCGTCGTCGCGTGAGTCGTACACGAAGCGGTGGGCGTTGACGATGGCGGCCGGGCCCACGTAGGAGTCGTTGGCCCAGAAGACCGGGCATGAGGTGGTGCACGCCGCACACAGGATGCACTTGGTGGTGTCGTCGAAGCGGGCGCGCTCCTCCGGACTCTGGAGGCGCTCGCGGTCGCCGGGGTCGTCGTCGTTCACCAGCCACGGCTTCACCGACTTGTATTGCTCGAAGAACGGCTCCATGTCGACGACGAGGTCCTTCAGCACGGGCATGCCTCGCAGCGGCTCGACGGTGATGGTGTGGCCTACGTCGCTGATGAGCAGCACGCAGGCCAGACGGTTGGCGCCGTTGATCACCATGGCGTCGGAGCCGCACACACCATGGGCACACGAGCGTCGGAACGCCAGGCTGGCATCGTGGTGCCAGCGCACCTGATGAAGGGCGTCGAGCACCCGATCGGTCTCTTCCACCTCCACTTGGTAAATCTCCCAGTGGGGCCGATCGTCGTGGTCGGGGTCCCAGCGCTTGATGCGAAGGTCGACAGTGACGGCCATCTCAATACTTCCGTTCCATGGGGAGGTAAGGGCCGGCCTCGACCGGCTTGTAGTCGAGGCGCACGCCTCCATCAGCCTCGCGCCAGGCGAGCGTGTGGCGCATCCAGTTGGCGTCGTCGCGCAGGGGGTGGTCGTCGCGCGAGTGGGCACCCCGGCTCTCGGTTCGGGCCAGGGCACTGGCCGCCACCGTCTGGGCCAGGTCGAGCAGGAACCCAAGCTCGAGGGCCTCGGTCAGGGCATAGTTGAAGCGCTTCCCGCCGTCGGAGACCGAAGCCTCGCCGTACCGGGCCTGGAGCGCGGACACCGTGGCTCGCACCGATTCCAGGCTCTCCTGGGTGCGGAACACCGATGCGTTGTCGGTCATCTCCGTCTGCAACTCGTCGCGGATGTCGGCCACGTTCTGGCCCCCGGGGCGATCGCGCAGGTTGGCGACGAGCGCCCGGGAAACCTCGGTGGCGTCGTCGGGCAGCTCGGGCTGGGTCGCGTCGATGACGAATTCGGCCATGGCGGCTCCGCCCCGACGCCCGAACACGACGATGTCGAGCAGCGAGTTGGTGCCCAGACGGTTGGCTCCGTGCACCGACACACACGCGCACTCGCCCGCTGCGTAGAGCCCGGGGGCGACGGTGCCGGCGGCATCGAGGACCACCTCGGCCGAGACGTTGGTGGGGATTCCGCCCATGGCGTAGTGGGCGGTCGGCTGGATCGGGATGAGGTCGGTCTTGGGCTCGATGCCCAGGTAGGTGCGCACGAACTCGGTGATGTCAGGCAGCTTGGCGTCGATCTGCTCGGGGGGCAGGTGGGTGAGGTCGAGGTGGACGAAGTCCCTGGTGTCCCCACAGCCACGACCCTCACGAATCTCGGTGAGGATGGCCCGGCTCACCATGTCGCGCGGGGCCAGGTCCTTGACCGTGGGGGCGTAACGCTCCATGAAGCGTTCGCCGTCGGCGTTGCGCAGGATCCCCCCCTCTCCCCTCGCCGCCTCGGAGAGGAGGATGCCGAGCTTGTAGATGCCGGTGGGGTGGAACTGGAAGAACTCCATGTCCTGCATCGGCACCCCCCGGCGGTAGAGCAACCCGGGGCCGTCACCGGTGAGCGTGTGGGCGTTGGACGAGACCTTGAACATCTTCCCGAACCCACCCGTGGCGAACAGGGCGGCCTTGCACTCGAACAGATGGAGGTCGCCCGTGGCCAGCTCGTAGGCGACCACGCCCGATACCGGGGCATCGGGCCCCGCTCCCGCGCCCCCGGCGAAGACCACGTCGAGTACCTGGAACTCGTTGAAGAAGCGCACATCGCGGGCGACGCACTGCTGGAAGAGGGTCTGGAGGATCATGTGGCCCGTGCGGTCGGCGGCGAAGCAGGCCCGCTTCACGGGCGCCTCTCCGTGATTACGGGTGTGGCCGCCGAAACGGCGCTGGTCGATGCGGCCGTCGGGAGTGCGGTTGAAGGGCAGACCCAGGTGTTCGAGCTCGATCACCGCGTCGACCGCCTCTCGGCACATGATCTGGGCGGCCTGCTGGTCGACCAGGTAGTCGCCCCCCTTCACCGTGTCGAAGGCGTGCCACTCCCAGGAGTCCTCCTCGACGTTGGCCAGGGCCGCGCACATGCCGCCCTGGGCCGCGCCTGTGTGTGAGCGGGTGGGGTAGAGCTTGGTGAGCACAGCCGTACGACACCGGCCGGCCACCTCGATGGCCGCCCGCAGTCCGGCCCCGCCCGCGCCCACGATGACCGCGTCGTAGGTGTGCCGGTGGACCTCCACCTGGTGATCCTGGCACCGATCGGCACGGTCGGGGAACCGGCCTTCGGGGCCTGGTCCCTCAGGGGGCGGTGGTCTTGCCTTGGAGGACTGCGTTGATTCGCACCCCGGTGCCGCCTCCCGGCGCCAGGGTGATCTTGAAGGGGCCGGGGCCGAACGTGACCGCTGAGGACTGGCGGGTGGAGTCCGGAGTCTGCACCTTGAGGCTTCCCGACACGGAGATCTTGCCGGGACCGGCCAGCTCGAGGGCCTGAGGGTCGACGTGTACGGTAACGCCGCCCCGCGACGTCAACACCGTCCGCTCGTCGGCGTGAAAGTCCACCGACTCGCGAGGCGTGGCGATGCCACCGGTGCCCACGGCCACCGATGCGCCCGCTTCGTAGTCGCCGGGCACGAAGGTGCGGACCCCACCGTCGAGGTTCCATACGACCCCGGTCGGGCCGACTTCGACGTGCACGGGTCCGAGCTCGAGGCCGCCGGTACCCGTGATCGGTAGGGGCGTGCCCGACGGCCACGAGATGGTGGAGCGCCGTCCGTCGACGAGGGCGTTCTCGATCGTGGCGCTGGCTTCTCCCCGTTCGGCGGCCGACAGGGTGAACGGCGTGGCCAGGGGGGTCGACGACTGGGCGTCGTCGGCGAGGAAATGGGCCACGTCGCCGGTGACGAACTGCTGGCCGGGTCCGGGCACCATGACCGGTTCGTCGTGGCCTCCCTTCCCGCCCGACGACGAAGACGCCGAGCACGCGACCATGGCGCTCAGGGCCACGGCGGCCAGCACAACTCGCGCCGCTGCTCCTGTCCTGACGAGGCGTCCCATCGGGCCTAGGTTGGGTCGTCATGTCGCGCGCCGCAACTCTGGGACAACTCCGGGAGTCGGGCTGGGAGCCGCTGCCGGTCAAGGAGGAGCTGCGGCGAAACGCCGCCGCCCGCATCGCCGCCGGCCAGCCGGTGGTCGAAGGGGTCTTGGGTTACGACGACACGGTCCTTCCCCAACTGGAGAACGCCCTGCTCGCCGGCCACGACATCGTGTTTCTAGGCGAGCGTGGTCAGGCGAAGACGCGGATCATTCGCTCCATCACCCACCTGCTCGACGAGTGGATGCCCGTGGTGGCCGGGTCGGAGATCAACGACGATCCCTACCGGCCCGTGTCCCGCTACGCCCGTGACCTCGTGCGCGAACACGGAGACGACACTCCCGTCGAGTGGGTCCACCGCAGTGCCCGCTTCGGCGAGAAGCTGGCCACCCCCGACACGTCGATCGCCGATCTCATCGGCGAGGTCGACCCCATCAAGGTGGCCGAGGGCCGGTACCTGTCCGACGAGCTCACGCTGCACTACGGCCTCGTCCCCCGTACCAACCGGGGCATCTTCGCCATCAACGAGCTACCCGATCTGGCCGAGCGCATCCAGGTCGGCCTCCTGAACGTGTTGGAGGAGCGCGACATCCAGGTTCGGGGGTACAAGATCCGCCTGCCCCTCGACATCGTGCTGGTGGCATCGGCCAACCCCGAGGACTACACCAACCGGGGCCGGATCATCACACCCCTCAAGGACCGCTTCGGCGCCCAGATCCGAACCCACTATCCCAACGACGCCGCCACCGAGTTGGCGATCGTCGCCCAGGAGGTGGACGTGGCGCCCACCACGGGCGTCACCGTGCAGATGCCCGACCACATGGCCGCCATCGTGGCCTCCATTTCGTCCGAGGCCCGTCACAGCCCCCACGTGAACCAGCGCTCGGGTGTGTCGGTGCGCCTTTCCATCGCCAACTACGAGACCCTCGTGGCCAACGCCACGCGGCGTGCCCTGCGCCTGGGCGAGCCCGAGGCCGTCCCCCGGGTCAGCGATCTCGATGCCCTCGGCCCGTCCACCGCCGGCAAGGTCGAAGTCGAGGCCTTCGAAGAGGG
>JBBSHU010000153.1:0-5900 GCA_038232455.1 Acidimicrobiales bacterium
AGGCTCGGGGTGGTGACTGGGAACGGTTTCCACGGAGCGCAGTCTACCGCAACAACCTGGCCCAAAGGGCCGGGATGGCGTGGGGATGGTCAGGCGGCGCTGCCATAGGGCCGCCCGGCCCCCTCGTAACACTCGGCGTGGTAGTGCTCCACCCGATCCCACCTGCCGTTCACGTAGATATTGGCGATGACCTGCCACAGGCGAACCTTGGCGCTGAACTTCACCGGCTGGCCGCACGTGGCGCACACGACGGAGCTTCCGGCTTCGATCGGGCGGACAACCGCCCGGCTGGAGCGAGTCTGTACCGACATAAGAATCATATCGGCAGCCCCGATGCCCGACCTGAACGGAATCTTTGCGGAAAGTGTCGGTGGGGATCGCCGTGGGAGCGAATCAACTCAACGGTGGTTGAGTTGACGTGCCCCGTGGTTCATGTGAAGGTGCGGTGCCGGGGCGTGGGGTGCGTCCGCCGTGCACCCCAGCCCTGGCCTTCTGGGTGGTGCTCCCCGGCTGCTCGGCGCTCGGCTGGCTTCGGCCCAGGGCAACGGCTTCCCGAACGAGGTCGCGCAATGCCGTCTCGTCGGCACCTCGGGCCACCATCGCCTGCACCAGCTCTTCGACCCGCAGACCTGCTACTTCGGCGGCGTCGCCCGAGCCTCCTCCGGCCACGGCGGTGGCCACGATCAGGCAGGCGACCGCAGCTGCTGTGACCAGACCGAAGGTCAGCGTCACCGTGTTGTCGTCGGCGATCGATCCCGCCACCATCCCGGCGATGCCCGCTGCGCACACGGCCACCACCGCCCAGCGGACGACCCGTGGGCTCATGCGTGACCCGTGGACGGGGGCCCGGCGAGGCGCCTACGTCGGCATGCCAAAGACGGACTTGAAGTTGTCGAACGTGGCCTGGGCCTGCGCCCAGTTGTCGGCGCGCGCCTGGAAGTAGAGAGCGAAGCCGTACTTGGGACTGTTGACCCCGATGTCGACGGCCCGGATGTTGGTCCCATTGTCGGTGTAGGTGAACTGCCAGAGGCTGGCCGGCTTGTCCTGGTAGGTGGTGGGATCGATGCCGATGCGCTTGTAGGTGGGGTGGCCGCCCGAGAAGGTCTTCTCCTGGTCGAACGCCGAGGTCGTGAGCGAGGGGGCCGGTGGCTGCTGGTGGTCGATCTCCAGGTAGGAGATCCCCGCAGGGTCCACGAAGAAGGTCTGGCTGCCCGTCCGGCGAACGGACCAGCTGGGTGGGTAGCGGATCGTGAAGCCGGTGGTGGCGTCGGTGTAGGGCACCCACGTGGCAATGTCGCCCGGCCCCTTCGACGTCTCGATCGTCGGTCGCTGCGCTCGCAGCGTGTGACCACCGGTGACGATGAGGGCGATCATGACGGCGGCGATCAGGGCGGCCAGGAGGGCGGCCCACAGCCCGCGCGGAAACCGGCCGCGAGGTCGTTCGACCTCGACAGGTGGCCGGGGGGGTGGTTCGGGGAGAGGGAGCGGGGGGACGGTCTCCACCGGGAACTGGAAGAACCAGGGTTCCCGCCGCGTGGCCACGCCACCCGGGGCGACGTCGTGGTCGGCACCCGTGCCGGGGTCTGCCCCGGTGCCGGGAGCTGTACCCGGGTCGTAGGCGGTGCCCGGGTCGGCGGCCGGCGGCGTTCGGAGCACGGACCACATGTCGTCGTCGGCCACCGTCGAGGTACGGACCGACACCACCGAATGGTCGTCGGTGTCGGCGATCGCCGGCTCGGGCGGCGGATATCCGTTGCCGGCCCATTCGGGGGACTCGGCGGCGACGACTTCGGCCACCCGTTCCCCGTACATGTCGTGGTCGTCGGGCTGCATCGGCTCTTCGGGGGGGATCTGGGCCTGGTATTCGGGCGGGAGCTGCCGGGGTGCGGCAACGGGCGGGGAGGGTTCCTGAGGCGGCGGAGGCGGCGCGGGTGGAGGGGGCGCGGCGACTGGGCCGTTCCAGCCTGCTGCGATGGTCAACAGGGCGCGGGTTGCGTCGTCGTCGGGTCGGTCCATGGCCTCTTTGACAAGGAGGGCATCGAGCACCGGTCGCAGGCCGTCGGCCCGCTCGGTGGGCCGCGGCGCCCCGCTGACGATGGCGGCGATGGTCGCCGCCGGCGAGCCTTCGTCGAAGGGCGGCTTTCCTTCGACGGCGAAGTACAACGTGGCCCCCAGCGACCACAGGTCGGACAGGGCGGTGGCGCCGGCCGACTCCGTCTGCTCCGGGGCCAGGTAGAACGGCTCGTGCATTGCCGCATCCGTGATCCGGGGGTCGTCGACCATGGACGCCACGCCGAAGTCGGCCAGGCGGACGCCGGTGTCGGTGAGCAGCACGTTGGACGGGCGCACGTCGCGATGCACCAGTCCCAGGTCGTGGGCGGCGGCCAGGGCGTCGAGCAGATTCAAGCCGATGGCGGCGACGTGGGTGGGGTGAAGCGGGCCGTCGGCACTGACCACGTCGGCCAGGGTGGGGGCGCTCACCAGCTCGCTGACCACGAAGGGTTGGCCGCCCTCGGTCACCACGTCGAGCACGGTGACGGCACCGGGATGGTCGAGCTGCGAGGCGCCGGTGGCTTCCCGGAGCACCTTCTCGGCCAGGGCGGCCTGCTCGGCATCGTCGAGGATGTCGGGCAGTTCGACCTCGCGGATGGCGACCTGGCGCTGAAGCTGGCGGTCGTGAGCCCGCCACACCGGCCCCATCGGGCCCGTGCCGAGCGTCTCGACGAGCTCGTAGCGGTCGACGACGACGCGACCGGCTACCGCTTCGGTGGACATGACACGACGCTACCCATTTGAGGGCACCTTTCCTGCCCAGTCGGCGGTAAAGGCTCCGGTCGGGTCGCGAAGGCGACAACTGAGCGGTTCCGAGTCGCCGATCATCCCACCGGGCGAGAAGATGCGCAGGTAGTTCCCGTTCTGACTCTAGGGTGGTCTCGCATGGTTGACGAAGCGTCCGAGGCTGTGGCGTTCGGGCCCAACGCCTGGCTCGTCGACGAACTGTACGAGCGCTATATGCGTGACCCGTCGTCGGTGGCCGAGAGTTGGCGCGACTTCTTCGAGGGCTACGGCGACCACCGACTCGACAGCCGGGCCCCGGACGACCCTTCGAGCGGGGACCCGGGCCCGAGCGGCCCTCTGAGCGGGGGCCCGGGCCCGAGCGGGGCGGACGAGGATCTGCCGGTGGCACCCGTGGCTGCCGTCACCGTCGCACCCCGCCTTCCCGAGGTCACGTTTTCGCCGCCGGTCGGTCCGACGACTGAAACGGCCGACAAGGCCGTGCCCCTCCGGGGGGCGGCGGCACGGGTCGCCGAGAACATGGAGGCCAGCCTGGGGGTGCCGACGGCCACGAGCGTCCGGGTCGTCCCCGCCCGGCTTCTCGAAGTCAACCGCAAGGTCCTCAACGGCTACCTGGGCCGTACCGGTGGCGGCAAGGTCAGCGTCACGCACCTGGTGGGCTGGGCCGTGGTCAGGGCCACCGAGTCTGTTCCGGGCATGCGCCGGACCTTCGCCCGCCACGACCGCCAACCGGTGGTCGTGGACCACCACCACGTCGGGCTGGGACTGGCCGTCGACGTGGAGAAGCCCGACGGTCGCCGCAGCCTGGTGGTCCCCTGCATCCGCGACGCCGACACCCTCGACTTCCGGTCGTTCAAGGCCGCCTACGAGGAGCTGATCCGCCGGGTGCGCACCGGGCGGGTCGGCGCCGACGACTTCGCCGGCGTCACCATGACCCTCACCAATCCCGGCACCCTGGGCACCGTCCAGTCCGTCCCCCGGCTCATGCCCGACCAGGCCGTCATCGTGGGCGTGGGGGCCCTGGAGTTCCCCGCCGAGTGGGAGGGTGCCGACCCCCGGGTCCTGGCCCAGCTGGGTATCTCCAAGGTCCTCACGCTGACCTCCACCTACGACCACAGGGTGATTCAGGGGGCCGAGTCGGGCCTATTCCTCAAGCGGATCCACGAGCTGCTGCTCGGCGCCGACGACTTCTACCGCGACGTGTTCGTCTCCGCCGGGGTTCCCTACGAGCCGGTCAGATGGCGTCGCGACGTCAACCCGGGGGAGGGGAGCGACGAGGAGCGGGCCAAGCAGGTCCACGTCCAGACGCTGATCAACATGTACCGCGTCCGCGGCCACCTCATCGCCGACCTCGACCCTCTGCGCTGGAAGGAACCGCGCACCCACCCCGAGCTCGACCCCGCCACCTACGGCCTCACCATCTGGGACCTCGACCGCGAGTTCTTCACCGACGGGCTGGCGGGTACCGAGGTCAGGCCGTTGGGCGAGGTGCTCGGGATCCTGCGCGACGCCTACTGCCGGCGCGTCGGCGTCGAGTACATGCACATCCAGGAGCCCGACCAGAAGCATTGGATCCAGGAGCACGTGGAGGGTGTCAGTACGGCGCTCACCACCGAGGAGCAGCTGCACATCCTCGACCGCCTCAACGCCGCCGAAGCCTTCGAGCGCTTCCTGCACACCAAATACGTGGGCCACAAGCGGTTCGGGCTGGAGGGAGCGGAGAGCGCGATCCCGCTGATCGACGAGGTGCTCGACAACGCCGCCCGGGCCGGTTGCGACGAAGCGGTCCTGGGAATGGCCCACCGGGGCCGGCTCAATGTGCTGGCCAGCATCGTGGGCAAGTCGCTCCGCCAGATCTTCCGTGAGTTCGAGGGTGACATCGACCCGGCCACCACCCAGGGATCGGGCGACGTCAAGTACCACGTCGGAGCCTCGGGCAAGTTCGTGGGTCGCGGCGGCGCCGAGCTCCCGGTGAGCCTGGCCTCCAACCCGTCGCACCTGGAGGCCGTCGACCCCGTGGTCGAGGGCATGGTTCGGGCCAAACAGGACCTCATCGACCAACCCGAGGCGTTCAGCGTCCTGCCTCTGGTCATCCACGGCGATGCCGCCTTCGCCGGCCAAGGCGTGGTGGCCGAGACCCTCAACCTGTCGTTGCTGCGGGGGTACCGGGTGGGGGGCACGGTGCACCTGGTGATCAACAACCAGGTGGGGTTCACCACCTCGACCCAGGACGCGCGCTCGTCGGTGTACGCCACCGACGTGGCCAAGATGGTGCAGGCCCCGATCTTCCACGTCAACGGCGACGACCCCGAGGCCTGCGTGCGGGTGGCGCGCCTGGCCTTCGCGTTCCGCCAGGCCTTCCACAAAGACGTGGTCGTCGACATGGTCTGTTACCGCCGGCACGGGCACAACGAGGGAGACGATCCCTCGTACACCCAACCCCTCATGTACAAGCGCATCGAGGGTCGCCGATCAGTTCGCAAGCTCTATACCGAGACGCTGGTCCGCCGGGGTGACATCGGGGTGGCGGAGGCCGAGAAGGCCCTCGACGACTTCGTGGCCCGTATGCAGACCGCCTTCGACGAGACCCGCCAGTCGACGCCGCCTGATCCCCGCGTGGCCCGCACCTCGCCCGCGCCCCTCGGGGCCCTGCCGCCGGTGGCGACCGCCGTCGACCGGGGGGTGCTCGATCAGGTGGTCGATACCGTGAACCGGCCGCCAGAGGGTTTCGTCGTCCATCCCAAGCTGATCCACCAGATGGAGACCCGGGTCGAGCTCTGGTCCGCCGGCCTGGCCGACTGGGCGATGGCCGAGATCCTGGCTCTGGGCTCGTTGCTCCTCGAGGGCACCGACATCCGCCTCTCCGGCCAGGACTCGCGCCGGGGCACCTTCTCCCATCGCCACTCCGTGCTGGTCGACTATCAGAACGGCAGCGAATGGGTTCCGCTCTCCTCGCTCTCGGACACTCCGTTCGGGCACGGAGCCGGCACTCCGTTCGGGCACGGAGCCGGCACTCCGTTCGGGCACGGAGCCGGCACTCCGTTCGGGCACGGAGCCGGCACTCCGTTCGGGCACGGAGCCGGCACTCCGTTCGGGCACGGAGC
>JBBSHU010000154.1:0-5855 GCA_038232455.1 Acidimicrobiales bacterium
AGGTTCACCTGCGCGCCCTGTTCAACGCCGACGGCGAGCGGGGCAAGACCCTGACGGCCGAGGTCGACGGGCTCTATCTCGATTACTCGAAGAACCGCCTCACCGCCGAGACGATCGGTCTCCTGGTGGCCCTGGCCGAAAGGGCCGGTCTCCGGGAACGCATCGAGTCCATGTTCCGCGGCGACAAGATCAACGTCACCGAAGACCGGGCCGTCCTGCACGTGGCCCTGCGGGCGCCCGAGGGCGAGCAGATTGAGGTCGATGGCGTCGACGTCGTTCCCGAGGTGCACGCGGTGCTCGACAAGATGGGGGCCTTCGCCGAGCGCGTCCGCTCGGGCCAGCACACCGGCCACACCGGTAAGCGCATCCGCAACGTGGTGAACATCGGCATCGGGGGCTCCGACCTGGGGCCTCACATGGCGTACGACGCGCTCCAGGCCTTCACCCAGCGAGACCTCACGTTCCGGTTCGTGTCCAACGTCGACGGAACCGACATCTACGAATCGCTCCTCGGACTCGACCCCCACGAGACGCTGTTCATCGTGTGCTCGAAGACGTTCGGCACGCTCGAGACCCTCACGAATGCCAACAGCGCGCGCGACTGGCTGATCGAAGCGGTCGGTGACAAAGCCGCGGTGGCGAGTCACTTCGTGGCCGTGTCCACCAATGCCGACAGGGTGGCTGCTTTCGGCATCGACACGGCCAACATGTTCGGCTTCTGGGACTGGGTGGGTGGCCGGTATTCCTATGACTCGGCCGTCGGCCTGTCACTGATCATCTCCATCGGCATCGACGGATTCCGGGAGATGCTCGACGGTTTCCACGCCATGGACACCCACTTCCGGACAGCGCCGTTCGAGGAGAACCTTCCCGTGCTTCTCGGGCTCATCGGCATCTGGTACATCAACTTCTTCGGAGCCGAGACGCAGGCGATCCTGCCCTACAGCCAGTACCTGGCCCGCTTTCCCGCCTACCTGCAGCAACTCGACATGGAGAGCGACGGAAAGTCGGTCACCCTCGCCGGCGAGCCCGTCGGCTACGCCACCGGTCCTGTGGTGTGGGGCCAGCCCGGCACCAACGGCCAGCACGCCTACTACCAACTGATCCATCAGGGCACCCGGCTCATCCCGTGCGACTTCATCGGCATCGCCCGGGCCGAGCATGTCGTGGGCAACCACCAGGATCTGCTGTGGGCGAACTTTCTCGCCCAGACCGAGGCACTGGCGTTCGGCAAGACGAGCAAGGAGGTGGCGGCCGAGGGTGTGCCGGCCTTCCAGGTTCCCCACCGCACGTTCGCCGGCAACCACCCGACCAACTCGATCGTCGTCGAGCGCCTCACCCCTCGCTCGCTCGGCCAGCTCGTGGCCCTCTACGAGCACAAGGTGTTCACCCAGGGCACGATCTGGGACATCAACAGCTTCGACCAGTGGGGGGTGGAGCTCGGCAAGGTGCTGGCCAACCGGATCATCCCCGAGCTCCAGGGCCACGACGAGCCTCCGTTGGCCCACGACAGCAGCACCAACACCCTCATCCGCCGCTACCGCTCGATGCGCCCCGGAGACCAGTCGTGAGCATGAGCGAGGACCACGGAGCCTCTGAGAAGCACAGTGCAGCGGAGGCCCGCAGCGACCCAGCAGGCACGGCCGTCCACGACACCGAGCTGCGCGACGACCTGGTCGTCGCCGACCGGACGGCGCCCGTCGACGATCCCTCGGGGGTCGTCGGTGACGCCATCAACTCCATCCGCTTCCTGGCCGTCGACGCTGTGGAGAAGGCTCAATCCGGCCATCCGGGCACGCCAATGGCCCTGGCGCCGCTGGCCTACCGCCTCTACACGCGCTACATGCGCCACGACCCGGCCGATCCGGCGTGGATCGACCGCGACCGTTTCGTCCTCTCCGCCGGCCACGCCTGCATGCTCCAGTACGCGGCGTTGCACCTGTCGGGCTATGACCTCACCCTCGAGGACCTGTCGCAGTTCCGCCAGTGGGGGTCGCGCACGCCCGGGCATCCCGAGCGGGGAGTCACCGCCGGCGTCGAGATCAACACCGGGCCCCTCGGCCAGGGCTTCGCCAACGGCGTGGGCATGGCCATGGCCGAGCGCATGTTGGCCGCCCGTTTCAACCGGCCCGGCCACACGGTCGTCGACCATCGCACCTGGGTGATCTGCGGCGACGGCGACATGATGGAGGGGATGTCGAGCGAGGCCGCCTCCATCGGTGGACGCCTCGGCCTGGCGCTGGGCAAGCTCACCGTGTTCTACGACGACAACCACATCTCCCTCGAAGGCGCGGCCGAGGTGGAGTTCACCGAGAACGTGGCCGAGCGCTTCCGCGCCTACGGCTGGCACGTCACCAAGGTGGAATCGGTCAACGACCTCGATGCCCTCGATGCCGCGGTGGCCGAGGCCGGCGCCGACGAGCGTCCCAGCCTGGTGATCGTGCGCTCGAACATCGGTTACGGCTCTCCCGTGCAGGACTCGGCCAAGGCCCACGGGTCGCCGCTCGGTGAGGCCAACGTGGCCGCCACGCGAGAGAAGCTCGCCTGGTCCCACCCGCCCTTCTCGATCCCCGACGACGTCTATGCCCACTGGCACGGCCTCGTCGCCGATCGGGTCGCCGCCCACGACGAGTGGACGACCCGCTACGACGCCTACCGGGCCGCCGAACCGGAGCCGGCCGCCGAGCTCGAGCGCACCATGGCCGGCCGCCTGCCGCCGGCCTGGGCCGACACATCGACCCCGGTGTTCGACGTGGGCACCAGGGTGGCCACCCGTAAGTCCGGGGGCTCGGTCCTCAACGCTTTCGCCGAGGCGGTGCCCGAGCTGGTGGGGGGCTCGGCTGACGTCGCGCCCTCCACCGACACCCAGTTGAAGAACTACGGCGACGTGAACAGCGGCGACTGGAGCGGGCGCAACATCCACTTCGGCGTGCGTGAGCACGCCATGGGAGCCATCTGCAACGGCATGGCCGCCCACGGCGGCTTCCGGCCTTACTGCGCCACCTTCTTCAGCTTCTACGACTACATGCGCGAAGACGTCCGCCTGGCCTCGATCATGTCGCTGCCCGTGGTGTTCGTCTTCACCCACGACTCCATCGCTCTCGGTGAGGACGGGCCCACCCACCAACCGATCGAGCACCTGGCCGGGATGCGGGCCATGCCTGTCCTGCGGACGATGCGCCCCGCCGACGCCAACGAGTCGGCCCAGGCCTGGCGGGAGGCGATCAACCACGACGGGCCCACGTGCCTCGTGCTGTCCCGCCAGGGCCTGCCCACCCTCGACCCCGAACTGCTCGACGTCGCCGCCGGCGCGTCGGTGGTGGCCCCGGGCGACGCCGCCGCCATCGTGGCCACCGGTTCCGAGGTTGAGCTGGCGCTGGCCGCCCGCGACCTGCTGGCCGCCGAGGGCATCGATGCTCGGGTGGTGTCCATGCCCTGCTGCGAGCTGTTCCGCGCCCAACCCCAAACCGCCCGCGACGCCCTGTTGCCACCGGGGATGCCCAAGGTGGCCGTCGAGGCGGCCGCACCCACCGGGTGGCACGAGTTCGTCGACGACGTGGTGGGGCTGCGGCGGTTCGGGGCGTCGGCCCCGGGCCCGGTGGTCTACCGGGAGCTGGGGTTCACACCGGAGAACGTGGCCGACCACGTGCGCCGGCTGGTGAAGCCATGAGGGTGGCCATCGGTGCCGATCACGCCGGCCTGTCGTTGCGGCCCATCGTGGCCGACGCAGTGCGGGCCGCCGGTCACGAGCCCGTCCTTGTCGGCCCCGACGTTGCTCCCCCCGAGGGAATCGACTACCCGGTGGTGGCCAAGCTCGTCGGCGATGCCCTCGCGGCCATGGACGCCGAGCTCGGCATCCTCGTGTGCGGGAGCGGGGCCGGCGTCACCATCGCCGCCAACCGCCTTCCCGGCGTGAGGGCGGCCTATGCTGGCGACCACTACACCGGCCACCAGATGGTCGAGCACGACCACGTCAATGTCCTCACCCTCGGCTCGCGAGTCATGGGGCCCGAGGTGGCCGCCGAGATCGTCACCGCCTTCGTCACCGCCAAACCCAGCGTCGAGGAGCGTCATATCCGGCGCCTCGGCGAAGTCCTCCAATTCGAAAGGGAGCGAGCAATGAACGCTGCCGTAAAGCTGCACGACATCGGCCAAAGTCTATGGCTCGACAACATCACCCGGGCCCTCCTGGCCAGCGGCACCCTCGCCCGCTACATCGCCGGGCTGGCCGTCACCGGGCTCACGTCGAACCCCACCATCTTCGACAAGGCCATCACCGGCAGTGCCGACTACGACGAGCAGATCCTCCAACTGCTGGCTCAGGGGATCGAACCCGAGCCGCTCTTCTTCCAGTTGGCCGTCGAGGACCTGTCAAAGGCGGCCAGCCTGCTGCGACCGATCTGGGACGCCACCGAAGGGATTGACGGCTGGGTGTCGTTGGAGGTGTCGCCCAAACTGGCCCACGACACGACCGCCACGATCGCCATGGCCAAGAAGCTGCATGCCCAAGCGGACAAGCCGAACCTGTTCATCAAGATCCCGGGCACACCCGAGGGCATCCCCGCCATCGAGGAGGCCATCTTCGCCGGGGTTCCGGTCAACGTCACCCTGCTGTTCTCCCGTGAGCACTACCAGGCTGCGGCCGAGGCCTATATGCGCGGCCTCGAGCGGCGCAAGGAGGCGGGCCTCGACCTCAAGGTCGGCTCGGTGGCGTCGGTGTTCGTGTCCCGCTGGGACGGCGCCGTCATGAAGCAGGTCACCGACGACCTTCGGGGTCAGCTCGGCGTCGGCATCTCCAAGCGCACCTACGCGGCCTACCAGGGCGTGTTGGCGTCCGACCGCTGGAAGGCCCTGGCCGCGGCCGGGGCCAATCCCCAGCGCCTGCTCTGGGCCAGCACGGGCACGAAAGACCCGGCCCTCCCCGACACGTTCTACATCGAGGCCCTGGCTTCACCGCAGACCGTCAACACAATGCCCGAGGGCACGCTCATCGCCTTCGGGGCCCACGGTGCGGTGGGCGACCTCCTCCCGCCCGACGGGGGCGACGCCGAGGAGGTGCTCGCCCGCTTCACGGCCGACGGCATCGACCTCGACGCCTTGGCCACCAAGCTCCAGACCGAGGGCGCCGACTCCTTCGTGGCCTCCTGGGAAGAGCTGATCAGCACCATCCAGTCGAAGTCGTCAGATCTCGCCAAAGCCAACTGAGTGAGAGGACCCAGATGCAACTCGGAATGATCGGTCTCGGGCGCATGGGTGCCGGCCTCGTCCGCCGCCTCATGCGTGACGGCCACACCTGTGTCGTCTACGACGTCAACGCCGACTCGGTGAAGGCACTCGAGGCCGACGGGGCCACGGGCGCGTCCTCGCTGGAGGACTTCGCGGCCAAGCTCACCAAGCCCCGGGCGGCGTGGGTCATGGTGCCGGCCGCGTACACCAGCGACACCGTCATGGAACTGGCCGGGCACTTCGAGGCCGACGACGCCATCATCGACGGGGGCAACTCCTACTACCGTGACGACATCGCCCGGGCCGCCCAGCTCGCCGACAAGTCGATCCACTACGTCGACGTCGGTACCAGCGGTGGCGTGTTCGGACTCGAGCGGGGCTTCTGCCTCATGATCGGGGCCGAGGACGAGGTTTTCGCCCGCCTCGAACCCATCTTCGCCACTATCGCCCCCGGCGTCGATTCGGCGCCCCGCACCGCCGGGCGCAGGGGCGACCCGTCACCGTCCGAACAGGGGTACCTCCACTGCGGCCCGAACGGGGCGGGCCACTTCGTGAAGATGGTCCACAACGGCGTCGAATACGGGATCATGGCCGCCTACGGCGAGGGCCTGGCCATCCTCCACAAGGCC
>JBBSHU010000155.1:0-5745 GCA_038232455.1 Acidimicrobiales bacterium
GGGCTGGTCTGTGTGCCGCTGGCGGAGACGTAGATCGGCAGGCAGGTCGCAGCGGTAGAAGGTCCGGCGAGCACGCCGCTCAGCGTGGTTCCCACCGTCACCACGGCCAACACCACCCCGGCCAGCCCCCCTGAGATCCTGCTTCGCTGCGTCACTGTCTTCCTCCTACGCTGCGCCCCACCGAAGGAGGCGGACTCGTCCGGTGGCTATCTGGTGGTACAGGGGGGGTTGGCCGTCCGGAAGGTGTTGCCCGACCAGATGTCGTGATCACAGCGCGGGTTCTGGTCATGAAGGTCCCAGAAGGTGGTTCCTGCGCCGGCGCCACCGTTGCCCGAGGTCTGGTTGTTCAGGATCCGCTGGCCCTTGTGCGGAGGGCTCGAGGGGAGGCAGGTGGCGTTGAAGCTGGCGTCGAAGAGCTGGTCGCACTCGACGAAGATCCCGTCACGAAGGTTGTTCTTCACGATGTTGTTCTGCACCAGGTTCGACCTCGGTGGCGCGAAGGGCGCCCCCGGGAAGCAACCAAAGTCGCCGCAGCCCCCGGTGAATTGGTTTCCGTTGAACAAGAGCGCGACCCCGTTACCGGCGTTGTTGGTGATGATGTTGCTTTGAATGGTCGTGGGGTCGGGCCCACAGGCCCGGGCGGCCGGATCTCCGCAGGTCCCGACCCCGTCGATTCCGCCCTGCTCCGGGACCCCGCCCACGGGCAGGAACTGCTCGTAGCCGTTGTGGTCGATGACATTGCTCGAGATGGTGTGCCCGTTGCCGCCGCCGTTGATCCCGGCATTCCCGTTGTTCTTGATGGTGTTGCGGATCGCCCGATTGCGGCTTCCCGCCGGAAAGCCGCCGAGATTGATGCCGAAGTGCCCGTTGCGCAGAACCTGGTTGTCAGCGATGAGGTTGTCTGAGGAACTGGCATTGTTGTTGATGCCTTCATCGAATTGCTGGTCCGCGCCTCCCGGGCCGAGCCCGATAGACGGAGCGTTATTGTCGGTCACGAGATTCTGGAGGATGAAGTTGTGCGACGCGCTGTTGATCATGGTGATCCCGGCGTCGGGGCCGTTGCCTTTGACCGTGTTTAAGGTGACCTTGTTATAGGTCGAGCCGTCGAGGGCGATGCCGTTGTTGTAGAGGGTGGTGCCGAGGCCGACGTTGTTGGCGACCGTCATCTTGGTGATCGTGTTACTCGTTCCACCCCTGACCAGCACTCCGACGAAGAAGCCCCGCACGGTGCCGCCGGTGACCACGGCGCCCGAGGCACCTTCGAGATGGATGCCGGCCTGGTCGATGGTCGAGTCCGGGTCAGAGGCCGCTCCGGTGACGGTGTGCCCGGCCAGGTTGACGACGATGCCGTTGCCGGTGACGAGCAGGCCGTCACCGAGGCACGGCCCGATGTTGTTTGCGACGGTGATGCTCCTGGTGATCGTCTGGCCGCACGCCACGGTCGTGGCGGCGTGTGCCGCCGACGCCCACCCGAAACTGCTGCCCGACAGCGCCACTGCCGATGCGATGCTGAACCGTCTGACGATCTTGCGCACAGTTCCCCCTGAGTTCGTGTCCGCCTGATTCGCGGTGAGCGGCCCACCCCGCCGGTGGCCAGTTCCACACTCTAAGTGAGCCGCCGCCGAGAGCGCAAGGCGTCGTCGAGGCGGGTCGAGTGCCCTCGATGTCGACCAGCGCGGCGGACGTCATCCCACGCGCATCCGTTGCTGGTCTCGCTTGAGCAGGTAGTCCGTCAGGCGGGCCATAGGGATGGTGATGACGACGAAGCACAGCCCCAGCCCCACCATCGGGGACAGGTTGAACTTGTTGCCCGAATAGATGCGTGCGCGGTTGAACCCCTCGAGCCATCCCATCACCGACACCAGGACGGTGTCCTTCTGCAGGCCGATGAAGTCGTTTCAGCAACGGTGGGACGACGCGACGCACGGCCCGGGCACGATGACGAATCGCATGGTCTGGCGGTGGGTGAAGGATCGCCCTGGATCCGGCCCACACCCCGGCCAGCCGGCTACTCGGGACAAGCCGGCCCCCGAGACTCGGGAACACGCGCCAGCCGCGCAGATGATTCAAGCCGCCTTGCGCTCAAGAGCCGAACCTCACTCGCACGACCGTGGCTCGAAGCACCTGGCCATCGGCGGCCGAGCGTTCGAAGAACACGACGGCACCTGCCGGCTTCGACGGGGAGCGGACGGCGATCTGGCCGCTGAAGGGCCCGAGCTCGCCGTCACCCCGGCCCGTGACGAATCCGTCTCCGAGGTCGCCCCGGCCACCATGGCGTCCTCGCGGACGGAGACGTTCACGTGGCCCTCGAACGCGGAGGCGCGGCCAGTGAGCGGCAACGGCGACGACACCCGGGCGAGGGGCTGGGGCCCGGTCACCTCGATGTTCGGGGACGACGCCGCGGTCACCGTCCAAGCCCCCGAATCGCCCCGGCGGCCGAGTTGGCGGACGACCACGGTGGTCGTGGGCTTGGGGTTGGGGTTGGAGTACGCCCCTCCGAGTAGCGGAAGCCGATGCCCACCTCGCCAGCGCCCGGCCCGCCCTCGGCGAAGTCGAACACGACGGGGTCGACCATCCCGAGAGAACGGGTCGCGAACTCGCGGGCGGCGGCGACGGGGTCGAGGAAGGTGCGGTTGCCGCCGGCGACGGCCGCGTCGGACTCTTCGGCGGAGGTGTAGGGCCAGATGCCGGGGTCGGCCGACTTCGGAGCGGGCTCGAAACGCCCGTAACGGTCACAGGTCAGGGGACGATCGGTCACGGTGCCGTCTCCGGACAGCACGCTCACGTCCTTGCCGTCGAGGGCGAAGCGGACACCCTTCACCGTGTCGAACTGGCCCAGCGTGCACGTGACCTGGGCCAGGGACAGGGTCACCCCTTCCTCGTCGGCCGTCACCTCGAACTGGCGGGAGAGGTCGACCCGGGCGACGCCGCCCTCGATCGTCAGTCCCAACAGGCGCGTCCCGGAGGGGACGGCCGTTCCCACGCCCGACTTGGCCTCCTCGGGCGTGGGCCCCGCCAGCAGGGCCCGCAAGGTCGCTGCTCCGATACCGGCCACCTTGGGAACGGAACGCACGATCCGGTGCAAGGTGTCGCCCTGAGTCAGGTAGAGCGCCACGGCGGTCGTAGGGCCTGAGCCGGAAGCCGAGCCGGATGCCGAGCCCGATCCCGGGTCGGTGATCGAGTCCGAGCTTCCAGCGGCACCCGACGAAGCCTCGGGGCCCGTTGCCCGGGTCGGCGCGGGTCCTGCGTCGGTCACCGTCGAGCTGCCGCCGGCACACGCCGCCCCCAACAGCGCTGTCACCACGACGACTGCCAGGCGCTTCATCGCCTACTCCTTCTCGATCCCTTTGACGGCAGTCAAGCGTGCGGTGGTCACCACCACGTCGCTGGTTGGTAACGGTTCGGCAACGATTGCCGGCGGCGCCTCACCGGGTTCGGGAGGTGCAGACCGCACGGGAAGGGTCAGGGTGAAGGTGGTACCCCTCTCCGGGGGGCTCTAGTGATGCTCACCTCCCCTCCGTGCAGGCGGGCATTCTCCCGGGCTATGGCCAGGCCCAGGCCGCTCCCGCTGGACCGCGACCGAGCGGGATCGGCCTTGTAGAAGCGCTCGAACAGGTGGGCGGCGTGCTCGGGTGCGATGCCGGGCCCGGAATCGTGCACCGCCACCGTGACCTCGTCGTCGCCGTCGCCGGCACCGACCTCGACGCGAACCGGCGCCCTCCCGTGGGCGAGGGCGTTGCCAGGTCGGCGACGATGGCGTCGAGGCGACGGCGGTCACCCCAGGTGGCCGCCTCACCGTCGGCGCGCAACTCGACGCGGTGGCACCAGCCTCGAAGGTCAAGGGCACCCGCCGCCACCGCTGCCAGCTCGACGGGCTCCCACTCCATGGGGGCCACCTTGGCGTCGAGACGAGATATCTCCATGAGGTCCTCGACGAGGGCGGCCAACCGCCGGGACTCCACCACCAGGAGGCGAGCGGCTCGCCGCCCGTGGTCGTCGAGACCGTCGGCGTGGGCCTCGAGCACGTCGGCCGACGTGGTCAGGGCGGTGAGGGGCGTGCGCAACTCGTGGGCCACATCGGACACGAACCGGCGCTGGCTCGCCTCGAGACGTTGGAGGTCCTGTATCGACCCCTCCAGGCGTCGGCCATGCGGTTGAACGAGTGGGCCAGGTCGGCGAACTCGTCCCGCCCCTCCTCGGGCAGCCGGGTTTGGTAGATCCCGAGCTCCAGGCGGTGCGCGGCCCCCCGGGCTCGGCGCAGAGGTCGGAGAAGCCCTCGCGCCGCCACCGCCCCAGCAACCCGGACAGGAGCACGACGACACCGCACACCGCGGCGAGGACGTTGGACAGGTGGCCGCCGACGATCACTGCAGAGCGCGACCCGGACCCGGTACGCACCCACGCCACCCGGCCCGTCGCGACCCGGAACACCAGAGGGGTCGGCACCGAAGCAGCCGAGCGAGAGATCGTCGTGGTCCTCGAAGCTCCCGTCACCCTCGACGGCGACGACGTCGAGGCCACTGCGGGCCCGAAGACGAGCGACGAGATCGTGCACCTGGGTCCGACTGGGTGAGGGGGGCAGCCGGTCGGCGGCATCTTCGAGGGCGCTTCGGCCCTGACGAACCGCGTCCTCCGGTGACGCGGTCCAGTGTCACCCGCCTCACCAGCAGGTACGACGTGGTGGCGACGGCGATGGTCGACAATCCCGAAACCAGGGCGAAGGTGACAATCAACCGTGGGCACAGCCGGGTGACGGCGAGGGGTCGCCGTCGCTCGCCTCGCTCCGCGCCCGGCCCGGTCACGGCGCGGGGACCAACTTGTAGCCCACGCCGCGCACGGTCTGGATGAGGGCGGGCTCGGAGGAGTCGTCTTCCACCTTGGCCCGCAGGCGTTGCACACAATCGTCGACCAGGCGCGAGTCGCCCAGGTAGGAGTAGTCCCAGACCGCCTCGAGCAGCGCGGCCCGGGTGAACACCTGGCCCGGGCGCCGAACCCGCTCGAGCAGGAGCCGCAGCTCGTTCGGGCTCAGGTGGACCTCTGTGCCCCCGCGGGTGACGGCCATGCCCAGGGGGTCGACGACCACCTCGCCGTAGCGCACCACCTGGTCGTGGGAATCCTGGACTGCCGGCGGAGGAGGGCCTTGATCCGGGCAGGAGGACGCGGGTCTCGAACGGCTTGGTGACGTAGTCGTCGGCCCCCGACTCCAGGCCCACGACTACATCGACAGTGTCGGACCGGGCCGTGAGCATGATGATCGGGACCTGGTCCTCGCTGCGCACCGGCCCGGCACACCTCCAGGCCGTCCGCTCCCGGCAGCATTACGTCGGACCCCGTGTGACACGGCTGGCGCAACCGACACCGATGTCGCTGACACCCGGTTCCGGCTGCGAGATCTTCCGGTCACCGTTCCGGCTGCGGGACCGCCGGGTCACCGTTCCTCCTGCGGGACCCCGTCTCCGTTTCTGCGGCCGCTTGGGGGGGTAGGAAGCCGTACATGAGGAAGGTGCGACTCGCCGGCGAACTGCGTAGCGCGATCGAGGCGCGGCGCCTCGTCGAGGACGAGTTGGGTCTTGCGGGGGCTGGGGAGGACACGATGCTCCATACCCAGCTTGTGGTCACAGAGCTCGTCACCAACGCGGCACGTCACGCGCAGACTCCGGTCGAGTTGACGATCGCCACGGCCGTTGGTCGCGTTCGCATCGAGGCACGCGACGGCAGCGCGGCGACGCTCACACCACACGTCGA
>JBBSHU010000156.1:0-5554 GCA_038232455.1 Acidimicrobiales bacterium
CAGCGCATGACCCGAACTGGTACCCGACCGGCGTGCAGGTCACCGACGCCGAACTCGCCGCCGTTCCTCTCAGCTCCCACGATTGGCACGGCGACTGGAACTACACAGTCAACGCCCAATCAGACGTGGCGTGAGCCCTAACCTTGCGAACGCACCTCCGGTCCGGCGTCCGAGACTCGACGCACAGGAGAGCTACGACAAGGTCATCGACCGCTTCCCCGTCGTGCTCGGCTCGATGGGGTCTTTCTTGATGCGATGAAGGAGTGCAGCGCTGCTCCTGCGTGACCGGCCCGGTGGGGCGAACCGGGTCGGCGCCGAGCAAGGGAGAAGCGTCGTTGGCCGTTGATGTCGTGAGCGTGGTGTACGAGTGCCCGAGTTGCGAGGAACGGTTGGTCAAGCGCCGTTGCCCCGAGTGCAACGTGTTCTGCCGTCGGCTGGGACCGGGCGGGCACAGCCCGGGGTGCGACGAGGTGGTGCTGGTCGACGAGTTGGGCACCGGACGCGTGAGCGCGACCTCCTCCCGTCGTCGGGAACCGAGCGCGACAACACTCGGGGTTTCCACACCCAAACCCCAACGACGAAAGAAGGTCCCGGTGGAACAGAACCAACAGTACGTCGGCATCGACCTGCACCGCAGGCGCTCGGTGATCGTGCGGCGCAGCCCTGAAAGCGAGACCCTCGACACCGTGCGCATCGATAACGATCCGTTGGCCCTGGCCGCCGAGCTGGCCAAGGCCGGTGAGCACCCCGAGGTGGTCCTCGAGGCCACCTACGGCTGGTACTGGGCCGCCGACGTGCTGGCCGAGTGCGGGGCGAACGTGCATCTGGCCCATCCCCTCGGCAACAACTGGGGGCATCGCCGAGTGAAGAACGACGAGCGCGACGCCACCGACCTGGTCGACCTGTTGCGCATGGGACGCCTGGCCGAGGCGTGGGTGGCCCCGCCACCGTGGCGGGAGCTGAGGGAGCTTGTCCGCTACCGGGCCAAGCTCGTGCATCTGCGGGCCGGCTTGAAGGCCCAGGTGCACGCCGTGCTGGCCAAGGAGGGGGTGACGGTCCCGATGTCGGACTTGTTCGGCGTCGCCGGGCGTGAGCTCCTCGACACCACCGAGTTGGCGCCGGCCTACACGGTGCGGGTCGAGTCGTTGCGTGACGTGTTGGAGGTGGTCGAGCGAGAGATCGCCATGCTGGCCGGTCGCATCGAGGCCTGGCTGGCCGATGACGCCGGCTACCGGGCCATCCAGGCCCTGCCCGGGGTGGGACCGGTGCTGGCCGCGGTGTTCGTGGCCGAGATCGGCGACGTCTCGCGCTTCCCGAGCGCCCGCCACCTGTGCTCGTGGGCGGGTCTGACGCCGACGCACCGCGAGTCCGACACCACCGTGCGCCGGGGCCACATCACCAAGCAGGGATCGCGCCTGGTGCGCTGGGCGGCCGTCGAGGCCGTCGCCCGCCAGCGCGGCGACACCGCCATCCGCGCCCACCACCACCGGGTGGCCGAGTGCCGTGGCCGCAACATCGGGCGGGTGGCGGCCGCCCGCAAGCTGCTCACCCTCGTCTACTACGGCCTGCGCGACGGCGAGATCCGCTGCCTGGCCGACGCGGGGTGAGACCCGACCCGGACGCAGCCCGACGCGTGCTCGCTAATTGTCATGGCCCCCGCCTCAAGCGGAGCGACCGAGCACTTGATTGAGCCCGCCAGGCTGCGGCCGAACCGCTCCATGTCGCCCCGTCGCGACGAAGAGATGACCGGCACCCGGGTTTCTGGGCTGCCCCGCCAGCATCGCCTGGCCCCTGGAGAACGAACCGCAACGCGTCCGATGACCGCCGAGGCGAGAAGCCTGAACCGGGACGACGAACAGCGCAACTAAGAAGCCCTGGCGGGGCTTCTCCAACCATTGTGTCGGGGGTCACCCTCCAGGGCCGTCAAGGCTTCCCCTATGGGCGGCCTGCGGCCGGCCTTGACCGCCCTGGCCCTCCCGCCGTGGCCCGAGGGCCTGTTTCGGCGCGCCGGTGTCGAAGACACCCGTTGCCCGGTCCGCCGAAAAGCTGAAGGAAACCTTCGGTTCCGGCTTGAAGGAAACCTTCGGTTCCGGCTTGACAAGAAGCGATCCTTCAGAGATGACACCCCAACCGGGCGCCCATCGCGATGGGTTCGAACTCTCCGAATTCTTATGGGTCTTGCCATTCTCGAACGGCGCGGCCACTCGCTCCCTCCCACCGCTCCGGTGCGACGAACAGCTCGGTCCATCCCGGACGAGTGACCGGCTCAATTGCGAATAAGGAACCCGTTCCGAGTTCTTCATCTAACACGACTTTTAGGTCAAGTATCCAATCCCGAGCGTTACGCAAGAGCACTCCCCGGTAAGCAAGTCCTTCTTGCGGAAATACGGGAGAAGGAAACCGGACCCCATACAGGGTGCCGTGTCTCGCGTCCTCGAACTGAAGAACGGCATGAGAATTATCCGGCACGATGTCGCGGCCGAAATACTGGTCAAAGAGTTCGGCGGTAACGAAATACTGTTTTGCCTCATCGAGAACAGTCTGGTCATTGGACATTCGGGGGGAGGACCTGATTCGCGACGGATCCGATGGGGCTGAGTCCTGACGGCAATCTATCTCCTGTTCACCCAGTCGTGCGCGCAGCTCGGCCCCGTTGGCAGTCGGCGCAGGCGCACACGGTGGTGGTACCGGGCGAGCTGGAGCCACGTCGGCCACCGAAGGTCACGGGCCGCGAAGACGAAGGCCCGAAAGACCGGCTGACGCTCCGGCGACGCGCACGTCGTCAAGTCGAACACGACGATGCGGTGCTCAGCTCGACCGCCACCGACTCGCTTCGATTCTTCTCGGCGAAGAGTTTAACCGCCGTGCTCGCCCTCTCACGCCGCGCCGGGCCGTTCCCCTCGCCCGTGCCCCCGGGCCCGGGTGGTGCGGGTGGCCCTCGATGCTGCTCAGGTCGACTTCTACGACCTCCCGCCATCCATGGGCAAGGCGACGGACAGCTGCGCGCCTCTGCCGTCGCGGCACGACATGGACGGATCGTCCAGGTCGAGCTGGATGCCCTGCCGCCCGATGTACTGCGAGCCCTGTTCACTGACGCCCTCGCTCCCTTCGTGGACCGGTCGAGGTTCGCGGCGGTGGTTGCTCGGGAGAACGCGGAGCGGACCGCTCTCGCCGTGTTGCACCACATCTGCACCACAAGCGAGGCGCAATCAGCGGTCACGGTGGGCAACTACGGTCAAGCCGTGAAGGCTCCTCACCAGCACCTTTGCCAATTTGCGCAGGTTGACAGAACCCCCGACGACGACGTGTGGGAGATTATGGTGAACAGTCCCGACGCCACGTTCAACGAACCATGAGAAGAGATCGGGGGAACCGGTCGCATGGTGATCACCAGCCAGAGCGTGTTCCGTGCGCGATCACCGGATGGATCGACAGTGTCCTCGGTGCCCGGGTCGTAGCAGGCAAGGACCGCCGGTTGAGCGAACGGTCCGGCCGCAGGTCGTCGCCGCTCGGCTAGGAGCGACCGCTACGTCGATGATCGGGCCGAGGTCGCCGGCCGCGGCGAGCTCTTCCAGAAGGTACCGAATCTTCGGTAGCAGGGTGAGGTGCGGGTAGGTCTGGGCCACGTCGTCGAGGGCGTCGTCGACGCTTTGGAAGCCGGACAGGCGATAGAGCGCGGCGATGTCGTCGGCGTCGCGCTCGACCCGAGAGGCAACGACTTTCATGGCGAACATGTACCGCGGTGAAGCCACCCGGACCCGCAGGCCGGGGTGATCGAAGGCGACGGTGGCGGCGGGGTCGGCGCCGAGCAGGAATCCCTTGACGCCGTCGTTCAGCCAGCCATCGGGCAGATCCTCGTCCCGATGACGCGCGGCGACGCGGTCAGCCGCCTCGTACACGACTGACTTGGGCTCGAACACGGCGTCGATGTCGCGCGTCGCCCGTCTGGTGTTGTACGCGAGTGCCATCGCCGCGCCGCCAACGACAAACATCTCGCCGCGGATCCCGATGGCGGCCAACTCGTCACCCAGCTCCGCGAGGTACCGACGGATGTCGCCGCCGGCCAGCATCACACGCTGCACAGCGACGACTCGTGCACGAATACGCCCCGGTTCGCGAGTTCGGGGGGTGTGTCCACGAGGGCGGAGGCGTGCAACGACCGGTAGGGCGAGAGGAACCACCAACGGTTCAGGAACCTCGACGGTGCCGCGGTCCACACGGGTGTGCAAAGGCAGGCTGAATGCGCAGCGCGCTCCACGACACCGGCGATGAGGGCGTCCCACCGCTGGTCGCCGGTTGAGCCGGGGTCCTCCGCGATGGCCGTGGTGACGTCGGTGGCGGCCATCGACGTCAGCCGGGTGGAGAGGTCGGCGGTCAGGCGCAGGGCTTCGTTCTCGCGACGCGCATGGAGGGAGCGGGCGATGGCTTCGACGGTCATCAGAACCGGTGACCGAGCGGGGGCCAAGGCCCATGCGACGGAGAGATCCGCAGCCCCGAGGAGCCGGTTCAACGTTGCCAGCGACGGCTGCTTTGCCCCGCTCTCGTATGCGGCCACGGTGGACTGAGTGGTGGCGGCGCGCGCGGCCAGCTCGCTCTGCGTCAGCCCGGCTCGTCGGCGGGCTGTCCTGATGACGACGGAGGCGTCCATTAGAAAAGTATAGCTGATCGGCTATGTAACGTAGCACAGGGTAGTTCTCCTGGCCACAGCAATAGGCCCGTTCGGACTACTGCCACTCGTGACGAGCCGGACATGATCATTCTGTCCCTCCAGGAGCTGCCGGAGCTCCCCTCGCGCCTCACCCGGACACGGCTGCCGAGGAGTTGGGTCGCGACTATGTCCGTACGGCCAGGGGCAAGGGAGTCGGCGAAGGCACCAATCGTGCGGCGCCACGTCCTTCCCAACGCGCTCCTGCCGATGGTGACCGTCATCGGGAGCCGCGTTGGCGGCCTCGTCGCGGGCGCGGTCCTCGTCGAGACGGTCTTCGGGTGGCCCGGTCTCGGTCGCCTGGTTGTGTCCGCCGCCGACAGCCGTGATCGCCCGCTCCTCATGGGCATGGTCCTGTTCGTTGGGGGTCTCGGTCATCATCATGAGCCTGGTCACCGACCGCGTCTACGTCCTCGTGGATCCCCGGTGGAACATGGATGACGCTCCCTCGGCGATTGAGGCCGGTCCGCCGACCCTTGTCGTCGCCGAGGAGGTGCCCGAGCCCTGAGAACCTGCACCCTAGGGGAAACCCGACGGACTGAGCCCGCCCGACCTATAGGCGTCCGAGCAACCAGCGGCCTACCTCACCCCTCCCAAGGACACGCCGCTCGTGCGTTGGTGGCACCGCAATCCCGGCAACCGGACCGCTAACGACGTGCTACCGGGAAGGACGAACCGGTACGAAGTCGGAGCCGGGCGGTAGCGGCAGCGCTCCATCATCGCCGCCGGTTGCGGCGTCGCTCGTCCCGCCCGGCCGGGTGAGGCGCTGATCGTGGAGCTGCCGACGGTGGCACCCGGTCCCTCGGCGACTACGCCATCGGCGACGCATGACCACCACCACGACGCCGG
>JBBSHU010000157.1:0-5548 GCA_038232455.1 Acidimicrobiales bacterium
ATCGCCTCGAGCGCCGCCTGATCGGGTCCCTCGAAGCGTTGGGCGTCAGGGGTTGCCACCAGCGCTTCGACGAGTACGCCGAGCATGGAGCCCGGGGCCGGCGGGAGATGGATGCTGCACACGAGCGACGGCTCGATCGCCCGCACGCCGGCGAGCGTTGCGGAGAACGCCCCGCGGTCGACGTGGTGCACCCAAGGGAATCGATGGTCGCCCATCGCGTCTGGCCGGAACGGAGTTCGTCAAGGTCGAGGTCGGCAGCGTTGTCGGGCACGGCCGGCAGTAGTGCCCCGAAGCAGTCGGAGCTGAACAGGGCGCCGGTTCGGTCATCGAGAAACCCGGCGGTGACCGGGTTGTCGAAAAGGGCGGCCTGAACGCCGTCAGCCGATGGTCGCCGACGCTGACCGTCTGGCCAGGATTGACCAGGTGGACACGATCCAAGGGAAGCGGCGTCGATGACAACCCCATGGCGCCGACCCCGAGGAACGACGTCAGCACCCGGATGCGGGGGTTCGCCGCCAGCAGGGCGGGCATCGAACCGATGTGATCGAAGTCGGTATGGGTCAGCCAGATCCAGCGCAGCGCAGCGGGGTCGATAACCGACTCGAGCGCGGTCAGGAAGTCAGCGCTGCCGGCGACGGTGCCGGTGTCCACCAGGATCGGCTCGCTCCCGTGAAGCACGAAGGCGTTGATCGCCAGCGAGCCGAGGGCCGGGATCACGGCGGTCGCGGCCCGGATCGGCGAGAGGACCCGTCCGTGACGGGAATAGCGGATCCGCCGGCCGGGCCCGACCGCGTTGTGCCCAACGAACGTCGTGCCCTCGACGGGCGTCGTGACGTGGCCCTCCCACTCGACGCGCTCGCACTCGGGCTCCACTCCCCGATGCGGGCTCCTGGCGGGGCTGGAGGCCAGCGGCCAGTGGTGCATCGCGAACCCACCGCTCGCCAGCTGCTGTTCTGGCGACCGGTCCCGAGCTTCGAACCCAGCGCCGAGTCGATGGCGCCAAGCGTCGACATGGTGAATCTGCAACGTCGGGCGCTGGCCAATGCCGTCGTCGCCCGACAGCTCGGTCCGGGCGCCGATCCCGACGAAGCGCTCTACTTGGTATCGGTCATCGTGTGCGGTGCCATCGGGCAGGCGTTGGCCAACGAACCCCACCTCCCCTGGGGCCAGGGCCGATTCACGCCGCTGTTGTCGAAGCTCAGCGACGTGCTGGTCGGCTTGTATCCCGCGATCCCGGGCAAGGCGGGACGGCGGTAGGCCCCGACCCGTTCGGCAGCGTAGAAATACAGGAGGTAGCCGGCGACGGTGGCCCAGCGAGGGCTCACCTGGCACCCCGCACGTCCGTTCGAAGCACGAGCCTCCTCCCTCTGATCCACCCATGCCCTGCCCCGTAGCTACTTGCGGATGCACCAGCATGGCTGCGCAACCACTGACATAGCCACGCCCCGGGGCGATCCAGCCGTCGGCTTACTGTCAGGCCGGGAGGCCAACGCAAGGCGACCGGTGGCCCTACCTTGGAGGATCCATGATCCGACTGGCCCTCATTGCCATGACCGTCGTCCTGGGCTCATGGGTCCTCCTCGTTCTCCTCGCCTGCCGCCTCCCGCCCGGCATTCTCAAAGACCTTGCGGGATTTCTGCCTGCGTGTGTCACGGTCTCGCGCCGTTTGCGCAAGGACCCGCGTGTGCCGCTCGGCGCCAAGGTTGCCGTTGTCTTAGCCGGGCTGTGGGTCCTCTCACCTATCGACCTCATCCCGGAGTTCCTTCCCGTCATCGGTCCCCTCGACGATGTCGTGGTCGTGGCACTGGCACTCCGCTATGCCGCACGGCGGGTGCCGCCCGCCGTTCTGTTCGAGGCATGGCCTGCCGACCGGCATCTGCTGGAACGCCTTCTCGGCCGGACGTCCGACAAGCCGGCCGATCCGGATGTGGCGGATGGATGATCGGGGTCAGCGCCGCCTGTACCTGCACGAGGCAATCGGCGAACCAGACGACGGTGTGCCTACGCGGGATGGCAAAGACGGTGCCGCCCACCAGGCTGGCCTGCGCCTGGAGTACGCCACGACCGCCTGGAACATCATCGAGGTCGTCGTGACCATCTCGCTCGGCGTAGCCGCCGGCTCACTCGCCCTGGTCGCGTTCGGACTGGACTCGGCGGTCGAAGTGTTTGCCTCCCTGGTTGTCATTTGGCATATGCGGGGCAATGACGAGGTAAGCGATCACCGACGCGCCCGACGGGCCCTGCGCCTCATGGCCGCTGCCTTCGTGGTCCTCGGGCTCTACCTGGCCGCGAATGCCGTCTTTGCCATCGTGAACGCCAACGAGCCGTCCACCTCACCTGTCGGCGCCACGTTCATGGCAGCCACCGTGGTGGTCATGTTCGGTCTGGCGACGGGCAAGCGACGGGTCGGGCGCCGCCTGGGGAGCAGACCCCTGGTGGCCAATGCCCGCATGACGTTCCTCGACGGCTGCCTGGCGGCTGGAGTGTGCATCGCGCTGGTGGCCGACCTCGCCCTTGGTTGGTGGTGGTGCGACCCGTTGGCGGCGGCTGTCGTCGCTGTGCTCGCCACCAGCGAGGGCATCAAGGGTTGGCGTGAGGCGGGCGACCGCCCGTCTATGTAGGGCTCGCCCAATTCCAGTCCCAACCGTGACCCGTCAGTGTTGGTGCCTTCCGAGCGACGGCGGGACCATGCCAGTGTCCATACCGCAGAGCGGGTCGTCGGCGTCGGCGCAGGGCTCGCATTCGAGCTCGAGGGTGGCGTGGGCGATGGCAAAGGGCGTGGCCACGACGGACTTCACCCGTTCACCCACGGCCTGGGCTTCCTCCAGGCTGGGATGGCCGGCGAGGACCAGGTGTGCGGAGAGGGCCCGGATCTCCGAGGACAGGCTCCACACATGGAGATCATGAACGTTCTCGACGCCCTCCACGCCACCCATCGTGGTGGTGAGATGGTCGAGGTCGACGTCTGTGGGGGTCGACTCCAGGAGCACCTCGGCGGCCTGGCGGACGAGCTGGAGCGCTTCGACAGCAATCAGTACGGCGATCGCCATCGACACCACCGGGTCCAGCCAGAGGAACCCGCCGGTGACCAGGATGACTGCGCCCGCCACGGCGACTCCGAGCGAGGCGACGGCATCACCGGCCATGTGCAGCAACGCTGAGCGCATGTTGAGGTCCGAGCCACGTTCTCGGAGCACCAGTGCGGCAACCGCGTTGAGGACGAAGGCGACCAGGGCGACCGCGATCACGATTCCTCCCCGAACGGGCTCGGGGTGGGCAAGCCTGCGAACGCCCTCGTAGACGATCAGGCACGTCACCGCCAGGATCATGGTGGCGTTGACCAGCGCGGCCAGGATCGTCCCCCGGTGGTAGCCGTAGGAACGCTCGGCCGTGGCGGCACGGCGAGCCCAGCGAACGGCCACCAACGACACAACCACCGCGGCCACATCGCTCAGGTTGTGGCCGGCGTCGGCGAGCAGACCGAGCGAGTGGGCAATCAGCCCGAAGACGACCTGGGCCACCACCAGGCCGATGTTGAGGCCCAAGGCGATGCCCAGACGCCGCGACCGTCTCACCGCACTGTCGCTGGCGCCGAACCGGCGGCATGGCCGACGTGCTCCAGAGCCACGTCGAGCAACATGCGAACGTGGCCGTCCCGCAGGGAGTAGTGCATCATCCGTCCGGCTCGGCGGGCCTTGACCACATGATGGGCCCGCAAGAGACGCAGGGCATGCGAGGTGGTCGATTCGGCCATGCCCGCCGCCGCCGCGAGGTCGCACACGCAGAGCTCGCCGCCCTCCAACAGGCTCGCCATCAGACGGAGGCGGTTGGGGTCGGAGAGGAGCCCGAACACCTCGGACAGTTCGTCGACGACCTCGGCTACCGGCAACGAGGATTGGACGGAGCGGACTCGCTCCGGGTCGACCAGCTTCAGGTCGCAACTGTCGATGGCCAGCGGTTCGGGCACTGGGCCCCCCTCAAAAGGATGATCCCTCACATCTGAACGATCATGCAGATATTATCAGCCGCTACGGCGTGGATGGCGGCGCTGAATACCCGGCCGGTCCCGTGGGCCTTACCCCGTCCTTTCGGGAAGTCACGACTGACGCCACCAGGCTCAACCCGGCGTAGCCGAGGAACACGTACGGGAACACCGTGTAGGGCATCTCCTCGGCCGCATAGGCGCTGTCGACGAAGACGGCGAGGGGAATGATCGCGGCCAGGACGGCGATGACGAGGGGAACAGGGCGCAGCCTGCCGTCGCGCGCCAGGACGACCGGCATGCCCACGGCCACGAGAAAGTACGGCAACAGGATGCCGTAGCCGCCGAGGGTCCCCAGCCAGGCGATCAGCGTGTGGGCATCGGTGGACACGAATGCCATCACCGCGGCGGCGACGGTGAGCAGGCCCACCAGGACGCCGATGGCCACGTGGGGAGTGCGGTGCTGCGGGTGGGAACGACCGAGGGCGGCGGGCAACCGACCCTCCCGGGCCATGGTGTACAGGAACCGGGCGCTGCTGTTGAGGAGGGCGGTGACGGCGGCAAAAGCGCTGATGGCTATCCCGACATTTACGGCATAGGACAGGGAATGGAGACCGTAATTGTCTGCTAGCTCGGCGAGCGGGTTGTTCGCCGTCGCCAGTGTCGAGGTCCCGTGAGTCGTGAAACCGAGAGCCTGGGCATAGGCGTTGAACACGTAGAACACGCTGATCACGACCACGGACAACAGCAACATGCGGGGTATCGCCCGGCGTGGGTCGCGGGCCTCCATGCCGAGGTTGGTGGCGCTCTCGAAACCGGCCAATCCGAAGAAGCCGATGGTCACCCCTTTGAGGATGTCGGAGAGGGACGAGTGGGCCAGGGTCAGCTGGGAGTGGTCGAACACTCCGCCGTGTTTGACCAGGACCACGACCAGCAACGCCGTGATGACGCCCATGGAGACGATTTCGAGGATCAGCAACGCCGTGGTCGACACCCGGACGTCGAGATAGGCGAGGGCTCCTGCCGGCAGCAGGGGGGCCACGTAGAGGGCAAGGTACGCCCATTCGCCGTGAACCGGAGCGCCGAGCTGGGACAGGAGGTCGCCGGCGAAGATGGCAAAAGCCACCATCAGCGCCGGGACGGCAAGGAGGTAGAGGAACAGCACCGCGGCTCCGGCCACGAAGCCGGCGTGGGAGCCGAGAGCATCACCCACGTAGCTGTAGAGCGATCCCGCCGTGGTGAAGCGCCGGGCCAGGACGGCGACGCAGTAGCCGACGAGGAGCGCGGAGACGCCTGTCAGCAACCACGACGCCCAGGCACCCGGTCCGACCAGGCCGAAGAGCACGCCCATGAGGAGGGCGGTGACGGCGCTGGGCCCGACGTTGGCCACCGCTTGCCCGAGCACCGGCGCAGCCCCGAGCACGTCACGCGCCAGCCCGGCATCCCGCTCAGGGGGCCGCTCGGGCCCGGCATCCCGCTCAGGGGGCCGCTCGGGCCCGGCATCCCGCTCAGGGGGCCGCTCGGGCCCGGCATCCCGCTCAGGGGGCGCCGGAGGGATCCGGTCCG
>JBBSHU010000158.1:0-5529 GCA_038232455.1 Acidimicrobiales bacterium
CGCACCTGGTGGCCGGCGGCCTCGTCGACCAGGCGACCGACCTCGGCGCCGTCGATGGTCTCGTTCCGGAGAAGGGCACTGGCCACCGCGTCGAGGCCGGAGCGGTGGCGCCGCAGGACCTCGCGGGCCCTGTCCTCCTGCTCACGCAGGATGCGCTCGACCTCCTCGTCGATCACCCGGGCCGTCTCGTCGCTGTAGTCGCGGTTGTGCATGAGGTCCTCGCCGAGGAAGACCATGCCCTGCGAGCCCCAGGCCATGGGCCCGACACGGTCGCTCATGCCCCATTCCCGCACCATCTTGCGGGCCAGCTCGGTGCATCCCACCAGGTCGTTGTTGGCGCCGGTGGAGATGTTGCCGAAAATCAACTCCTCGGCGATCCGGCCGCCAAGACGGACCACCAGCGAGTCCTGGATGTAGGGCCGCTGGTAGATGTGACGCTCCTCGAGCGGGAGCTGCTGGGTGTTGCCCAGCGCCATGCCCGACGGCAGGATCGTCACCTTGTGCAGGGGGTCGGCGTGCTCCATGGCGTAGGCCAGCACGGCGTGGCCGCCCTCGTGGTAGGCGATGATCTCCTTCTCCTCGTCGGAGATGGCCATCGACTCCCGGCGCTGTCCCATGAGCACCCGGTCGCGGGCACCCTCGAAGTCCTGCATGAAGATCTTCTGCGATCCCCGGCGCACGGCGAACAAGGCGGCCTCGTTCACCAGGTTGGCCAGGTCGGCGCCGCTCATCCCCGGGGTGCCCCGGGCAACCACGGACAGGTCGACGTCGTCGTCGAGCTTCTTGTCCTTGCTGTGTACCTCGAGGATGGGGAGGCGCTCGTCGAGGTCGGGGAGGGGCACCACGATCTGGCGGTCGAAGCGGCCGGGGCGCAGGAGGGCGGGGTCGAGGATGTCGGGGCGGTTGGTGGCGGCCATCATGACGACACCCTCGGTGGCCTCGAAGCCGTCCATCTCCGACAGCATCTGGTTCAGGGTCTGCTCGCGCTCGTCGTGGCCACCGCCGAGGCCGGCCCCGCGCTTGCGACCGATGGAGTCGAGCTCGTCGACGAAGATGATGCACGGCGCCTGCTTGCGGGCGGTCTGGAAGAGGTCGCGCACTCGGGCCGCGCCCACACCCACGAACATCTCCATGAAATCGGAGCCGGTGATCGACATGAACGGCACACCCGCCTCGCCGGCCACGGCCCGGGCGATGAGGGTCTTACCGGTGCCGGGGGGCCCGACCAGGAGCACACCTTTGGGGATGCGGGCTCCGATGTCGCGGAACTTCTGGGTCTCTTTCAGGAACTCGACGACCTCTGTGATCTCCTGCTTCACACCGGTGTAGCCGGCCACGTCGGCGAACGTGGTCTTGGGCTTCTCGGTGTTGTACACCTTGGCCTTGGACCGGCCGATGGACATGATCCCGGCCATCTGGCCCTGAGCGCGCCGGCTCATCCAGACCCAGAACCCTACGATCAGGGCGATCGGCAGGGCGTAGATCAGGATCGAGCCGAGAAGATTGGAGCTCGGACCGTGGAAATGGACCTGCACGTTCTTCTCGCGGAACAGGCTCAGATCCTCGTCGGGGATCTTCGCCGGACCGGTGGTGGTGAACGACTTGCCGTCGATGGTCTTGCCGGTGATGTTGGACGAGTCGTTGGTGACGTCGATCTTGGCGACTTGGCCCTTGGTGACCTTGTCGCGGAACTGCGTGTAGTCGACGGCATCGGACTTCGACCGGGTCAACGACGGGGCCACCACCAGGGCAACCAGGGCCAGGGCGATCAGTCCCCAGACCACCGGGCGCGACCACCCGGAATGCCCGGGAAGGCCAGGTAGCCCACCTGGGCCCGAGCGGTCCCGGCGCGCGTCGCCAGGCGGGGGAGAGGGCTCGGAAGTCACATCCCCAATGGTAGGCCCTCGTCGGGACCTATCGGGCCCCGGGGGCCACCATCCGTCATCGGGGAGCACGCGCTGGCTAGCGTCAGGCGAATGGACCGCCAACGCCTCTGCAACCGGCCGGCGTGCGGGACGGCGGCAGCAGCCTCCCTCACCTTCCAGTACGCCAATCGCCGGGTCTGGCTCGACGACCTCTACGACGACCCCGACCCCTCCATGATCGACCTGTGTGCCCTCCACGCCGACCGTGTGAGTGTGCCCGTGGGCTGGTCGGGCGAGGACCGCCGGTCGATCAGCCCGGACATAAGCGAATCGCTGGCCGGCTGACCCTGCTTCCGCGTCCGATCCAGGTCAGGCTGATCACCCGGGCTTCCCGGAGGACGACCGCCGCGCCGTGACCGATGTGATCGAGGTGCGGGGCCTGGTGAAGAGGTTCGGGTCGGTGGTCGCGGTCGGCGACCTGAGCTTCGCCATCCAGTCGGGGACGGTCACCGGCTTCCTCGGCCCCAACGGGGCCGGCAAGACCACCACCCTGCGGGCGTTGCTCGGGCTGGTCAACCCCACATCGGGCACGGCCACGGTTTTCGGTCAGCCCTACCGCAAGCTCCAGGACCCGAGTCGGCGCATCGGGGCGGCGCTGGAGGCGTCGGGCTTCCATCCCGGACGCAGGGCCATCGACCATCTCAGGATCGCCGCTCTCGCCGCCGGCATCGCCACGGCCCGGGCCCGGGGGGCGCTGGCCGAGGTCGGCATGGAGCCGGCTGCCGAGCGGCGGGTGGGCGGGTTCTCGCTGGGCATGCGCCAGCGCCTGGCCCTGGCCGGAGCCCTTCTCGGCCAGCCCGAGGTGCTCGTGCTCGACGAGCCCGCCAACGGCCTCGACCCCGAGGGGATCCACTGGATGCGGGGTTTCCTTCGGTCCTACGCCGACCAGGGGGGAACCGTGCTGATCTCCAGCCACGTCCTGTCCGAAGTGGCCCAGACCGTCGACCACGTCGTGATCGTGGCAGGTGGCCGGCTGGTGGCCTCGGCCACACTGGCCGAGCTCACCGATCGCACGTCGGGTGGAACGGTTCGGCTGCGCTCCGAGCAGGCCGAAACCCTCCGGGACGCCCTCGTGGCCCGGGGGGCCACCGCCGCCCTGGCCGACGCCGATGCCGTGGTCGTCACCGGCAGCGACGCCCGGGACGTGGGCCGGATGGTGGCCGACACCGGCGTACCCGTGTTCGAGATGACCACCGACGGGTCGAACCTCGAAGACGTCTTCCTCCAGCTGACCAGCTCCGATGTCGGTCAGCCGTGATCTCATTGGTTCGCGCCGAGGTGCTCAAACTGCGCACCACGCGCGTCTTTTTCGGCCTGTGCGCGGCGGTGGCGGCGTTCACCATCCTGGGCGTGGTCGCAGGCATCCTGACGGCGGGCAACTCCGGGTCGCCGGCGCTCGGGAGCGCGGCGAGCGCGCGCAACATCTTCGGCAGCGGTGGCACGGCCGGGATCTTCGCCCTCGTCCTCGGCATCCTTGCCGTGACCGGCGAGATCCGCCACGGCGCGATCACCCAGACCTTCCTGGTCACACCCCGACGCCCGCGCGTCGTGGTGGCCAAGCTCATCGCCATGGTTGTCGCCGCCGGGGCCTTGGGCCTGCTGGCCTCGGTCATCACTGTCGCCGTGGCCTGGCCGTGGCTGGCGGCCAAGGACGTCGGCGTTTCCCTGCTCAGCTCCGACGTCGGGGCCGTGATGCTGTTGGGGATCGCCGGGACCGCCCTGTTCGGCGTCATCGGGGTGGGTGTCGGCGCCCTGGTCCGCAACCAGGTCGCGGCCATCGTGGGCGCACTCGTCTGGGAATTCGTACTCGAGAACATTCTCGTCGGTGTGGTGCCCTCGGTGGGAAAGTGGCTACCGGGCGCAGCCGCTCGGGGATTGACCCGCGAGACACTCCAGAACGGGTCTCTGTTGCCGGCTTGGGGAGCGGCCCTGGTGCTCGTGGCCTATTGCCTGGCGTTTTCCATCGCCGGCGCGCAGCTCCTGATTCGCCGCGACGTCACCTGATTCGGGCCCGCCTCATACCCTTGGGGGTGTGGAACCTCCGATGAGTCGACGCGCCGCGTCAGGGCACCGGGAAAGTCGTGCTGGCGAGGTCGGCACAGACACGTCGCCCGTACGTTGGGGTGTGACCTACGCCGGAGTCGGGCTCTTCGTTGGCCTGCTGCTGTCAAGCCTGGCTGCGGGGTTCTGGCTGGCGGTGACGGGGGAGAAGGATCTTTCCCTCGGCGGCCTGGCTCTCGACCAGGTAGGCCTGTGGGTGGGTCTGGCCGGTGCCGCAGTGTGGGCGTCGCGCGCCCACGGCTCCGGCCAACTGGCTGCCGACTTCGGCCTGCGCATTCGCCCCCTCGACGCGGTGGTGGGACCGATCGTGGGGGTGGTGGCCCAGGTCGGCCTCGTGAGCCTCATTTCCCTTCTCCTCGCCCCCCTGGTCGGTCACCCCCACGTCTCCCAGGAGGCCACCGACCTGGTGCGCAAGGCCCACGGCATCGGCCTGGTAGGCCTCGTCGTTTTCGTGGTCATCGGGGCACCGGTCGTCGAAGAGCTGTTCTTCCGGGGCCTGCTGTTGCGGGGCTTGAGGATACGGATGCCCGATGCGGTGGCGATAGCGCTGTCCTCGGTGCTGTTCGGGCTGGCCCATTTCCAGGGTGCGAGCGCCGGGGGTGCGGTCCTGGTCGTCAGCCTGTTCGCCTTCGGTGTGGTCCTCGCCGTCATGGCCGTCCGCAGCGACCGCCTCGGCCCCGGAATCTGGGCCCACGCGGCGTTCAATGCCTTCACCGTGATCGTGCTCCTCGCCACCTGACGCCACCACCCGGCGAGAAATCTTCAGAAATGTCTCAAGTCGCGGCCTCGGGGCGTCGATACGAAGCACAGCCTGGGAGGGCTTACGAAGAAGGGGAGTGCACATGATGTGTCCCACGTGTTGCGTGGACCTGAGCGAGATCCGGTTGCACCTGCGCGACGCCGACGTCACGCTTCGTGCCTGCGTGCGCTGCGAGCAGCGGTGGTGGGACCGCGACGGTGAGCCCGTGGCCCTCGACGAGGTCCTCGGTCTCATCCGGCCACCGGTGGCCGTTCAGGTTTGATCTCTACGGCGGGCCGAGCACCCGGCGCAGTCTGATCCTCGCCGGGCTTCCCGGCGACTACAACGGCGATGGCACCACCGACTTCGCCGTGTTCCGACCCTCCAACGGTGCCTGGTACGTGGCCTTGTCGGGCGGGGGCACCACGGCGATGTCGTGGGGCACCACCGGCGACGTTCCCGTGCCCGGCGACTACAACGGCGACGGCAAGACCGACTTCGCCGTGTTCCGGCCCTCCACCACCGGCACCTGGTACGTGTCCTTGTCGGGCGGGGGCACCACCTCGGCGTCCGGGGGTACCAGCGGCGACATTCCCGTGCCCGTAGTCAACGACGCCCCCGTGGTGATCACTACGGCCAGTTCGTTGGCCTACCCCGCCGCCGACCCCCCGGCGGTCATCGACCCGGGCGTCACCGTCACCAATGCCCGCGGCGGTAATCTCTCCTCCGCCACCGTTCGGATCACCTCCGGCTACCAGAACGGCCAGGACGTCCTGAGCCTCGGGGCCGGCGGGCCGGCCGCCG
>JBBSHU010000159.1:0-5525 GCA_038232455.1 Acidimicrobiales bacterium
GCAGGAGGACAGGGCCCGCGAGGTCCTGCGGCGCCACCGCTCCGGCCTCGACGCGGTGGCCAGTGCCCTTCTCCGGAACGAGACCATCGACGGCGCCGAGGTCGGTCGCCTGGTCGACGAGGCCGCCGGCCACCAGGTGCGCCGCCCTCCCCGCCTTCCCGAGTTCAGCGGGTCCCCCAGGGCCACCAAGGACCCGACGTCCACCAACGGCGAGGCGAAAGCGGCGGTCGACCCGACGAGGTCACGCCCGCCCCGCTGAGGGCGCCCGAAGCGGCGGTAGACTCGCCCTGACCGGTTTCCCCCTGGTCGCTCCTCGACGCTCTGCCTCCCAAAGCGCTGGCGAAAGGTCCCCTCTGAGCCGATTCACCCCCGAATATGCTGCCGCCCTGGCGGGCCCGGACTGGCTGCGAGACCAGCGATCGGCGGCGGCTGATCGTTTCGCCTCCCTTTCGCTGCCCACCGACGCCGAGGAGATCTGGCGGTACAGCCGGGTGGCCGACCTCGACCTCGACGCCTATGCACCGGCTCCGGCTTCGGCGATCGATGCCCCCGCGGGCGCCGTCGTGCCCGATGCCCTGGCTCCGGCCGTGGCCGCCGCCGGGCCGAGGGCTGCTCTCGTCATCGTCCGCAACGGGCGGGTCTCCCACATCGAAGTGGATCCGGCCCTGGCCGCCGAGGGCCTGGTCGTGGCCGACGGCTCGACCCTGGCCGACGGCGACGCCGTGCTGGGTGAAGTCGGCAGCGCCGACGCCTTCGGGGAGCTGAACCTCGCCTTCGGCCCCGGCCCGGTCGTAGTCCGGGTGCGACCGGGCCTCGACGTGGAGCTCCCGGTCCTTGTATTCCACTGGCTCGACACCAGCGGAGTGGCCGCCTTCCCCCGGACGATCGTCGAGACCGGCCCCGACAGCAGCGTGACGGTGGTCGAACACCAGGGCTCGGCCGACGTGGCCGCCTTCATCGACCCCGTCGTCGAACTGCGAGCCGGCGACGCGTCGCGCCTCAGCTACGTCAACGTCCAGGATCTCGGGCCCCAGGTCTGGCAGATCGGTTACCAGGTGAGCTCGGTGGGTCGCGACGCCACGCTCCGTTCCTCGATGGTCGCCCTGGGAGGGTGCTACGCCCGGGTCCGCACCGACTCGCGCATCGTGGGGAAGGGGGGCACCGGCTACCTCACCGCGGCCTACTTCGCCGACGGCGATCGCATGCACGACTTCCGGACCCTGCAGGACCACGCCGCCCCCTCTTCCACCAGCGAGCTGCTCTTCAAGGGAGTGGTGCAGGACCGGGGCCGGTCGGTGTACTCCGGGCTGATCCGGGTCCGGAAAGAGGCGCGGGGCACCAACGCCTTCCAGACGAACCGGAACCTGGTCCTGTCCGAAGGGGCAAGTGCCGAGTCGGTTCCCAACCTGGAGATCGAGACCGACGACGTGCGCTGCAGCCACGCCTCCGCCGTCGGTCCCGTCGAGGACGAGCAGCGCTACTACCTGGAGAGCCGGGGGGTACCCCCCGATGTCGCCGAGCGCCTGATCGTGCTGGGCTTCCTCGGCGAGGTGATCGACCAGCTTCCGACCCCCTCGTTCGTGGCCGGCCTGCGCTCGACGGTGGCTCGGCGCCTGGCCAGCCGGGAGGCCTGAGATGGGCCAACGTGAACGGCTGTGCCGCGTCGACGAGATGGCACCCGGGACGGCCCGTCGCTTCGACATCGGCGCCCACCGCATCGCTCTCGTACGCATCGACGACGCTTTTTACGCCGTCGGTGACCGGTGCAGCCATGCCGACTTCTCGCTCTCCGAGGGCGAGGTCTGGCCCGACACCTGCGAGATCGAGTGCTGGAAGCACGGCAGCACCTTCTCGCTGAAGACCGGCGAGCCCCAGTCGTTCCCGGCCACCCGGCCCGTCCCGGTGTACGACGTGGCCGTCGAAGGCGACGATGTCATGGTGGACCTCCCATGACCCCCCTCCCCCTTCTTGGGGTCAGAAAGAGCGACCGATGAGCACACTGGTGGTTTCGGGCCTCAGGGCGACGGCCGAGGGCAAGGAGATCCTGCGCGGGGTCGACCTCGAGGTGTCCTCGGGCCAGGTGCACGCCGTCATGGGACCCAATGGCTCGGGGAAGTCGACCCTGGCCCACGTGATCATGGGCGGCCCCGGCTACGACGTGACGGGCGGCACCGTCACCCTCGACGGTGTCGACCTGTTGGGGCTGCCGACGTGGCAGCGGGCCCTGGCCGGCCTGTTCCTCGCCATGCAGTACCCCATCGAGGTGCCCGGCGTTTCGCTGGCCGACACCCTGGCCGAGGCCCTTGCCGCCCGGGGCCGGGATTTCGCCGCCGTCCGGGAGCAGGTCGTGGCCGAGGCCGGTCGGGCCGGCCTCTCCGACACGTTGCTCACGCGCGCCATGAACGTCGACCTTTCGGGTGGGGAGAAAAAGCGCAACGAGACGGTGCAGATGGCCGTCCTCGGGCCCCGCATCGCCGTCCTCGACGAGATCGACTCCGGGCTCGACGTCGACGCCCTCGGTATCGTTGCCCGCCGGGTCGAGGCCCTCACGACCGAACAGGACCTTGGCGTGCTGGTGATCACCCACTACAGCCGCCTGCTGCGCGAGCTCCTCCCCGACCGCGTGTCGGTACTGCGGGCGGGGCGCATCGTGGCCTCGGGCGGGCCCGAGCTGGCCGAAGAGCTCGAGCAGACGGGCTACGCCGGCTACGAGGACTGAGTTCGCTGGCGGCGGGAACTCGGGTCCTTCAGGCGCAGCCCAACCCCCACCCTCAGGGGCTCTGCGGTCCGAAGAGATGGAAACCCCCGGGTGCGGTCGTGGTGGGGGCGGCGGGAGCTGTGGTGGTCGGTGACGTGACCGGGGGGCGCACTGTGTCGGCGGGGACAACCGTGTCCGGCGGCGGAGGCGGCAGTGGTGCGGGGACACCATCGGGCCCGGCCACGTAGACGGGGGTTCCCAACGGGGTGTGCGCCGGGAACCACTCGGCCGCGTGCATCGGGATCCGGACACAGCCGTGGGAGGCGGGCGACGCGGGAACCGAGGTCGCGCCGTGGATGGCGATGCCGCCGTCGAAGTAGTTGGGGTTGTAGAGCGACCCGAGGGGGCCGTTCTCCCAGCCGTGAGCCTGGCGGTAGACCCTGAACCCGCCGGTCTCGGTGATCGCCTTGCGGCAGTAGCCCTCCGAGCAGTACCGCTCGCCCGACCCGGTGGACACGGTGAGGATCTTGGCCAGGTTGTCGCCTTCGTAGAGGAACAGCACCTGGCGGCTCAAGTCGACCTCCACCCGGTTGGGTCCCCCGCCGGCCACGAGTGGCGGGGGTGCCGACGTGGCCGCGGTGATGGCGGCAACCACGTCGTCGGTCGCCCGACCGGTGCGCTCCATACCGGTGATCTTCTGAAAGGCCATCACTGCGTAGGCGGTGTCGGCGTCGTAGCTGTCGTCGACCGCCCCTACCTCGTAGTGCAAGCTCACCAACTTCTGTTCGATGTTCGCCACGACCGGCCCGCTGGCGCCGGGACCGAGGCCCGGGGGAGGCGCCTCGGTGGTGGACGTGGACGAGCTCGTGCTGGTGCTCGTCGACGAGGTCGCCGGCGTGGTCGAGTCGAGCCGGTCGTGCGCCATGATCGACACGCCGCCGCCGGCATGGCCGTTGCCGCCACTGCAGGCTGACAGTGCTCCGACCGATGCCGTAGCAGCCAGGAGCGCCGCCGCCAGTCGAGGCGTTCGGCCTGATGATCGCCGACGTGGGCCCACCCGGCCACTGTAGTTGCGACGCCCGCGGAAACAGCCAGGATCGGGACGACGTGTGGTGGAGGCACGATGGAGGTACGGTTGGACCAGGGCGGGAACCCATCCGATCCGACCGGAGGAGGGCGGGTGAGCGGCTATCGAGAGCTGATCGAAGCGGCAGAGGCCGACTATCGCAACAACCTCTTCAAAGAGGCCCACATCAACTACGGCAAGGCGCTGTCGGCGGGTGGCGACTGCGAGTTCTACTGCCGCCAGATGCGCGGGATCTGCTCGCGGCTGGTGGGCGCGCAACGGCTGGACATGGCGGCCGAGCGACCCGACGACGCAACGGTGTTCCTCAACCAGGCGGCCAAGTGGTTGGCGAAGTCGGAGGCCAATCTCGATTCGGCGCTCGAGCACGCTCCCGATGCCGAGCGGGGCCTGATCCGCCTCGAGCAGGCCCGCACCGAGGAGACCATCGCCAGGTTCATGGAGATCACCGGCGGCGACCCGCAACGGCGGCTCACCGCAGCCCACGCCCACCGCAAAGAGGGCGTCACGCTCCAAACGGGCGGGTAGCCGGGCGGGTCGTAACCCACCGCGGGCAACGCTCATGGCCCGGCGCCCCAGGGGGCGCGACGCCCGGAGGCTGACCTCGATCAGGCCCATCATTCCCGCGTCCTGGTGGGCGACGATGGCAGTGAAGAACGTGCCAATGAACTCGGTGAACCGTTCGCGAATGACTTCGCTGTGGACAGGAAGTACCTGGGTCCTGAAGGCTGCGGGCGTCACTGGGCTGGCCGTTGACGGAGATGACCTGGAAGTCGTCGATGTGGATGTGGATGTGGAAGTTCAACGGGCGAGAGCACAGACAGGGATCACGGCGGGGGCGACGAGGCGCACGAGACGCCGGTGACGGGCGGGATGCGGCGATGCCAGGCGTCGTCGCCATGGCGATGGCAACCACCTGGCGACGGCGCTCCGTCAGAAGGGTTCGAGCAACGACTCATCACGCCGACGGCTTTGGGGCTGACTCCCCGGCCAGCGCCACCACGACCGCAACGGTGACAGCCCTGGCGCTTCTCTCAGCGCCGACGGAGCCTTCGTGGCCTTCCAGTCAGGCGCCACCGACGTGGTGGCCGGCCAGAGCGACGCCAACCGCGCCTACGACGTGTTCCTCTACCAGCAAACGTGGTTCCACCAGGCTCTCGTCGATACAACGGCGACGGCAAAACCGACATCGCCGTGTTCCGTCCCTCCACCGGCACCTGGTACATCAACTTGAGCGGGGCGGCAGCACCGTCACCTCGTGGGTACCTCAGGCGACATTCCCGTGCCGGGTGACTACAACAGCGACGGCAAAACCCGACATCGCCGTGTTGACACGTGTTCCGCCCTCCACCGGGACGTCATACATCAGCCTCAGCGGCGGCGGCACCGCCGTCACCCCCTGGGGCACGTCGGGCGATGTGCCGATCGAAAAGCCTGTTGGAAGGTAGCGAGCCCCTGTCGGCATCGACGTGACAACCTGTCTCGAAACAGTGCTCGCTCGCTAAGCCTCGATCCACCGATTCGCTGAGGTGACCCGTCGGCCGCGCATCCGCGGAAAGTGCCTCCTGAGCAGCGACGATGACGGTGCTTGACGTCGTCAGAGCCACAAACACGGGAGGCACTTTCAGTGAGTCGAGTATCGCACGCCGTCGATCGCGTTCACGTGAGCTTCGATGAGCCGAATCTGGTGGCCAACGCCGGACTGTTGCTCGTAGCGACCCTGGTCGTGCGACTTGAACTGGA
>JBBSHU010000160.1:0-5409 GCA_038232455.1 Acidimicrobiales bacterium
CACCTACATCGCCTCGCCGCACATCAACACGCTCAACGTCTACTCTCCCGGCGCAAGCGGCGATGTCGCTCCCTTCGCCACTCTGTCGGGCGTCAATCCCGGGCTCAACAACCCGCAAGGGATCGTGGTGCGGAACGGCAAACTGTACGTGGCGAATGGCCCGTTCGGGAGCGGCCTGACGGGGTCTCCGTCGATCGCCGTGTTCTCACTTCCTCTCGCCGCCGGGGTCAACGACGTGGCTCCTGTCGCGGTGATCGCCGGACCCGCCACCGGGCTCATCTCGCCTTTCGGGCTGGCCCTGGATTCGTCGGGAAACATCTTCGTCGCCAACTCGAACAACACCGTGACCGAGTACGCGCCGCCGACGCCCTCCAGCTACGCCTCTCCCGACAACGCCGCCCCGATACTCACCATCTCCACCGGGTCAGCAATCGGGTCAGCACCTGAGGGAATCGCCATCCACGGCAACACGCTGTACTCGGCGAACGACAACAACACGATCACCGAATACTCCCTGCCGAGTGGCGCCCTGATCAACACCCTCTCCGGTGCGAACACCGGTCTCGTCCTGCCTCTCGGGATCGACGTGGATTCGTCCGGGAACCTCTTCGTGGTCAACGCCCAGATCGACACCACCGGCAACCAGGTGCTCGAGTTCGCGCCGGGTGCGGCCGGCAACGTTGCACCGATCGCCATCATCGCGGGATCGGCCACCCTGTTGAGCAGTCCCCAGTTCGTGTACATCGCAGCGTGCACCGGTGCGCCGTCCACCACCACCACCACCCAGCCGTCCACCACCACCACCACAATCCAGCCGGCCACCCGCCAACGGCCTCCCGCCGACTTCGACGGCGACGGCAAGACCGACGTGTCGGTGTTCCGTCCCTCCACCAGTGTCTGGTACGTGCACGGATCCTCGGGCGCCGACACCACCACCAACTTCGGAACTTCCGGCGACATCCCCGTGCCCGCCGACTACGACGGCAACGCCACCACCGACATCGCCGTGTTCCGGCCATCCACCGGTACCTGGTACGTGCGGGGCGGTCTCAGCACCAACTTCGGCGGTCCGGACGACATTCCCGTCCCCGGCGACTACGACGGCAACGCCACCACCGACATCGCTGTGTTCCGTCCCTCGACGGGCACCTGGTACGTACGGAACGGCGCCACCGTCGGCTTCGGCACCACCGGCGACATCCCGGTGCCCGGCGACTACGACGGTAACGGCACCACCGACATCGCCGTGTTCCGTCCCTCGACGGGCACCTGGTACATCCGGGGGGGCGCCACCGTCGGCTTCGGCACCACCGGAGACATCCCCGTTCCCGGCGACTACGACGGCAACGGCACCACGGACATCGCGGTGTTCCGTCCATCCACCGGCTCCTGGTTCGTGCGCGGCATCACCGTCGCCTGGGGTGGCGTCGGCGACATCCCAGTACCCGGCGACTACAACGGTGACCGCACCACCGACATCGCCGTGTTCCGGCCATCCAACGGCGTCTGGTACGTGCGTGGTGGCGTCACCATCGGCTGGGGCGGCTCGGGCGACGTCCCGTTGCCGCTACCCGACGCCATCCGGCGCTTCTTCTTCATGCCACTTTGACCTGACCTAGCCGAGGTTGGACAGCAACCCGGCCATCACGCTGTTCAAAGTCGCCCGATCGCCGGTGTCGGCGATGATGATGAACGTCCGGCGGAAACTTCATCATCAGCGGAAACGGCTACCTCGGCGCCTCGCCCGCCAACGTCGTCGACGGCACCCACGCCGTGCACTGGGCCTACGCCACCGATCTCGTCGTGGTTCACCGCTCCGACCGCCCGGGCATCTTCCCCGAACGGCCAGGTCATCCCCGTGCCCCCCGGTACCGCCGTCACCGCATCCGCCACGGGCGCCGCTGCCGCCATCGCCGCCACCCTGCCCGGCCTGGCCGCTGAGACCACCTACCTGACCGGGTTCGAGGTCACCGGGCCGGGGCCACCGCTGGCAGCGTCGTGACCGTCACGGTCACCGGCACCGTCTCGGGAGCCCTGTCCTACGTGTTCGCCGTGCCCGGCAGCAGGAGCACAGCGTGCGGACGATCACGTTGTGCACCTTCGGGGTGTTCTCCAGGACGTAGAAGTAGGTGTAGTCGCTCGCGTACCGATACCGGTGGGATCCTTCCAGTCGAGGCCTATCTCCGCGCTCGCCTCGGTGCCGTTGTCGAGCAGGCGCCGCGTCGTGCCTCCGGTGACGGTGGTGGGGGTCGACTGCCCTACGGATGGCGAGCTCGGGGTGGCACCCTGCGTCTGGTCGGGAATGGTCGTGCCCGGCGTCGTCGACTGCTGGGCCGTCGTTCCCGAGAAGGCGTGGGCGGCCAGCGCCGCAAAGACACCGGTGGCAGCCACTCCGCCGGCGACGGCGGTGCGGGTCATCCGGGCCACGCGGCGCAGCCCGGCATCCCGACGCGCAATCGGTTCGGAAGCCATGACCCCCATGGTGAGCCCGCTGTGCGTGTGCCGCCTGAGGGGAAGCTGAGACCCAGCCCAGAATGTAGCGGCCCTGGTCGCCGATCACTCCAGCTGGCTCACAGCCAACTCACTGCCAAACCGGAGCGGCACACGCGACCCTGTGAGCACGTGCGTTTGAGGGAGGCATCGGGTTGACCAAGGTTCCCGACAAGCAACAACAGATCCTCGTCGTCGACGACGAGCCGTCCATCGTCGACGCCCTGGCCACGACGCTTTGCTACGAGGGCTTCGACGTCCGGGAGGCCTCCAGCGGGCGGGCCGCCCTGACCACGATCCAGGAGTCTGCGCCCGACCTCGTCGTGCTCGACATCATGCTCCCGGACCTCGATGGCCTCGAGGTCACGCGCCGGTTGGGAGCCGACGGCATCAAGGTCCCGGTGCTCTTCCTGACCGCCCGTGACAGCGTCGACGACAGGATCGCCGGCCTCACGGCCGGGGGCGACGACTATGTGACCAAGCCCTTCTCCCTGGCCGAGGTCGTGGCCCGGGTGCGGGCGATCCTGCGCCGCACGGGTGATGACTCGGCCTCCGACGAGAAGCTTCGCTTCGGCGACCTGGTCATGGAGGAGGACAGCCGCGAGGTCTACCGGGGCGACGAGGCCATCAGGCTCACCGCCACTGAGTTCAACCTCCTCCGCTTCTTCATGCTGAACCCCCGACGCGTGCTCTCGAAGTCCCAGATCCTCGACAACGTGTGGCACTACGACTTCGACGGCGACAACAGCGTCGTCGAGACCTACGTGAGCTACCTGCGCAAGAAGCTCGAACGCCACGGTCCCTCGATGATCGCGACGTACCGGCTCGCCGGCTACGCGCTGCGTGAGTCTGAGCCCAGCCCGATCACTTCAGCCCGGTCGTAGTGCACCTGATGTGGCACTAGATGTCGCTGCGCCTGCGGCTGCTGTTGACGGTCGGGGCGGTCGCGCTGGTCGCCCTCGCCGTGGCCGACGTCGTCACCTACCGGTCCCTGAAGTCCTTCCTCTACGACCAGGTCGACCAGTCGCTGGAAAGCGCCCACGGGGGCCTCGAGCACCGGGGCGGTGGTGGCGGGCCTGGCGGCCCGAGAGGGCCCGACGACTCACCAGGAGACCGGGGCCCCCGGCCGGACGAGCCCACGGCCGGAGCCGCACCCGGTACCTTCGTGCAGGTCCGCGATGGCGCAGGAAGGGTCGTCTCGTCGGTGCCGGCGTACCTGCCAGGCGGCACCGCGGTGACACCCGAGCTGCCTGCCCGCATCGGAGGTCTCGAGAGCGGCCACGCAGGTGAGCCGACCCGCTACCTGACCGCGCCCGCCACCGAGGCCGACGGTCCGGAGTTCCGGGTGCGGGTGGGACAGTTCGCCGACGGAGGCCAGCTGATCCTCGGCCTCCCCCTCACCAACACCGCAGCCACGCTGCACCGTCTTCTTCTCATCGAGCTGGTCGTGACCGGCTTGGCCCTGGCCGCGGCCACCGGCCTCGGGTGGTGGCTGGTCAGGGTCGGCCTGCGCCCGCTGGGCGAGGTCAAGCGCACCGCCGCCGCCATCGCCGCGGGTCAGCTCGACCGACGCGTTCCCGGCGAGGATGCCCACACCGAGGTCGGCGAGGTGGCTCGCGCCCTCAACACCATGCTGGGCCGCATCGAGGGAGCCTTCGCCGAACGCGACGCCACCGAGGCCGAGCTGCGTCGCTCCGAGGAACGCCTTCGTCGCTTCGTGGCCGACGCGTCACACGAGCTGCGTACGCCCCTCGCCGCGGTGACCGCCTACGCGGAGATGTCCGACCGGGTGGCGCGAGACCATCCCGAGGACCTCGACCGGGTGATGGGTGGTATCCGGTCGGAGTCGGCGCGCATGGGACACATGGTGGAGGACCTCCTGTTGCTGGCCGCCTCGACGAGGGTCTCCCTCTCGAGCGCCGGCCCGTGGAGTTGGTGGCGCTCGTGGCCGACGCCGCCGCTGCGGCCCGGGCCGTCGGCCCGGCGTGGCCGGTGGAGCTTCGGGCCACGCTGCCGGTCGAGGTGGTGGGCGACGCCATCCGACTGCGCCAGGTCGTCGACAACCTCCTCGCCAATGTCCGGGCCCACACGCCCGCGGGCACCACCGCGCGTATCACCGTCGGCGAGGACGCCGGCACGGCGTTCGGGCACGCAGCCGGCACGGTGCTGGTCGAGGTGGCCGACGACGGGCCCGGATTGACCGACGAACAGGCGGGTCGGGTCTTCGAGCGCTTCTACCGGACCGACCAGTCCCGCTCACGCCTCCACGGCGGCACCGGGCTGGGGTTGGGCATCGTGGCGGCCATCGTCGCCGCCCACGGCGGCTCCGTCGACGTGGTGACCGCGCCGGGCGAGGGCACGGCCATCCGCATCCACCTTCCGGCCGGCGTCGCCGGTTCAGCCGGCACGCCGGTCGCGCCGCCGGATCATGAGCGGGCTCCCAGCGAGGACCAAGCCGGTCTTCATGGGCCGGCCGCAGGATGTGAATGACCCGAAGAGATCGGGTTCCCGTCCTCAAAGGAGCAATCAATGAATCCTGTTCGAAAGGCCGTTATCGGCGCCGCCTTCGCCGGCGTCGCCCTCAGCGGCGGCGCCATGGGCGCCGCCCTCGTCAACACGTCGGCCACCGCCCAGACGGGGTCGTCGACCACCGCCCCGGCGCAGGCAGCACCGGGCACACCGGCCCCCGAGAGCGCCCACCCGCCCTTGGACCCGTCCAAGGGCGGCCACGTCGATGCCAACGGCACCAAGGAGGACCTGCTCACCGGTGACACCGCTGACTAGGAGGCCGCTGACGTAGTCGCTCTGTTGGCGGTACACCGAGGCGGCTTCCGCCCCGGACCCCGATGACGCGGGTGTGGAGAACCGAGGACCCAGATAGTTCGTCCACCGGCATAGGGTTCGGGCGGGGTGTCCGGA
>JBBSHU010000161.1:0-5387 GCA_038232455.1 Acidimicrobiales bacterium
GAAGAGGTGTACTTGGGCGAGGAAGGGCTTCTCGCCGGTGCCGGCGAGGGTGACCTGCTGATCGACATGAGCACGATCTCCCCCCTCGTGACCAAGGAGATCGCCAAGAAGGCCGACGAGAAGGGCGTGCACACGCTCGACTCACCGATCAGCGGCGGCGAGCCCGGCGCCATCAGCGGCGACCTCGCCCTCATGGTGGGCGGGGCCGAGGACGACTTCGAGCGGGCCAAGCCCCTGTTCGAGCCGCTGGGAACGGCCACCCACGTCGGCCCCGCGGGGTCGGGGCAGATCGTCAAAGCCTGCAACCAGATCATCGTCGGCATCGTGATCGAGGGCGTGAGCGAGGCGTTGGTCCTCGGCTCGAAGGCAGGAGTCGACCCGGCCAAGATCATCGAGGCCGTCTCCGGTGGCCTGGCCGGCACCAAGGTCATGGAGCAGAAGCGGGAGAAGATGCTGGAGCACGACTTCGAGCCCGGGTTCCGCTCCGAGTTGCACCACAAGGACCTCGGCATCGCCCTCGCCACCGCCCGGGAGGCCGGCGTGCCCCTTCCGCTCACCTCGCTGGTCGACCAGATGCTCCAGGAGCTCAAGGTCAAGGACCGGGGCGGCCTCGACCACTCCGCCCTGCTCACCTGCATCGAGGACGCCGCCCAGCACAAGATCGGCGAAGCCACCGAGGGGATCGCCTGACAATGGCCAACGACGACCAGCCTCAGCCGCCGGTTGACGGCATCCAGCGCATGAAGGTCATGGAGGCGGCGGTCCAGATCATGGAGGACGAGGGCGTCGAGTTCGTCTTCGGGATCCCGGGCGCGGCGATCCTCCCCCTCTACCAGGCCCTCAGCAAGTCCGAGAAGATCCGCCACATCGCCGTGCGGCACGAGGAGGGTGGCACCCACGCGGCCGACGCCCTGGCCCGGGTCACCGGCGGCGTCGGCATCTGCATCGGTACGTCGGGCCCGGCGGGCACCAACATGATCACCGGGCTCTACACGGCGTGGGCCGACTCGATCCCCATCATCTGCATCACCGGCCAGGCCCCCACCCACCTGCTCCACAAGGAGGCGTTCCAGGCCGTCGACATCGTCGAGATCGCCAAGCCCGTCACCAAGTGGTCGGTGCAGGTGAAGGAGACGGCGCAGATCCCGTGGGTGTTCCGAGAGGCGTTCCGCATCGCCCGCAGCGGCCGGCCGGGACCGGTGCTCATCGACCTCCCCCTCGACATCACCAAGGAACAGGAGGTCGACTACGACCCTGAGCTCGACCAGCGGCTGCCCGTGGAGCCCCCGAGCCCCAATGCCGCCGCCATCCGCAAGGCCATGGAGATGCTGCTGGCCGCCGAGCGGCCGATGCTCATGCCCGGCGGGGGGGCCATCATCTCCGACGCCTCGGACGCGCTCATGGAGCTGGCCGAGTACCTCCAGGTGCCGGTGACGCCCACCTACATGGCCAAGGGCTCCATCCCCGAGGACCACCCCCTCTACGCCGGCATCGTCGGCATCCAGACGAGCCAGCGCTACGCCAACCAACTATTCCTTGAGAGTGACTTCGTCCTCGCCGTGGGGGCCCGCTTCGCCGAGCGCCACACGGGTGACCTCGACGTCTACCGGGGGGAGCGGACGTTCGTCCACATCGACATCGAGCCGGGACAGATCGGCAGGGTCTTCCGGCCCCACCTGGGCATCGTCTCCGACGCCAAGCTGGCCTTCGAGGCCCTGTTGGAGACCGCTCGCGAAACGACACCGGCGCGCGACCCGGGGCCCTGGGTGGAACGGGTCTACGAGCTGCGCTCGACGATGCTCCGCAAGCTCGACTTCGACGATGTGCCGATCAAGCCGCAGAGGGCCTTCAAGGAGATGAACGACCTCTTCGACGGCGACGAGATCATCGTCACCGCCATCGGCCTCTACCAGATCTGGAGCGGCCAGTTCCAGAAGACCTACAAGCCTCGGCACTACCTGTGCTGCGGGCAGGCCGGTCCGCTGGGCTGGGAGGTTCCCGCCTGCATCGGCGTCAAGCTGGCCCGACCCGACAACCTTGTCGTCGGTGTGGTCGGTGACTACTCCTTCGGCTTCCTCATGGAAGAGGTGGCCGTCGCCGTGCAGCACCAGGTGCCCTTCGTCCTGGTGATGCTGAACAACGGGTACATGAGCCTGATCCGCCAGCCCGAGAAGTACCAGTACGACATCAACTTCGGCGTCGACATCGGCTACGAGGGCCCCAACGGCGCCCTGGGCATGGACCACGTCGGCGTCATGCAGGCGATGGGCGCGCTGGGGCGGCGGGTGAGCGAGCCCGACGACATCAGGCCGGCCATCGAATGGGCGATCCAGGCCAGCGAGGAGGCCCGCGTCCCTGCCCTGGTCGAGATCATCGTCGAACGGGAGGCCGATGCGGCGATGGGCAAGTCGATCGACAGCGTCAAGGAGTACGAACCTGTCGAGGACGGCGATCCCGAGCTGGCCGCCCAGCTGGCCGACAACATCCCCGAACGCGACTGACCGAAGGTGGCGCCATGAAGGTCGAAATGTGCGGCGAGGTCCGCGTCGATGTGCACGAGCTCTTCGGGCCGGCCGTGCGGTCGGAATCCGATGTTCCCGACCTGCACCTGTTCGTGGCCGGCGGGTGGCGAACGGCGGCCAAGGACGACAGCTTCGAGGTTCGCTCCCCCATCGACGGCAGTGTGATCGCCAGGGCGGCGAAGGCGTCCGGCGAGGACGTCGAAGAGGCTATCGCCGCCGCCCGTGAGGCCCGCGACGACTTCCGCGCCATGCCCGCGGCCCACCGCCTGGAGATCTGCGAACACGCCGCGAAGATCCTCGATGAGGAGGCGGAGGCCTTCGTCGGCGCCATCGTCGCCGACCTCGGCAAGACCTCGGAGCAGGCCCGCTCGGAGGTGAAGGCGACCCGGGAGCGTCTCGGGCTCGTCCGCGAGGAGGTCCGCAAGATCTTCGGGGAGTACATCCCCGGCGACTGGATGTCCGACAGCATCGGCAAGTCGGCGGTCGTCCTGCGAGAGCCGGTGGGGACGGTCGCCGCCTTCGGGCCGTTCAACTACCCGCTGTACCTGGCCGCGTCCAAGATCATCCCCGCCCTGGCGGCCGGGAACACCGTCGTCGCCAAGGCACCGTCCGAGGCCCCGATCCCGCTTGTCTTGTTCGCCCGCCTCTTCGAGGAAGCCGGGCTGCCGCCAGGGGTGCTGAACGTCATCACCGGGCCAGGCAGCGAGATCGGCGACCTGCTGGCGTCCCACGCCGACGTGTCGATGATCTCGTTCACGGGCTCCACGGCGGTGGGCCGGGCCATCGCCGCGGGCGCCGGTCCCAAGCCCATGCATCTGGAGCTCGGGGGCAACGCAGCCGGGATCGTCCTGGCCGACGCCGACCTCGATCTCGCCGTCGCCAAGACGGCGCTGGGAGCGTTCAAGAACGCCGGCCAGCGCTGCGACGCCATCAGCCGCGTCCTGGTGGAGCAGCCGGTCTACGAGGAGTACGTGGAGCGGGCGCTCACCGAAGCCGAGCGATGGCCCGTCGGAGATCCTCGAGCCGAGACGACGAAGGTGGGGCCGCTGGTCAACGCGAAGGCCGCCGCGCGCGTGCACGAACTGGTCGACGACGCCGTCGGCAAGGGGGCACGGCTGCTCGCCGGGGGTGACTTCCACGACGCCTATCACGAGCCCACCGTCCTCGCCGATGTCCCCCTGGAAGCCGACATCGCCTGGGAGGAGACATTCGGACCCGTCCTCACGATTCTCCCGGTGCCGGATCTGGAGACGGCGATCGAGGTCGCCAACCGCTCTCGCTACGGCCTCGATTCAGCCGTGTTCACCTCCAACCTCCAAAGCGCCTGGCGAACGGCCCGGGTCCTGGAGTGTGGTCAGGTGACGATCAACGACGCTCCCGCCCATGGCGTGGGCCACTTCCCCTTCGGCGGCCGCAAAGCCGACTCCGGCATCGGCCGGGAGGGCCTCGGCTATTCCATCGACGAGTGCACCGTGCTCAAGACCGTGGTCCTTCCTGCCTAGGCCTGCCTAGCCAGGGGCGCTGTCCTGAGTACCCGTTGGGGGCGACGCAGCCCGGGATTGTCTATGTGACCTTGATGGTCCCCGTCATACCGCTGCCCGCCGGCAGGCATGTTTCGATTGTTTCGATACGAGGGTGGAGGTGCTATGCTCCAGGTTGTGCCGGTCGCCGCTGCCCCCCTCGCCCAACAGGTTGAAGCCCGAGCCCTACGCGACCCGGCCTTCGCCCAGGTGCTCGACGCCCTCCTCGAGGCGCCGATGTCGCCGTCCGGGCGACTGCAGTTGGTCGCCGCAGCGTCTCTGAATGACCAACGGCGCGGCGCGGTGGTGCGCGACTTCGTGGACGGCTCGTTGCCGACCCCGAGGGTGCAGGCGTTGCTCGGGCTCGGTTCGCCCCAAGCCGTCCACCGGCTACGCACCCGGGGCAAGCTCATCGGCGCCGCTGTCGGGAACCAGACGTGGTTCCCCAGCTGGCAGTTCGACGGCGACCGCCGGCGGCCGGACCTGCCCCGCATCCTCGAAGTCGTCGCTCGCTTCTCCACCGACCCCTTCGCCATCGACCGGGTGCTACGGCTCGCCCAGAACGACCTCGACGGCCTGTCGATCGCTGAGGCGCTCGGCCGGCCGGCGCTGGCCGAGTCGGCGTGGCGGCTGCTGGCCGCCGTCGGTGCCTGACCTTCCGGCGGCCTACTTCGACCCCTTCCCCGCCCGACGACCGGTCGGGCTGCGCCGGCACCGTCTCCCAGCGGGAACCGAGCTGTGGCGCATCGATGACACCGCACCGGCGGCGTGGAGCTGCGACGGCTTTGCGGACCCCCGTCACCGGTTCGACCCCGCATCGGGCGGGTTCCGAGTCCGTTACGGCGGCCGGAGCCTGGTCGGCGCCGCACGCGAGAGGTATCGGGACAGCGGGCTGCTCCTCCCGTCAGATCACGCCGAACACCATCTCGTGCGACTTGTCGCCGCCCGGCCCCTGCGGGTATTCGACCTGCGCACTGAGCAGAACCTGGACGTGCTCCGTGTCGACGACCAGATCAGTACGGGCCAGCACCCGGCCGTCTGGGACACCTGCCATCGCCTGGCTGATGCGGTCCGCCGCTGGTGGGACGAGCTCGACGCCATCGTCTACCGCTCCCGTACCACGCCCGCCACTTCGAGCAGTCTTGCCCTCTTCGCCGTCGACGCTTACGACGTCGAGAGCTGGACCCTCGCTGAGCGCGTCGACGTCCTCGCCTACCTCGTCCTCCGCCACGGTTTCACCGTCGGCTGGGACTTCCGCTGACGGGTTCGGCACGGGTTCCCTCGCGCCCTGTCGGGTGCCAGAAATCGATCGTCACGCCGCGACGAGTTCGTACTCGTGTATGAC
>JBBSHU010000162.1:0-5235 GCA_038232455.1 Acidimicrobiales bacterium
CTAAGGAACAGCTGGGCGGGTTCTGGATCATCGAGGCCGCCGACCTGGACGCTGCTCTGGCGTGGGCGGCCAAGGCCGCGACCGCCTGCGAGGGCCCCGTCGAGGTCCGCCCCTTCCAGGCGGACTGAGCTCGAGGCCGTCGTGCCCGCCACCGACGCCTCCGTCGTCGACCGGACCTTCCGAGAGGAGTTCGGTCGGGCCGTGGCCACCCTGGTCCGCCTCTTCGGTGACATCGACCTCGCCGAGGAGGCGGTCCAGGAAGCTTTCGTCGTGGCCCTCGAGCGCTGGCCCACAGCCGGGATTCCCCCAAGCCGGGGTGGCTGGATCGTCACCACCGCCCGCAACCGGGCCATCGACCGGCTGCGACGGGAGGCGTCGCGCGACGACCGCCACGCGCAGTCCGTGCTCGTTCATCACCGTGACAGGCCCCCGGAGGTGGGACCCGTGTACGACGACCGTCTCCGCCTGATCTTCACGTGCTGCCACCCCGCCCTGGCCACCAGCGCCCAGGTGGCGTTGACCCTCCGCCTGCTCGGCGGCCTCCAGACCGACGAGATCGCCCGGGCCTTCCTGGTCCCCGAGGCCACCATGGCCCAACGCCTGGTGCGGGCCAAGCGCAAGATCCGGGCCGCCGCCATCCCGTACCGCGTCCCCAGCGATGCCGAGCTTCCCGATCGCCTTCGGCCGGTGTTGGCCGTCGTCTACCTGGTCTTCAACGAGGGCTACACCGCCACCACTGGCGACGACCTCGTTCGGTCCGACCTGTGTGCCGAGGCCATCCGGGTGGCCCGGCTCCTCGCCGACCTCATGCCCGACGAACCCGAGGTGGCCGGCCTCCTCGCCCTCCTGTTGCTGACCGACGCTCGCCGGGCTGCCCGCACCGCGCCCGACGGTTCACTCGTCCTGCTGGGCGACCAGGACCGGTCGCGCTGGGACCGGTCATTGATCAGCGAGGGCCAGGCCCTGGTCGCCGCGTGCCTCCGTCGCAACGAACCGGGTCCCTACCAACTGCAGGCCGCCGTCAACGCCGTGCACAGCGACGCGGCAACGGCCGCCGACACCGACTGGGGCCAGATCCTCCAGCTGTACGATCAGTTGCTGGCGCAATCGCCCACCCCGGTCGTCGCCCTCAACCGGGCCGTCGCCGTGGCCGAGGTGGACGGAACGGCCACGGCACTGGCCGCCGTCGATTCCCTCGACCTCGACGGGTATCACCTGTTCCACGCCACCCGGGCCGACCTGTTGGGCCGCCTCGGCCGCAGCCACGAGGCCGCCGAGGCATACGCCGCCGCACTCGCCCTCGTCGGCAACGCCACCGAGCGCCGCTTCCTCGAGCAGCGCAAGCGGGCCCTTCTAGGAGTCGAGCTCGTCGGCGAGTAGGTCCATGAGCAGGCCGTCGTGCCAACCACCGCCGTCGGCGTCGCGCTCGTAGCTGCGCATCACTCCCACCGGGCGGAACCCCACCGCTGCGTAACAGCGGATGGCCGGCTCGTTGTCGGCCGCCGGGTCGATGACGACGCGGTGGTGGCCCCGGTCGTGCACCAGGTGACGGGCGAGCGTGGCTACGGCGTCTCGGCCGACACCCCGGCCCGAGGCCGCCGGGTCGACGAAGATGTCGATGGAGGCGTGGCGGTACATCGGTTCGTCCTCCTCGCCGTACTGGACCATGCCGACCACCGCATCGTCGACGACGATGGCGAATCGGGTCGCCGAGGGGTCGTCGAAGGGCCACTGCGGCGACGAGGCCTCGGCGCCCCACCGTCGCCGCACCTCGGGCGTCAGGAGCATTCGCCGCAGTTCGGGAAGGTGCTCGGCGGAGACGGGAATCAGCACCAGGCGCTGGCCGGGCAATTGAACATCCACGGTGACGTTGCTCCTCTCCCCGGCGTTCCGCAACGCCCGTCCCGTACAATCGCGTCATGGAACTGCCGGTGGATGGCGGCGCCGCGGGGCCGGGCGCCCAAGAGGGTAAACCGCAGAAGCGCTCGGCGTGGGGGGCGCTCAAGGCGGGATGGGCACTGGCCGGTAGCTGTTGGTCGGTCCTGTCCGCCGTCCCTTCACTCCTACTCGCCTCGTTCGCAGCCCTCGTCCTCGGCGCCTTGGCCGTGGGCGCCGACATCCTCGCCTGGGGCGGAGTCGACGAGGCCTTCGGTGGCACCGCCTTCATCGTCGCCGTGCGGTCCCTGCCGTTGCTTTTCGTCGTGCACACGCTCGCCGTCGTCTCCGAAGCGGTGATCGTCGGTGCGGCGCGAGGACGTCTCGCCGGTGGGGAACCGGGGCTCGACGAGGGCTGGCGGCTGGCCACTCGCCGCCTCCACACCCTGATCGCCTACGGGTTCCTCCGGGCCCTGGAGCGAACCCTCACCCTCTCGTTGTCGGTGCTCCGGGAGCCGGGACGGTGGGTGGGCGACCTCATCGATGCGGCGTGGGACTTCGCCACGTTTCTCGCCATCCCGGTGATCCTGTTCGAACGACCGCAGAGCGCGGTGAGCGCCGTCCGCCAGAGCGCACACCTGGTCCGCTCCCGTTGGGGTGTCCAGCTGGCGGCTCAGACGACCGTCGGACTGGCCGTGTTCGTGGTCCTCGCTCCCCTCGTCGGGGCCGCCGCCCTGCTGGGTTGGCTCACCGTCGGCAGCACGGGGGCTTGGACCGTCATGATCGCCGGCCTCCTGGTTCTCGACGTCGTCACCTCGGCCCTGTCGGCGGTGCTTTCCGCCGCCCTCTTCAGATACATCCACGCCGGCGAGACCTCGCCCGGGTTCGACGAGAAGCGGCTGGCGTCCGTCTACCGACCCAAGAAGTAACTCGGCTCAGCCGGCGAGGGCTCCGTTGACGAGGGCGTTCCAGGTGATGGGCCCGACGATCCCGTCGACGCCCAGGCCTTCGGCCCGCTGGAAGGCCCGCACGGCATCGTCGGTCTTGGCTCCGAAGATCCCGTCGACCTGAAGCCCACGTCCCGGCTCACCCGCCCGAGCCTGGAACTGGCTCTGCACTCCTCGAACCGCTTCGCCCTGGCTCCCCTTCTTCACCTGGACGATGAGGGCCGGCCAGGTCTGGTTTCCCACCACGCCGTCGACGCCGAGGTGGTGAGCGGTCTGGAAGTCGCGCACCCCGGCGGCGGTCTTAGGGCCGAAGATGCCGTCGACGACCACGTTGGCGCTGCCGTGCTGGCGCAGCAGATATTGGACGGTCTTGATGGGCTCCTTCAACAACGGGCCAGGGGAAGGCTGTCCCTCTCTCTCGATGGGCCAGGTCAACGCCATATGTGTTCTCCCTTCGCCGCGAGACGCCCTCGCACTACGGAGTATGTCAGCCGGTCACTCCGGATGCTCTTCGGGCTCGCGCTCGCGGCGGCGCATGACGAGAGTGGCGAGGGCCAGCGCGAGGACCACACCGGTGAGCACGCCCATCCTCCAGGCCACGTCCGTCGGCTTCTGGGTGGAGATGCGGAAGGTGGACTCGACGACCAGTTCCTTGATGGCGGCCAGCATGCCGACGAGCAGGAATGGCTCGGCGATCAACTTGTGCTCGGTGATCGCTGAGCGCACCGCGCTCAGCAGTTCCACCAGGATGAACACGATGAGCAAGGAGTTGAGCGTCAGCTCGACGGAATGGATGACACCGTGGGACACCTCGGTCGAGAACTGGTAGACGGCCTGGCCGAGCACGACGAGGGCTCCGGCGGTGAGCAGGAGAGCGGTGAGGGCGTAGATAATGTCCTCGGCGATGTGCAGGCAGAGCGTCGTCGTCCGGGCGATGATGTCCTGGCGGTGTCCGGCCCGTTCCCCCTTGGAGGCCGGGCGGTCGTCGGCGTCGGGCGGCTTCATCGGGTCACGACCGTCGGCCACGTCGTTCCTCTCAGCGGGCACTGACGACGATCACCGGGCAGGGAGCGTTGCCGACCACGTAGTCGATGCGATGGCCGAAAAAGGCCCGCTGGGTGACGGGCTTGCGGCTGCTGGCCAGCACCACCAGGTCGGCCCGCCGGCCGGCGCGCTCGACGATGGCGTTCTCGGGGTGATCGGCCACCAACACATCGGTGTTCACGGTCGCCCCCATGGAGCGGCCCAGCTCGGCCATCTTGGCCACCACGTCCTCACCGATCTCGACCGCATGCATGATGGCATCGCTACCGCCCATGCGGCTGGTGTGCTGGGGGCCGCTGACCACATGGACGATGTCGACGACGGTGTCGTGGCGGGCGGCGACGGCGAACGCCACCTCGGCGGCGAAGCGGTCGGATTCACTTCCGGAGGTGGGGACCAGAATGTGGCCGCCGGGAAGATGGTCGAGACGGTGGTCGTTGTCGTCGCCGTCGGGCACACTCACCACCAGCAGAGAGCAGGGCGACTCCTGGATGACGTCGTCGACGAAGCGTTCGAACATCGAGCCATCACCGCTGCGACGTTCGGTGGCCGTCAGCACCAGCAGGTCGTAACCCTTGCTCGCCTCGGTGAGGATGACCTTTGACGGGTTGGTCCTCTCCTCCTTCATCACGGTCCGGCTGGTCCCCCCGACCTGGGCATCGATACTCTCCTTTACGTCCTTGACGGCCTCCTTGGCACCGTCCGGTTGCAGGTAGAGGCTGGTCACCTCCACGTCCTCCTCGGCCACGAGAAGGCCCACGACCTTGGCGGCGATGTCGGACTCACCCTGGTTGCGCACGGGCAGCAGCACCCGCTTGAGGTTGGCCACGAAGCTCTCCCGGCGCCTGTCCTCGGACGCCAGGCGTTCCTTCTCCTCCTCGGTGAGCTCGACGTGGCTCAGGGTCCAACGCAGGATCGGCGGAGCCATGAGGGAGGTGACGATGGCCACCATGAGGATGATCGAGTACATCTCGGGCGTGAGGATGCCCTTGCTGAGGCCGATGGTGGCCACGATGATCTCCATGGCCCCGCGTGCGTTCATGCCCGCGCCCAGCGATAGTGCCTCCCAGTGCCCGAGGCGGCTGGCCCGGGCCCCGGCGTAGGCGCCCACGAACTTGCCGATGATCGCGATGGCCAGCACGACCAGGCCCACGCCGAGCACCTTGGGCTTGGCCAGTTGGCCCAGGTCCACGCGCAGGCCCGACGCTGCGAAGAACACCGGTGCGAAGACCCCGAGGGCGACCATTTCGAAGATGTGGCGGGCCCGCTCGTCGAAGCGCTTGACCTGGCCGACGAGGATCCCGGCGATGAACGCGCCGAGCACAGCCTCGAGCTTCAGCCACTGGGTCACTGCGCCGAAGGCCAGGGC
>JBBSHU010000163.1:0-5180 GCA_038232455.1 Acidimicrobiales bacterium
GCTCGAAGCGCGGGGCGCCTTTTCGGTCGTGCCAAGGCCACCCGACAACGGTGGAGATCCCACCTGAGGCTCACTCGTCGTCGTGCGCCGCCCTCAGGGCGATGGCGGCGGCGATGTGGCTCAGGTGCGACAGGCCCTGGGGGAAGTTGCCCAGGAGCTGGTCGGACCCCGGGTCGTACTCCTCGGAGAACAGGCCCAGGTCGTTGGCGGTCGCCATGGCCCGGTCGAACACCTCCCTCCCGTCGTGCGCCCGGCCCTGGCGGGCCAGGCATTCCGCCAACCAGAACGTGCAGGCCACGAAGACGCCCTCTTTCCCCTCGACGCCGTCGGCGGCGTGGTAGCGGCGAAGGAGGCCGTCGTGGTCGAGGCGGGCACGTAATGCGGCGACGGTGCCAACCATGCGCTCGTCGTGATACTCCACGAAATCGTAGGACGGGAGGAGCAGGAGGGCGGCGTCGAGGTCGGTGGAGTCGAACGCCTGGACGAACGTCGCCGACTCGGCGTCGTAGCCGTGCTCGTCGACCGCCTCGCGGATCTCCTGGCGCACCGATGCCCACCGGCGCGTGGGTGCCCGGCGCATGCATTGCTCGGCCAGGCGGATGCCACGGTCCAGGGCCACCCAGCACATGACCTTGGAGTGGACGAAATGACGCGGGGGGCCGCGCATCTCCCAGATCCCCTGGTCGGGTTCCTGCCACCGGTCGGCGGCCATGTCCACGAGCGACACCAGGAACCTCCAGTAGTCGTCGTCGGGCGAGCTACCGAACTGGTGCCACTGCCAGGCCAGCTCCAGCAACTCGCCGTAGACGTCGAGCTGCAACTGGCCAGCAGCTCCATTGCCGACCCGTACCGGCGCCGAGCCCCGGTATCCCTCGAGCTCGGTCAGCTCCACCTCGGTGAGCCGGCGTTCGCCACCAGGGCCGTACATGATCTGGAGAGACTCGGCGCCCCCCGCGGCACTGCGTTCGATGAAGCGGCGGAAGCCGGCGGCTTCGTCCGTGCAACCCAGCTCGGCCAGTGACCGCACGGTGAACTGGGAGTCGCGGATCCAGCTGAATCGGTAGTCCCAGTTCCGCGACCCACCCATCGCCTCGGGCAACGAGGTGGTGGCGGCGGCCACCACCGCGCCGGTTGGGGCATTGGTCAGGGCTTTCAGCACCATCGCCGACCGCCGGGCCCCGATGGCGTCGGGCCCCTCCAGGCGAACCTTGTCGCTCCAGCCCCGCCACCAGTCCAACGTCTCGGCCAGGCGCTCGTCGAGCTCGGCGGCGTCCGGCGTCGGAGGAGGGTCGGGATCGACGTCCTCGGGCCGGACCCAGGTGATCGACAGCCGCGCCCGCTCCCCCACACCGAGGGTGATCTCCGCATCGAGGTCATGGTCACCGACGGGCGCGAGTGGGAAGTCACCGCCGAGGACGAGGGCGTCGTTGCCTCCGACCGCGGTGAAGACCGCCCGACCGTGGCGGCGCACCCAAGGACGAACTGCGCCGTAGTCGAACCGGGGCGCGACGCGAAGGCGCAGCGTCATCCGGCCCCGCACACCTTCCGCCACTCGTAGCAGCTGATGGCGCGGCTGGCGGGCGCCGCCGGGGTACATCGTGAAGCAGTCCGTCAGTCGCGCGCTCCCCTCCCTGGTGGCGAACGTGGTGACCAGCACGAGCGTTTCCGACACGTACTCGCGGGACGTCTCGAACCCGTCGTCGACGGGCTGGATCGAGCAGAAGCCCCCCTTGTCCCAATCGAGGAGCCGGCCGAACGAGCTCCCGGCGTCGAAGCGGGGGAGGCAGCACCAGTCGATGGAGCCCCGCCGTGACACGAGGGCGGCGGAGTGACAGTCGCCGATACACCCGTAGTCGCTGATCGGCGGATAGCTCGTGCTCATCGGCCGCCCACTCCGTTCGGGGTAACCCCGGCGGCGGCGGTCATGGAGCCGTCGACGTCAACTGGCGTCGAGGCCACTGCCAGGCCGGCGATCGCGAAGCTTGTCGCCATGGCTGCGGCGGCGAAAGCGATCGTTCGCCGCCGGCGATCGACGAGCGCGACGCCGACCATGCTGGCAGCGTGAGCCGTGTCGACGACGACGGCAATCATCGCCCGCCGCCGGTCGGCGATGGTGGCCGCGGAGACCAGGTGGCGGGCGCCGACCAGCCGGGCCGCACGGAGGCAGCGCCTATCGGGATGTCGGGCGCCGACCACGGCGACCACCGATTCAGGCCACAGCGTCAGCGCCAGCCCGACGCCGCCATGCAGGACGCGAAGCATCGTTGGGCCAAGGCCGGCGCTCACCGGCAGGTCCCGCGCTCACCAGGGTGCATACAGGGCACCTGCCCTTCCGACGCCACGGTGAAACCGCTGTCGACCGTCCCCGCGGTCGCTGGCCAAGATCCTTTGACCGGGATTCGGGGCCTTGCGCCCCCCGGATTCGGTGTGCCACTGTCCGATGGTGCCGGGTGATGGGCTAAGTGAGCTGGTCGAAGCGGTGCTGGCGGCGTCACGAGCACTGGTGGGAGTGGCCGCCGAATCGTTGGCGCAAGTCGGCGAGGACGTGACCCTGCCCCAGTACCGGGCACTGGTCGTGGTGGCCGGGCGCGGGCCCATGACGCTCATGGCCCTGGCCGAGGCCATGGGTGTGAACCCGTCCACGGCCAGCCGTCTCTGCGACCGCCTGGTCGACGGTGACCTCGTGCGGCGGGAGCCCGACGAGCACGACCGGCGCCAGGTGTGCCTGACGACGACTCCCGGCGGGCTGGATCTGGTGGGGGCGGTGACGGCGGCGCGGCGGGACAGGCTGGGCCGTATCCTGCGCCAGGTCCCCGCGCCGCGGCGCGCCGAGCTGCTGCGGGCGTTGCAGGCTTTCAACACGGCTGCCGGCGAGGTTCCCGAACAGACGTGGGCACAGGCCTCGGTCCTCTGAGGCACGGCGCCAGAGATCCCCGATACGCGCTTCTGGCGTGATCGGGGATCTCGGTCCTGTCGCTGTTGCCGCGTCCCGAGGCAAGCGGACCACCCGTCATTGCCCGAGACAACGAATTGGTTCACCCGATACAATCCACGCCGTGAACGCAATCGTGATACCGCGCGTCGGGCGCCATTGACGCGGGGTGAACTTGCGTGGCACGTGGCGTCATGGGCAACCTTTGCAATGTGCAGATAGATGAGGTCACAGCCCTAGCGGCACTGCGCCACCGGCATCGGGCAGGCTGATCGCCCCCGCGGCGGCACTGGCCGCGCAACCCGGGCCTGGCCGGCCGGGGTGAGCCGTAGGGCGGAGCTGGTCGCCCTCGGGCGGCGTTCCCAGCAAGTTTTCCTACTGTCCGCGGTCACCGGCGCCGTGGTCGGTCTGGCGGTGGCCCTGTTCGACTGGATCACGGCCGATGTGATCCTCGACGCCGTGCTCCGTGCGCCGCTGGCGTTGCAGGCGGGCGCCCCCCTGGTCGGTCTCGGCCTGGCCGCCCTGTCCTTGCGCTATGTCGCCTCTGGCGCGACGGCCGCGTCGTCCGACGAGTACATCAAGAACTTCCACGAGCACGACCGGCGTCTCGCCCTGCGCCCGGTCCCGGGCCGCATCCTCGGCGCCGTCGCCACCCTCGGCATGGGCGGGGCGATGGGCCTGGAGGGGCCTTCCATCTACATCGGAGCGTCGATCGGGTCGGTGATCCAGGGACGCCTCGCCCGCCTGTTCTCCCGGGACGACGCCAAGCTGCTGATGGTCGCAGGCGCCGCCGCCGGGGTCGCCGCCATCTTCAAGGCCCCGGCCACCGGGGCCATCTTCGCCCTGGAGGTCCCGTATCAGGACGACACCGCCCGGCGCATGCTCCTGCCGGCGCTGACGGGGGCGGCGGTGAGCTATGTGGTCTTCGTGGCCTTCGCCGGCACCGCCCCCCTTCTGCCCGTCGGCGGTTCCGCCCCCTTCGATTTTCGTGATCTCGGCGGTGCGGCGCTCGTCGGCCTGCTGTGCGGAGTCGGAGCCCGAGGGTTCGCACTGGTGCTCCGGCGGGCCAAGTCTGCGGCTACCCGACTGAGTGCCCCCGTGAGGGTGGCGGCGGCGGGCTGCTCGCTGGCGGCCCTGTTCGGTCTGTCGCACCTCCTCTTCGGCGCCGGGCTCACTCTGGGGCCGGGCTACCGGACGGTGGCCTGGGCGACCGACCCGACCCACAGCATCGGCCTCGTCCTGGGGCTCCTCGTGCTGCGGGCGGCGGCGACAGTTGTCACGGTTGGTGGGGGCGGCGTAGGCGGTCTGTTCATCCCCCTGGTCATCGAGGGCGCCCTGCTCGGACGAGCGGTGAGCGGAGCCTTCGGCAATGCCTCGTCGTCGCTTTTCTCCGTCGTCGGGATCGCCGCCTTCCTGGGGGCGGGGTACCGCTCCCCCCTGACCGGGGTGATGTTCGTGGCCGAGTCCACCGGCCGACCTGGCTTCGTGGTCCCCGCCCTGTTGGCCTCGGTTGTCGCCCAGCTGGTCATGGGGCGCTCGTCGGTGACGCCCTACCAGCACGCCGCCCGGGCCGGGCATCTCGAACGCCGCTTCGGCCTGCCCATCACCACCGCCCTCCAGACCGATGTGCTGAGCGTCCCGCCCGACGCCACTGTGGCCGAGTTCGTCTCCAACCACCTGCTCATGGCGCGCCAAAAGTCGGTTCCCGTGCTCGATGGGCGCCACTACGTCGGTATGGTCCGCGCCGAGGACCTCGTCGCCATACCGAGGGACGAGTGGACCCAGACCACCGTCAAGGAGATCCTCCGCGACGACCTGCCCATCGGGCATACGGATTGGCAGCTCCGGGAAGCGGTGCTGGCCATGGAACGAGCCGACATCGACGTCATGGCCGTCGTCGACGCCGACTCGAGCTTCGTCGGGGTCGTATCCACGACCGAGATCCTCAATCTCGACGACATCCTCGATCAGGCGGGCGACGACTGAGACGGCGAGACGATTCTGCCTCGGATCCCCTCGTCGTTCCTCCGGCGTTTGGACATCCCGGACATCCGGGAATGAGTCCCAAGGTGACCGACCAACACCACCGCGGCCTGGCGGGCGACGACCTCGCGGGTGGAGGGGCTCGTCCTTCCGGCCCTGAGGGCAGTGAGCCGGCACGGCCCGCACCGCAGGCGAGCGACCCCGGAGCGGGGATCGCCCGTCGCGCCCTCACTGTCGGGGTGCCCCTATGGGCGTTGCTCGCTAC
>JBBSHU010000164.1:0-4881 GCA_038232455.1 Acidimicrobiales bacterium
CATGAAATGCACTGAAATATGGAGCCCTGTAAGCCCCGTAGAGGCCCCTCGGCGACCATTTTTGAGTCCGGACACCCGGCGATCTTGCGGCTCCGGCAAGCGCATCATCGGAAACACCCCTTTCTGCGGAGTCACCTAGAGATGACCCGGGCGCTGGGCGCGTGACCGACGCCCTGCGCGCGGCCACGCGGCGGAGCAAGCTCGCCCGCACCCAGACCGACCATGTCGCCTTCCTGCTCGGCATGGAGGTAGATGCCGTCCTCATCCAGACCTCGGCGGACCGCCGTCCCGAGACCCCCATCTGGGAGTTGGGGGGGCAGGGGGCGTTCGTCACCGAGGTGCAGGCCGCCGTGCTCGGCGGGCGGGCCGACATCGCCGTCCACTCGGCCAAGGATCTGCGTTCCACCCCCACCGACGGGCTGGTCATCGCCGCCGTTCCCGAGCGGGAGGACCCGCGCGACGCCCTCGTCGGGTCGACCCTCGACACCCTGGCCGTCGGAGCCAGGGTGGGCACGGGCTCGGTGCGCCGGCGGGCCCAGCTGGCCTGGTTGCGGTCCGACCTTACGTTCGGCGGCCTTCGGGGCAACATTGAGACCCGCCTCGACGCCGCCGACCAGTTCGACGCCATCGTCGTCGCTTACGCCGCCCTTCGCCGCCTCGGGCGCACCGCCGACGTAACCGAGGTACTCGACCCCCCCGTGATGCTGCCGCAGGTGGCCCAGGGGGCGCTCGCCGTCGAGTGCCGGGCCGACGACGACAGAGTGCGAGCACTACTCGCCGAGATCGAGCACGGTCCCTCCCGTCGGGCGGTCGACGCCGAGCGGGCCTTCCTGGCCGAACTGGGCGGTGGGTGCGACCGACCGGTGGGGGCCTACGCCACCATCGACGACGAGGGAAGTGTCCACCTCGACGGACTGGTGGCGTCGGGCGACGGCCGGATCCTGTTCCGCGACCACGCCGACGGCGACGACCCGAAGGCGGTGGGCAAGGGCCTCGGTCGGTCCCTCCTCGATCGGGCCGGGGCCGCCCAGGTCCTCGATGAGGCCGCCCCCACCGTCGCCCCCGTCCCGAATTCCTCGTGACCGTCTGGTTGGTCGGCGCCGGGCCCGGTGATCCCGGCCTGTTGACCGTGCGGGGAGCCGAGGTCCTGGCCCGGGCCGACATCGTCGTCCACGACCGCTTGGCCGAACGTTCCCTTCTCGACCTGGCCCCGCCCGCCGCTGAGCGGGTCGACGTGGGCAAGTCACCCGGAGGGCCCGTCGACCAGGAGGACATCAACAACCTCCTCGTGGCTCGGGCCCGTGCCGGGCTCACCGTGGTCCGGTTGAAGGGCGGGGACCCTTTCGTGTTCGGCCGGGGGGGCGAGGAGGCCGAGGCCTTGCTGGCCGCGGGGGTCGCCTTCGAGGTGGTACCCGGAATCACCTCCGCGGTCGCCGTCCCCGCCTATGCGGGCATCCCCGTGACCCACCGGGGTCTGTCCACTTCGTTCACCGTCGTTACCGGCCACAGCCGTCACGGTCCCGACGACCCCGTGCACTGGGAGAGCCTGGCTCGGGCGGGCGGCACCGTGGTGGTCCTCATGGGCGTGGCCCACCGGGGCGAGATCGCCCGCCGGCTCATGGCTGGCGGCATGGCCCCCACCACGCCGGTGGCCGCCGTACGTTGGGGCACCCGGCCCGACCAGCACACGCTGCGCACCACCCTCGACGACCTGGCCGGCGTGGAGCTGGAGCCGCCGGTGACACTGGTGATCGGGACGGTGGCCGGCCTCGACCTGGGTTGGTTCGAGACCCGCCCGCTGTTCGGGCGGCGGGTGGTGGTCACCCGGTCGCGGGCCCAGTCGCCGACGCTGGTCGACGCCCTCCGCCAGGAGGGAGCCGAGGTCGTGGCCCTGCCCACCATCGAGATCGTCGATCCGGCCGACGGCGGAACGGCCCTCGCCGAGGCCGCCGCGCGGGTGCGCCGCTTCGACTGGGTGGCGTTCACGTCGGCCAACGCCGTGGAGCGATTCTTCGCCCACCTCGCCGATGCCCGGGCGCTGGGCGAGACTCAAGTGGCGGCGGTGGGGGCGTCGACTGCCGCCGCCCTGGCCGCTCGGGGGGTCGTGGCCGATCTGGTCCCCGAGCGGGCCATGGCCGAGGCCCTCGCCGAGGCCTTTCCCCCGGCCAGCCGCTGCCCGGCCGGACGCGTGCTGCTTCCCCAGGCGGCCGGCGCCGCCCCCACCCTGGCGGCCGGCCTGTCGGCCAAGGAGTGGCTCGTCGACGTGGTCGAGGCCTACCGGACAGCGGCCATCACCCCCGACTCCGAGGCCCTGTCGGCCGCGGCGCAGGCCGATGCCATCGCCTTCACGTCGGCGTCGACAGTCGACAACTACGTCGACGCGGCCGGGGTCGGGACGGCCCCGCCGGTGGTGGCCTGCATCGGCCCGGTCACCGCCGACCGGGCCCGCCAACGCCGCCTGACGGTCTCCGTCGTTGCCGCCGAGGCCTCCGTCGAAGGCCTGGTCGCCGCCATCGCCGGCCACTTCCGGCCCTAACATCAGTCTTGTGAGTTTTCCCGCACGGCGCATGCGGCGGTTGCGGCGCACGCCGGCCCTCCGTCGGATGGTGGCCGAGACGCGCTTGTCGGTCGACGACCTGGTGGCGCCCCTGTTCGTGCGGGAGGGCATCCGCGACCCCGAGCCCGTGGCCTCGATGCCAGGTGTGGTCCAGCACACGCGCGAGTCGCTGCGCAAGGAGGCCCATGTCCTGGCCGAACTGGGCATTCCCGGCGTCATCCTGTTCGGGGTGCCCGAGAGCCGGGATCCCGAGGGCTCCGGCGCCTGGGACCCGGCCGGCATCGCCCAGGTGGGCCTGGCCGACCTGCGCGACGAGATCGGCGACTCGATGGTCGTCATGGCCGACCTGTGCCTCGACGAGTACACCGACCACGGCCACTGCGGCGTGCTGAGGAGCGACGGCACCGTCGACAACGACGCCACCCTCGAGCGTTATGCGCTGGTAGCCGTGGCCCAGGCCGTCGCCGGAGCCGACGTGGTGGCCCCCTCGGGGATGATGGACGGCCAGGTCGGGGCCATTCGCGCCGCCCTCGACACGGCCGGCCACATCGACACGGCCATCCTGGCCTACGCGGCCAAGTTCGCCTCGGCCCTCTACGGCCCGTTCCGGGACGCCGTCGACGTCACCATCGCCGGTGGTGGGGACCGCCGGGCCTATCAACAGGACAGCGGCAACCGCCGCGAGGCCCTGGCCGAGGTGGCCCTCGACGTGGCCGAGGGCGCCGACCTGGTGATGGTCAAGCCCGCTGTGGCCTGCCTCGACGTGATCACCGCGGTCCGCCAGTGTGTCGACGTGCCCGTCGCCGCCTATCACGTGTCGGGCGAGTACTCGATGATCAAGGCCGCGGCCGAGCGGGGATGGATCGACGGGGATGCGGTGGCCCTCGAGCACGTCGGCGCGGTCAAGCGGGCCGGCGCCGACGTGATCCTCACCTACTTCGCCAAGGAGTTGGCGAATGCCGGGTTGAGTTGAGGTTCGGAGCAGCGGTCCGGCCAGGCCGGCGGGGCTGGGGTCCCCGCCGGCACCGCGATGAGGCGTCAGCCGAAGAGCGATGAACAACGACGAGTTGTTCGCCCGGGCGAGGGGCGTCATTCCCGGCGGCGTCGATTCGCCGGTGCGGGCCTTCACCAAGGTCGGTGGCACGCCGTACTTCGTCGCCCGGGCCGAGGGCGCCTACATCTGGGACGTGGAGGGCCGGCGCTACACCGACTACGTGCAGTCGTGGGGGGCGTCGATCCTCGGCCATGCCCACCCCGCGGTGGTGGAAGCCGTGCGAGAAGCGGCGGCCCAAGGCACGTCGTTCGGCGCCCCCACCGAGCGCGAGGTGCTCCTGGCCGAGGCCATCAGGGCCCGGGTGCCGTCGTGCCAGCGCGTCCGCCTGGTGTCGAGCGGCACCGAGGCGGCGATGACCGCGGTGCGCGTGGCGAGGGGCTTCACCGGCCGCGACCGCATCGTGGTCTTCGCCGGGTGCTACCACGGCCACGCCGACACTCTCCTGGCCGCCGGCGGGAGCGGGCTGGCCACGCTGGGCATCCCCGGCTCGGCCGGCGTCCCGCCCTCGGCGGTGGCCGACACGCTGGTGGTGCCCTACAACCAGGTGCCCGAGGTGGGTGACGACGTGGCCGCGGTGCTGGTCGAGCCGGTGGCCGCCAACATGGGGCTGGTGGCGCCGGCGCCCGGTTTTCTGGAGGGGCTGCGGGCGGCCTGTGACCGAGCCGGCGCTCTGCTCGTGTTCGACGAGGTCATCACCGGCTTCCGCATCGGCGCCGGCGGCGCCCAGGGGGCCTACGGGGTCCCGCCCGACCTGACCTGCCTGGGCAAGGTCGTCGGTGGGGGACTGCCGCTGGCGGCCCTCGGCGGTCGGGCCGACGTCATGGACGTCTTGGCCCCCGACGGCCCCGTCTACCAGGCAGGCACCCTGTCGGGGAACCCCCTGGCCACGGCAGCGGGCCTGGCCGTGCTCCAGCTCCTCGACGAAGGGTGCTACACCCAGCTGGCCGGAAGGGCCGCCCAGCTCGGCGGTTGGCTCACCGACGTGATCACCGAAGCGGGACTCCCCGTGGCCATACCGGTCGTCGGTCCTCTCATGGGCCTGTTCTTCGCCGACGCCGCTCCCACCGACTACGAGTCGTCGAGGGCCGCCGACGGCGCCACCTACGCCCGCTTCTTCCACGAGATGCTCGACCGGGGCGTGGCCCTGGCCCCGAGCCCGTTCGAAACCCTGTTTCCCAGCCTCGCCCATACCAAGGACGAACTGGAGCGCACCGCCGACCTGGCCGCGGCCGCCGCCCGAGCCGTCGCCGGCTGAGTGAGCGCCCCCCCG
>JBBSHU010000165.1:0-4782 GCA_038232455.1 Acidimicrobiales bacterium
ACCCGACCGTCGGGCGCGAGGTGGTCGTCGCCCGGTACCGTCTCGGCGTCCCAGGCCCGGTCGGTCACCTCCAGGACCGCTCCCAGCCGGTTGGACACGGTCTCGTCGGGGCCCATGAGGCGGAACGTGGCCGGGTTGCGAGCGACGATGTCGCGCAGGAAGCTGCCCAGGACGCGGGTCGCCTCGCCCATCACGCTGCCCGGAGCCGGCACGTCGACGGCATAGTCGCGGAAGTTCGGCAGCTCGAGTGGCCGGGTGAGAAGGCCGCCATTGGTGTGGGGGTTGGCGCCCATCCGTCGATCGCCGAGTGGTGCGAATGCCGCCAGCTCCGGGCGCAGGGTCCCGACCTCGTCGAAGAGCTCCTCGGGGCGGTAGGAGCGCATCCAGTCCTCGAGCTGGCGCAGGTGGTCGGGATGGTCGGCCAGACCGGCGAGCGGCACCTGGTGGGCGCGGGAGGTGCCCTCGACGGGCACACCATCGACCACACGCGGGCCGGTCCACCCCTTCGGCGTGCGCAGCACGATCATCGGCCAGCGCGGCCGCGTGCCTTCGCCCCCCTCGCGGGAGCGGTGGCGGATGGCGCCGATCTCGGTGACCACGTCGTCGAGCGTCGCGGCCATCAGCTGATGCATCTCTTCGGGCTCGGAGCCGGTCACGAAGCGGGGCGCGTATCCGTAGCCTTCGAAAAGGGCCCGCAGCTCGGGCTCGGGGATACGGGCGAGGATCGTGGGGTTGGCGATCTTGTAGCCGTTGAGGTGCAGGATGGGCAGCACGGCGCCGTCGGTGACGGGATTCAGGAACTTGTTCGAGTGCCAGCTGGCGGCCAGCGGTCCGGTCTCGGCCTCGCCGTCGCCGACGACGCAGCACACCACGAGGTCGGGGTTGTCGAAGGCGGCGCCGTAGGCGTGGGCCAGGGAGTAACCGAGCTCGCCACCCTCGTTGATGGACCCCGGGGTCTCGGGGGCGACGTGGCTGGGGATGCCTCCCGGGAAGGAGAACTGGCGGAAGAGGCGCCGCAGACCCTCCTCGTCGTGGCCGATCTCCGGGTACACCTCGGTGTAGGTGCCCTCCAGGTAGACGTTGGCCACCAGTCCGGGGCCGCCGTGGCCGGGACCGGTCACGTAGATGGCATCGAGATCGTGGCGCCGGATGACCCGGTTCATGTGGGCGTAGACGAAGTTCAGGCCGGGCGTGGTGCCCCAGTGGCCGAGCAGGCGCGGCTTGACGTGGTCGAGCCGCAGAGGCTCGCGCAGCAGGGGGTTGTCGAGCAGGTAGATCTGGCCGACGGACAGGTAGTTCGCCGCCCGCCAGTAGGCATGGATGCGATCGAGCTCCTCGGTGGTGAGCGGTGCGGCATCGGTCATCGGATGTCCTCTCGAGGTCGCGTCACGTCGACGTGTCGACGGTAGACCCCGCATCGCTCACAGCTGCTCCACAGAGCCGGGTGGGACCATAACGGGGTCCTCGACAAGTCTGGAAAGAACACCTATGCCTGAGTCCCCCCTGCCGACCAGCCCCGCTGCCGAGTCCCTGCCCGAGTGGACCCCACCACCGCCGATGCGCCCGGCGACTCCGGAATCGCCACCCTCGAAGAGCACGGGGCTGGCCCTGGGCCTGGCCACCTGCGCCCTGGTCCTGGCGATCATGGCGGTACGTACCTACAACTGACGACGGGCCTGAGCTTGAGAAACCGGACCTTCACCCGCTGTTGGCCGGTGCCGGGCTCGGGAACCGGGTGCTCGACGACCCTCGCCCGCATCGTCGGCGCGGCGGTGGTCAATACGGTCGGTTCCAGGGCCGCTCGGCGTGGGTGGGTGCGGGGTCGTCCTGGTCGGGGTGGTGGGAGAGGAAGGCGGGCAGCAGGTCGAACAGATCGGACACGGCCAAGGGGTCGCCGTTGCCGGCCCGACCCGAGCGCGCCGCCTCGAGGTCGCGGTCGAGGTCGAACGCCGATCCCCGCCGGGCCGCGTAGGCGGAGAACAGATCGGTGGCGACGAAACGCTCTCTGATCTCGGCCACGACCTCGGGATCGGGTTCGTGGATGGCGTCGAAGTACGGCTCCTTGTAGATGTACTTCTGGACGACGCCGAGGTCGGATAGCGCCAGCGCCATCTCCTCGAGCATGGCCCCGTTGCCGACCAGATAGAAGTGCTTGCCGCCCAGCGTGTCCAGCCGTGGAGGCACCGATACCCCGAGACGGCCACGAAGGCCCCTCCACTCAGCCGGTGGGCGCGACAGGGTGACGTGGTAGCTGAACTGCGGGTACCGCGCCGCCAGGTCGTCGAGCTCGTCGGTGAGACAGATGTCGTCGGCGAGACGCAGGCCCCACCACAGGACGATGCTGGGGGTAGCCGTGGTCGCACAGGTGGCGAGCGAGGCACAGGAGGGGGGCGACGCCGGAGCCCGTGGTCAGGAGGTGCAGCTCGCGGTCGTCGTCGCGGGGGATCATGGAGCGACCCGTCGGGCCCCGGAAGGCGACCTCGGCACCCGGCTCCAGCTCGGCCAGGCGCTGCGAGAGTGGGCCCTCGGGCACGACCCGCACCAGGATCTCGAACTGCCCTTCGCCTGTCGGCGGAGAGAGGATGCAATAGGGGCTGCGGCGGTACCCCTGGTCCTCGAACGCGGCCTCGATGCCCACGAACTGACCGGGCAGGAACTCGAAGGGCTCACCGTCGACGACGTCGAAGCCGATCCGCACCGTGCCCGTTGCCGTCACCTCGGCGATGCCGGAGACCCGGGCCCGGCGGCGGTAGCGGCCGCTCGTGAACCACTGTCCCTCCATAACCACTGTCCCTCCATGCGCTCGATGGCCGCGTCCTCCACATCGTGGGAGCGGCCCCGTGGCGGAGTCCCCTGGAAATTGCCGGGACGGAGCCGGGCGCGGGCCTCCTCGCGGTGTTGCCGCCCGGGCATCGGCCTCGGCCTCATCCGGTCGGTGTGGGCGATGGGGCCATCACGGGAATAATGTTAGACCCCGGTGGGGCCCAATCGGGCCGCCCGACCCCGACGCTGCGGAGCAGGCGTAGAACACTCGGTGCGAGAGAACCTCGAAGCCGCCGGTGTCGAGGTGGGCATGGACCACACCCTCGCTTTCGGCCTGCCGGCAAACGGTCGAAGGCCCGACGCGGCCCTGCCGGGCGGCCAAGCTCCGGCGGTGGCCGGCAGGTCCGAGGGTCCGGACCGTCACGCCGCGTTTGCCGGCGGTAGGGCGACCGCCCTGCAGGTTGGCCACACGAACACCGACACTTTGCCGGCGCTCCGGGGTGCCGGCAGCACCGGGTGGGCCCGATTGGGGAGCACCGCGGCGTCAGCGTCGGTGGCCCGGGCCAGGGCGGCCCGCTGGTCGGCGTTGCGAAGGGCGGAGACGTAGATGGCCTCGCCGTTGGGATAGGCGGTGTTCCAATTCGACATGGTGGACCCGCCCGGCATCACACCGCCCATCGTTCTCGGTGGCCGAGCCCCGGCTGGTCCCAGTCGTAGCGAAGGTGGCCAACCAGCAGGACGGCCATCAGGTCGGCGGCCGACAGCGACGAGGTCGGATGGCCCGAGCCGGCATGGGTGCTGCACCGGATGGAGTCCACCCGCAGCTGGGCGGCCAGGCGGCGGGCGAGGTCGAGTTGCCCCTCGGTCATCACCGTGGGACCGCCAGGCCACCGAGGACGTCGCCCAAGGACACCGCGGGGTCGACCAGTTTGGCCCTGTCGACCGGGGCGGCGGCGCGCACCAGGGCCTGGATGGTGTCGGTGACGTCCCAGATGTTGACGTTCAAGCCCGCCAGCACTCGACCGTCACCCAGCCAAAAGGCGATGAACGCACCGCTGGCCACGTCGCCGCGGAAGACGACCTCGTCGTAGCGGCCTTTTCCGACGTAGCCGGAGTACTCCATGCCCATGTCGTACTGGTCGGAGAAGAAGTAGGGCACACGGTCGTAGGACGCCCCCCGGCCCATCATGTTGGCCGCCGCCACCGGCCCCTGGTTGAGGGCGGCCGACCAGTGCTCGAGGCGCAGGTGGGCGCCGAGGAGCGGGTAGTACACATTGGCCACGTCACCGGCGGCGAACACGTCAGGGTCGGCGGTGGCCAATTGCTCGTCGACGACGACGCCGTTGTCCACCGTCAGGGCGGCGGCCTCGGCCAGCCCGGCGTCGGGGACGATGCCCACCCCGACTACCACCACGTCGGCGTCGACCATGCTGGCGTCACCCAGGCGGACCCCGGTGGCTCTGCGGTCCTGGCCGGTGATCTCGGCCACCTCGACGCCCATTCGCAGCTCGACCCCATGGTCGCGGTGCAGGGCGGCGTAGATCTCGGCGACCTCACGGCCGACCACCGCCAGGAGTGGCAGGTCTCCCCTCTTGAGCTGTCGCCGCCCAAGGTGGCCGACTTGACGCTAGCCCCGATAGTTCACGAGATGATCTGCGCCGGTCGCGATCGTCTTGCCGAGAGGGTCTTGGTCGGAGGAGCGGGCATTCCGGCTTGATCGAGTCCGGGCCGGCTTGATTTGCTGCACCGGGGCCGTTGGCGGTGCTGTCGGGGCGCGTGTCGTGAAGGTGGTGGTCGTGGGCAACGGAGTTGGGCGGGCTCAGGTGAGGGCAGCGATACGTCCATAGGCATCGAGCAGCGGAGCGGTCGATGGCCAACCGTCGAGGATGCGCACGACTCGTCGCCGAGCCCGACGCACGATCCGCGCTGGGGTGTGCCACAGCCCCCAACGCAGCGTCTTGGGTTCGGCCAGCGCCAGGGCGCCGGTGAGGCAGAGCTGCTGGAACCAGCGCACGAGGC
>JBBSHU010000166.1:0-4742 GCA_038232455.1 Acidimicrobiales bacterium
AACCCGTCGCCATGGAGGCTGAGCCCGTCGAGCCCGAACCCGTCATTGCCGGGTCCGAACCCGAGCCCGTCGCTGTCATGGCCGAGCCCGAGCCTGTTGCCGTCGAGCCTGTTGCCGTCGAGCCCGTTGCCGTCGAGCCCGAGCCCGTCGCCGTGCCTGTGCCTGTGCCTGTGCCCGTGCCCGTGCCGGTTGCCTTCGAGCCTGTGCCGGTGCCCGTCGTCGTAGAGTCCGTGCGCGTCGCCGCCCGCCTGGCCGAGCCGAGCCCTGGGGGTGAGCGCAGCTCTCCGGACGGGTCGCCCGCCACCCGTATCGCCGTGGGCTCCGACCATGCCGGCCTGGAGCTCAAGGCCCACCTGGTCGACCACCTGCGGGAGAACGGGCACGAGGTCGTCGATCTCGGGACCCATACCGACGAGTCGGTCGACTACCCCGACTTCGGTGCCCGGGTGGCCCGTGCGGTCGCGGGGGGTGACGCCGAGGTGGGCCTGTGCGTCTGTGGCACCGGCATCGGAATCGGTATCGCCGCCAACAAGGTGGTCGGCGTGCGGGCGGCGATCGTCCACGACGTCACCTCGGCCCAGATGGCCAGGCGGCACAACGACGCCAACGTCATCTGTGTCGGAGCCCGGCTGCTCGGGACCCAGGTCGCCTCCGACACCGTCGACGCCTTTCTCGACACCGAGTTCGAAGGCGGACGCCACCAGCGCCGGATCGACCAGATCTCCGCCCTCGACCGCCCGGCCCCGGGTGCCTCGTTCGACGACGCCGAGGTGTTCGACATCATCGCCCGCGAGGAGGAGCGCCAGAACACCACGCTGCAGCTGATCGCCTCGGAGAACTTCACCTCACCCGAGGTCATGGCCGCCCAGGGCTCGGTCCTCACCAACAAGTATTCCGAGGGGTACCCGGGCAAGCGCTACTACGGCGGCAACGCGGTGGTCGACGAGGCGGAGAACCTGGCTCGCGACCGGGTGAAGGCCTTGTTCGGAGCCGAGCACGCCAACGTTCAACCCCACTCGGGGGCCAATGCCAACATGGCCGTCTACCTGGGACTTCTCGAGCCCGGCGACACCGTGCTCGGCATGCGTCTCGACCAGGGCGGCCACCTCACCCACGGTTCACCGGTCAACTTCAGCGGACGCCTCTATCGCTTCGTCTCCTACGGGGTCACCGAGAGCGACGAGCGCCTCGACTACGACCAGATACGCGACCTGGCCCGCCAGGAGCGCCCGAAGGCCATCGTCGCCGGGGCCACTGCCTACCCCCGCATCATCGACCCGGAGCCGTTGCGGTCGATCTGCGACGAGGTCGGCGCCCTCCTCATCTTCGACGCCGCCCACATCGCCGGGCTCATCGCCGGAGGCGTTCACCCCAACCCCGTCGGGTTCGCCGACGTGGTCACCTTCACGACCCACAAGACCCTCAGGGGACCTCGTTCAGGGTGCATCCTGTCCACCGGGGCTCACGCCAAGGCCATCGACAAGGCGGTGTTCCCCGGCCTCCAGGGCGGCCCACTGATGCACGTGATCGCCGCCAAGGCGGTGGCGTTCCGGGAAGCGTCGAAGCCCTCCTTCCGGGAGTACGCGGCCCAGATCGTGGCCAACGCCCAGGCCCTGGCCCGGTCGCTGGCCGGCGAGGGTTTCCGCCTGGTATCGGGTGGCACCGACAACCACCTGATGCTCGTCGACCTCCGGCCCTTCGACGCCGACCTCACCGGCAAAGAGGCCCAGAACACCCTCGACCGGGCGGGAATCACCCTCAACAAGAATCAAATCCCCGGCGATCCCCGCTCGCCGTTCGTCACCAGCGGCCTACGCATCGGTACGCCGGCGGTGACCACCGCGGGCATGGGCGAGGCCGAGATGGCCGAGATCGCCTCCCTGATCGGTCAGGCCCTGCGCCAACGGGGCGACGATGGTGCCGTCGCCGAGGTCCGCGAGGCTGTCACCACCCTCTGCTCGAAGTTCACGCCCTACCCACACCTCGCCGGACCTCACTGAACCGTGCTGAGCTACGGCCTGGTCTTCGGCGTGGCTGGTCTGGTCACCTACCTGATCACGCCGGCGACCTGCCGACTCGCCGTCACCGTCGGAGCAGTGGTGAAGCCCGACGCCCGCCGGGTGCACTCCCGGCCCACTCCCACCCTGGGCGGGGTGGGGATGCTGTTCGCCTTCCTCGTGGCCATGGGCGTGGCCGCCCTGCTGCCCCAGTTCCGGAGCATCTTCACCGCGTCCTCCGAGCCTCTGGGTCTGGTGATGGCCGCCGTGGTGATCCTGGCCGTAGGCGCCCTCGACGACCTGCGTGACGTCTCCGCCCCCGCCAAGGTGGCCGGTCAGGTCTTCGGCGGGTCGGTCCTGGCCCTGGCCGGTGTCACCATGTTCTTCTTCCGGATCCCCTTCGCCGACTTCATCGTCCTCTCCCCCGACCTGGCTTTCCTCGTCACCGTCCTGTGGGTGGTGGGCATGGCGAACGCGGTGAATCTCATCGACGGTCTCGACGGCCTGGCCGCCGGAATCGTCGGCATCGCCGCCCTCGCCCTGTTCATCTACGCCAACCGCCTCTCAGGCGCGGGTCTGCTCGAGCCCGACAACATGGCGTCTCTCACCATGGCCATCACCTGCGGCGTCTGCGTGGGCTTCCTCCCCCACAACTTCTCGCCGGCCAAGGTCTTCATGGGCGACGGCGGGGCCATGCTGCTCGGACTGCTGATGGCGGCGGCCACCATCTCGGTCGGGGGTCGTACCGCCGACCAGTTCAGCGGGCAGACCTACTTCTTCTTCGCCCCCCTCTTCATCCCGTTCTTCATCCTGGGGGTCCCCATCCTCGACACCGGTTTCGCCATCCTCCGCCGGGCGGTACGACGGGCCTCGGTCTCGGAGGCCGACAAGGCCCATCTCCACCACCGTCTCATGGAGATGGGACACGGTCCTCGCCGCTCGGTGCTGATCCTGTGGGCCTGGACGGCGCTGTTGTCGGGCGTGGTGCTCGTCCCCACGTTCACCAACCAGGGCAACGCCATCGTGCCGGTCCTCGTGGCCGGACTCGGCATCCTCCTCTACACGTTCTTCCATCCCTTGGTACGCAGGCACCCCCCCACGGGCGTGTTCGACCAAGAGGCACCCTGGACCCCGCCGCCCGTCCAGCGGCGCCACCGCCGGCTGGTCGTGGGGGGTCGTCACCGCTCCCCCCCGCCACCGCCGCCCGCCGCTTCGGGAGCCCCACACTTGCGACCGCCGCGTGCTGTCCCGTAAGTTGCGCCCGGGATCACAGAAACGCTAACTGCCGAGGTGCCTCGAACGGTGGGTGCCCAAGCCGGTGTGGCCAGGAGCATGGGTTGGAGCTGCGCGAACATAACTCCGGACGGAGGGACCACTTGGTGGTGCGCCCGGACGGGGAGAAGTTGAGTTCGGAGCTTCTGGCGCGCCAGCAGACCTACCGCGGTTTCGGCGACGCCCTTTCCATGGCCTTCGAGTTGGTCATGACGCCCCTGCTCTTCGGCCTGGGAGGCTACGGCCTCGACCGGTGGTTGGGTACTTCGCCTCTGTTCACGGTGGTCCTCAGCGTCTTGGCCATCATCGGCATGTCGGCCCGGATGTGGTACGGCTACGACGCCCGCATGCGTGTCCACGAGGCTGCCGGACCGTGGGCGACGCCGACGACCACGATCGGTACCGACACGTCCGTCACCTCTCCGAAGCGGGGGAACGCATGAAACCGGCCCAGGCCGAACCCGAGACGACCGGGAAGGCGATCATCGAGACGCCGGCGGTCGAGCGTGAGGTGGCGTTCGACATGATCAAAAGGGGCGCCCCGGCGCTGCCGCTGGTGGTGGTCGTGGCCGGCCTCATCTGGGGAGTCAACGGCGCCCTGTCGGGGGCGTTCGCAGTGGGTGTGGTGCTGGTCAACTTCGTCATCTCGGCGTTGCTCGTGGGCTGGGCGGCCCGGGTGTCGCCGGCGGTGCTCATGGCGACGGTGCTCTTCGGGTTCCTGGCCCGGATGCTCCTGTTGACGGCAGCCGTCGTGGCCGTGAGGGACTTCGCCTGGGTCAACCTGACGGCGCTGTCCATAACCCTCCTCGTCACCCATCTGGGGTTGCTGATGTGGGAGACCCGCCATGTGTCGGCCAGCCTCGCCTTTCCCTCGCTGACGCCCAAGCGACAGGCCTCGGCGTGACCCTCCTCGCTCTCGAGTTCCCGCCGGTCAGTCGGCTGGTCGACTGGCAGCCGCTGTTCTTGAAGGGATCGGCGTTCGAGGTCAACAAGGTCGTGCTGCTCATGTGGCTGGCCGTGTTCATCGTCCTGGGCCTGTTCTTCGCCGCCGGTCGCAAGGCTCGGACCGGGCTCGTTCCCAGCGGCGTGCAGAACGTGGTCGAGGCGGGTGTCGAGTTCGTCCGCACCGACGTCATCCTGCAGACCATCGGGCCCGAGGGCATGGGGTTCACCCCATTCCTCGTCACCGTGTTCTTCTTCGTCTTCATCTGTAACCTCTTCGAGGTCATTCCCGGGATCCAGATGCCCGTCAACGCCCGTATGGCCATCCCTGCGTTTCTGGCCATCATCGTCTGGGTCCTGTTCAACTTCATCGGCATCAAGAGCCAGGGTTTCTTCGGCTACTTCAAGTCGATGCTCTTCCCCCCCGGGGTTCCCAAGTTCCTGCTCCCGCTGGTGGCCCTGATCGAGCTCGTGTCGACAGTGTTCGTGCGCCCCTTCTCCCTCGCCGTGCGGCTGTTCGCCAACATGCTG
>JBBSHU010000167.1:0-4401 GCA_038232455.1 Acidimicrobiales bacterium
GGATGCAAGGAGATGCCGAAGCTCGTCAACGCCCTTCGCCGTCACGTCGGCGCCGATGTCACACCCGAATGCGAGAATGAGAAGGTCGCATAGCAAGAGGTCGGGCCGTCACCGAACTCCAACAACGTTCGGGACATCCTCCAACAGCGTCTCCGCTCCGGGGTTCCAACTGGTCACCACTCCGTCCAGAGTCTTGGCGAGAATGGCCTCGGTGGACGCCTGCACGATCGACGCGAACCTCGCCTGGGCCTCCAAGGCCTGTCGACGAGCGGTGACGTCGGTGCTCACGGAGATCCAGACCGGCCCGAACCTGGGGTGGTCGATGGCGGTGGCGTTGACGGCGCGCCAGAACCGGGAGCCGTCCTTCCGCACGCTCTCCACCTCGCCTTGCCACGCGCCATCCTCCCGGAGGGCCTCAATGATGACCGTGGTGTCGGGCTTCGAGGAGTCCGGACCTGGAACCGACAGGTCGGCCACGTCCCGCCCGACCAACTCGGCAGGCTCGTAGCCGAACATGGCCTCCAGGCTGCTGTTCGCATAGGCGATGGTGGAGTCCTCGGCCCGCACCAGCAGCACCCCCTCGGCCATGTTGGCGGTGATCGCGCTGAGGAACTGCACCTCCTCCATGGCATGGCGGCGCTCGGCCACGTCGATGAACGCGGCGACGCCGAACACGACCGAGCCGTCGCCGGCCAAGACGGGCGTGCCCCAGACCTCCACCGGTAGGGTCCCATCGTCCCTGTGGATCTCAATGTCCTCCACATGGCACGCTTCCCCAGCGAGGGCACGGACCACCGGCAACTCGGCGGAAGGGTAGAGATCGTTGGTCCCGGCGACGTACACGCTGTAGATCTCCGTGAGATCCTCGGCGCGGGCCTCGGGCATGATTCCCCGGCCGAGCAACCGTTCGGCCTCGTGGTTGGCGTAGTACGGCCGGCCGTTGGGGGTGGCGACGAATATCCCGATCGGCATCGCTTCGACGAACTGTTCGAGGCGCCGGCGTGACTCCGCCTCGCTGTCGGCCAGCCGACGGTCACTGGCGGCCATGTGGCGGCTACGCCGGCCCACGACAACGCCGAGGGCGGCGGCGAGCACCGTTCCCAGCACGCCGACAACCAGGGCGACCCAGCGCATGAGGGCCGCCAGGTGGTCGGCCCCGCCCATGATCTCGGCGCGCGCTTGCTGGATGAAGATCCCCAGGTCCTGCCCGGGGATCGGCTCGTAGGACTCGGCGGCGAGCCGCCCGTAGCGGGGGCTGTAGACGATCCTCGTCACGGGCCGGCCGGCGGCGGCGATCGCCCGGTTCTCCGGAGATCGTAGGGTCGTCCCGACCGCGCCGGAGCCGGCCACTACCATTCCGGCCCGAGTCACGAGGAGCTTTGTACCAGTCCGATCGAAGCCGAGGTCGGACAGGTTGCCGAGGAGTTGCGTCACGTCCACGTCCACCACGAGCCGCCCGAGCACCGGGCCGTCGGTGCTGCTCCTGACGGGGGCACCGACCTGGCGTGTGGTCTGGGTGCCGACGGTGATCGGGTCACCGACCGACATCGATCGGGCGTCGGTCGGCATCACGGGGGTCGGGGTCACGCTCGGGCGGGCGGCCATGGCGACCAGGTTTCCCGCGGCGTCGAAGACGCGGACGTCGGCGAAGGGGCCGGTGAGGAGGAGGCTCTGAATGGCCCGGGTCGTCGCCTCGACGCCAGCAGCCCCGAGGGCATCGGGGCGGGGAGGCCGGGATGCGCCCGCGCCGATGATGTGGACGGCGTCGTCCCAAACTTGCTGCTCATGGAGGAGGGTGGCCTTCCCGACGGCGGCCAGCCCCTCGAGGGCCCGGCTCTCGACCTGGGCCTTGCCCACGCCCGATGCCCAGAGGAGGCTGACGACGGGCAGGGCCGTCGCCATCAAGACGAGCGCAGCGGTGCGAAGACCCGCGTGGGACCGACGGGACCTGCCGGCCCGAACGGGTCCGTCGTGGGCGCCGCTCTCCGGAGTCGCTCGCCTCATCAGGAACCCCTTCCTGAGTTCAGGGTACCGGGCCGGGATCCCCACGCCGACTGGTCACGCGCGCGCGCGACGTCGCGGCGTTCGGTCTCGCCGCCGGCCACCCTGTCCCGCGGGCCACCGAAGTACGATCGATCGCGGGAGACAGACCCCCGGAGCGGAGGCACTGCTGCGGTGGACGACCAGACGTTTCGCGCATAGGCGGCGCGGTCGGTGGGCTGGTCACGGCCGCTCGGCCTGCTGGGCATGGTTCTCGGCGTCGACATGGTCGTGCTCTTCGTGGCCACCGCCGTGGGGATCAGCGCCCTCGTACTCGTCACCGGAGGACTGGCCTCGGTCGTGCTCGGGCCCACCTGGTGGGTCCTGCTGACCCGGATCCTGTGGACCGACAGTCGTCGGCGCTGGGTGAATACTTTACCTCTGACGACGACCGCGAAAGGATGGTAGAGAGCTCAGCGAGGAGATCGTCTGTGAGTGCAACGGGACGCAATCAGCAGTGCGCCTGTGGCAGTGGGCGCAAGACGAAGCAGTGTTGCGGTGTACGACGCGGTCCGTCGGAGTCCGACCTGGCGCGGGCGTTCCTTGCCGGCCAGCTGCGACCGGCCGCCCGGGTCCTTCGTAGCTGCTCCGACGAGGACCTCGACGACCTCGAAGCCGAGGTGATCGAGCTGCCGGACATCGACACGTCGCTACAGCTCCCCCTCCCCCGGCTGCTGACACCCGACGTCGAAGAGCTGCTGGTCGCCGTCGAGTCGGGGGACGTCGACGAGACCAACGACGCCCTTCCGGCCGTCCTGGCCCGGCTCGACACACCCGTCGCCCGTGCGGAACTGGCCCGTGCGGTGCTCGAGCTGCGTGACCGAGGTCGGATCGACCCCAAGGTCGCAGCCCTCGCCTTGATCGATCTCGCTGCTCCGAAGTCGCAGACCCTGGTCAGCTCGGCCCTGGTCTATGCCGCCGGCGTGGCCATCGGGGAAGTCGCCACCCCAAGTGGACTGCTGGTAGCCGGCTGAGCCCGCTGCATCACGTCGAGGTCGGTTGCGAAACGCCGGGGTTGGTCAGCTCCCTCCGCTCGAGGACGGTACCGAGGATCTCCTCCTCCCGACGCACGCGATACCAGCGGGGATAGACCTTCAGGATCCCAGTTCCGGGATGGCGCACTGTCGGTAGTCGATACAGCGAGCGTCGATAGAGTGGAGGAGGCGAAAAGATGAGACGGCCGGAAACGCCAGAAGAATCGTTGTTGCCGCTTCCGTCCGCCACCCTGCACATCCTCGTCGCCCTCAGCGCCGGCGAGAAGCACGGGTACGCCATCATGGGAGTCGTCGAGTCGCTGAGCGACGGCGCCGTCCGCATGGGCCCGGGAACGCTCTACGGCTCGATCAAGCGCATGCTCGCCGACGGGATGATCGAGGAAAGTGCCGAGCGCCCTGATGCCGAGCTCGACGATCAGCGCCGCCGTTACTACCGGCTCACCGGCTTCGGTCAGCGGGTGTGCGCAGCGGAGTTGCAACGACTCGAGGCGCTGATCCACCGGGCCGGCTCGCCAGAGTGGGCCCGGCGCCGCGTGCCTCGGCTCAGAGAACGTGAGATGGCGTCGCCACGCTCTGTCGCACGTCACCAGGCGCTCTACCGCGCGCTGCTGAGCCTTCACCCCGGTCGTTCCGAGACGCCTACGCCGAGCCGATGGCCCAGATCTTCGGCGACCACCTGCGCCAGATCGGGACCAGGGCTTGGCTGCGAACCGTTCCCGATCTCGCCCGCACCGTTCCCATCGAGAGAAGAGAGGTAATCATGGCTGATCTGAGGTCCGTTCAACACGTCCTCGTGCTCGCTCTCGTCGTGCTGGGTGCCACCGTCGTCTCCATTGGCCTGGGTGGTGGGGCCGTCGTGATCGTGGCCATCCCCGTGGTCGCACTCCTGGTCACCCCGCCCTCGAATGGCTGTACCCGCCTGCGCGGTCGAGGGCTGTAGCGCCGTGGCCCGTCTGGAGATGGACGATCGCGAGGAGTGGGCCACCAGCCACATCACGCTGTTCTCGCTGATCGATCGATTGTGCCCCCATCACCATGGCCTGAAGACCCGAGAGAACTGGGGCCTGGTCGAGCGTTCGCGGGAAGGGGGCCTTCATGCCGCCCACCGATGCACGTCACCCTCGGCCGGCTCGCCCGGTCGCCGGGACCCGCCGGAGGCGGGCGGGAACCGGCCGCTCCATGCTCACCCGTCGACCCGTCAGCACCCGGCGCCACGAGCGCTACGACTAGTCCTCGCCGAGGTAGGCCTTGCGGACCTGGTCGTCGACGAGCAGTTCGGCGGCCGCGCCCGACAGGACGATTCGGCCCGTCTCCAGCACATGACCGGCGTCGGCAAGGGCAAGGGCCGCTTGGGCGTTCTGCTCCA
>JBBSHU010000168.1:0-4395 GCA_038232455.1 Acidimicrobiales bacterium
CAATTTGATCAAGCGCGTAAAGCGAGTGGCGTTCGGCTTCACCCGCTGGAGGAACTATCGGATCCGAGTCCTGCTCTACGCCGGCCGGCCCAACTGGGACCTACTGGCAACCGTCACACCCTGCTGAAATCCGAAGAGCCCGGAAAGCTGGGTGAGGCCGCCTCGGGGCTGACGCGGCGCCTCGGCCAGTTGGGGACGCCCACGGTCGAGGCCGCGTCGCTCTTGGGGTTGCTCGTTGAAGTCCGTCTTGCCCGGGGCGAGCTGCACCTGGCGCAGGAGACGGCGGAACGCCTGGACGCCGTCGCTTCGCTCACCGGGCGGGAGGCCGAGCTTGCCAGAGCCGCCCTGGCCCGCGGCCGGGTGTCGCTGGTCGAAGGCGACCCGGAGAAGGCCCAACGGCATCTCCAGGCTGCCTTCGACGGCTTCTGCCGCCTGGGCATGCCGTTGGAGCGTGAGAGGGCGCGCCTGGAGATGGCCAAGGCGCTCGCCGGCGACGATCTGGAGGCAGCGATCGCGGAGGCCCGGCTGGCGCTGGCAGGTTTCGACGGGCTCGGGGCTAGGCGCGACGCCGACGCCAGCGCCGCGTTCATCCGCGCTCTCGGAGGTCGGGCCTGTACCAGGCCGAGGGGCAACAGCGGCTTGACCGGGCGAGAGTCAGAAGTCCTCGAGCTCCTCGGGCTGGGCCTCTCCAACCCGGAGATCGCCCGGCGCCTCTACGTGAGCCGCAAGACCGTCGAACACCACGTGGGCAAGATCCTGTCGAAGCTGGGGCTGCGGGGCCGGGCCGAGGCTGCCGCCTATGTCCTGCGAGCGCCGGATGCCGCCCGAGGAGCGAAATAGGCCCCGAATAGGGGAGTTCCCCGATGCGGGCTCCGGGCCGCTCGCACCATCCTTCCCGGATGCGTCGAAGCAGAGGTGTCGTTGCCCTGGTCGTGCTGAGCATGGTCGCCGCCGCCTGTAGCGGGGGGAAACAGGGGCCGGGCGCCGCGAACAGCGGCGATCAGCCGAGGTACGGGGGGACACTGGTGGTGGCGACCCCCGCCGATCCCGGAGCGCTCAATCCCGCCATCACGACCTCGGGGCTCACCCACCCGGTCACCGGCCAGATCTTCAACGGCCTCGTCCGCCTCGACCGAGACTTCAAACCGCAGCCCGATCTAGCCAAGAGCTGGGACGTCTCCGGAGACCGGAAGACGTACACCTTCCATCTCCAGGAAGGGGTCAGATGGCACGACGGGCGACCGTTCAGCTCCGACGACGTCAAGTTTTCCGTCGAGCAGGTTCTCGTGAAGTTCAGCCAACGCACGCAGGCCGCGCTCGGGCCGATCCTCGACTCGATCGCCACCCCCGGCGCCAACACCGTGGTGTTCAACCTCAAGTCACCCTATGCCCCATTGGTGGAACTTCTCGACGAGGACAACGCGCCGATCCTGCCCAAGCATCTTTACGAGGGCACCGACCCGCTCACCAACCCGGCCAACGCCAAGCCCGTCGGGACCGGGCCGTTCAAGTTCGAGTCGGCCCTCCCCGGTGACCGCATCACCCTGGTCCGCAACCCCGATTACTACAAGAAGGGCCAGCCCTACCTCGACCGCATGATCTTTCGCGTCATCCCCTCCCCCCCCCAGGCGCTGCAGGCCCTCCAGGCCGGCGAGGTCAACCTGATCCTGTTCCCGATCCCACCCCTGGTGGACCAGCTGGGCAAGCTGCCGGGGGTCGTGGTTACCGAGAAGGGCAGGGAGGGCTTCGCCAGGGTCATCCGCCTCATCCCCAATCTCCGGCGCAAGCCGTTCGACGACGTGAGGGTCCGCCAGGCCATGGCCTACGCCATCGACCGGGAGTTCATCGCCAAGACCGTCTACGCCGGGCAGTTCCAGCCGGCAACCGGGCCGATAACGCGCGGCCTGCCCTGGGCCTACACCAACGACGTCAAGAAGTACCCCCGCGATCTGGAGAAGGCGAAGGCGCTGCTCGACGAGGCGGGGCTGAAGCCGGGCGCCGACGGCGTGCGCTTTCGCGCCTCGTTCATCTTCGACCAGAGCTTCGCCCCGGCCGCCGACCTGCTGAAGCAGCAGCTCGGAGAGGTGGGCATCGCCGTCGACGAACAACTACTGGACTTCGGCGGCTGGGTGAAGAAGCTCTACATCGACTGGGACTTCGAGCTCGGCTACAGCCAGCTCACCGATGCCCCCGATCCCGACTTCGGCGCTAAGTCGGTGTTCACCTGCGCCAGCATCGTCAAGGTGCCCTTCGTGAACGGCGAGGGCTACTGCAACCCGAAGGTCGACGACCTCTTCACCCGGGCGGCGGGCGAGACCGACAGGGAAAAGCGGGCCACGCTGTATCACGACGTCCAGCAGGTCATCGTCGAGGACCAACCTCAGATCTTCCTGGTCGACGGCGTCGGGCCCTGGGCCTACAGCGCCCAGTTCCGGGGCTTCGAGGACGCCGGCTCCAAGGCTCCCTACTACTTCGGCCACACCGTCTGGGACACCAGGGGTTCCGCTTCGCCTCCGCCAACGAAGTGATCGGGGCGACGCCGAGGCCCCCGGGCCGGTACGACTTCGAGGGCACCGCCTGGTACGGCAACGGCTCTTTTTGCCGCCCCGCTTCCCGGTGAACACGCTCCGGGCCATGCTGGCCATGACGGCGGCATAGCCGGATCGTGGCGCGATATGTCGTGCGCCGCCTGGCCGGCACCGTAGTCTTGCTGGGGGCGGTGGCCGCCCTGATGTTCCTGCTCATCAGCCTGGCCCCCGGCGACGCGGCGATGACGCTGGCTGGCTCAGGGGGGGGCGACCCTGCGCATCTGAGGCTGCTGCGCCATAACCTCGGCCTCGATCGCCCTCTCTACAGCCAAGTGGTCTCCTACGTCGCCGCCGTCTTCAGGGGCGACTTCGGCTTCTCGGTGATCCAAGGCAAGCCGGTCCTGGCGGTGATCCTTGGGCGGCTCCCCGCCACACTGGTGCTGGCGGGAACCTCCCTGATCGTGGCCTGGGTGGGAGGGGTCGCCCTCGGGGTTGTGGCGGCGGCCAAGAGTAACAGCAGGCTGGACGCGTTGATCTCCGTCGGGACCCTTGTCGCCTACTCCCTCCCGGTATTCTGGGTGGGCCAGTTGCTGGTGGCCCTGTTCGCGGTCCGCCTGGGCTGGCTGCCGACCGGAGGGATGACCTCGGTGGGCACAACCTTGTCGGGACCGGCACATCTGGTCGACATCGGCCGCCATCTCATACTGCCGGCGGGCGCGCTCAGCGTGATCCTGCTGGGGCTGGTGGTACGTACCACCCGGGTCTCGGTCATCGAGGTGCTGGGCGAGGACTGGGTGCGGGCGGCCCGGGGCCGGGGACTGTCCGAGCGCCGGGTCCTGCTGCGCCACGTGCTCCCCAACGCCCTGCGACCGGTGGTGACGGTGATGGCCGGCAACGTCGCGCTGGTACTCACCGGGACCGTGCTCATCGAGAAGGTCTTCTCCTGGCCTGGTCTGGGCCTGCTGGCGCTCGACGCCGTGCTGTCACGCGACAACCAGGTGTTGGTGGGATTGCTCCTCTTCTCCTCTTTCGCGGTATCAGTCGCCAATCTCTTGGCCGATCTGGTCTCGGCTGCCCTCGACCCCCGGGTGCGCTACTGGTGAGGACGGCGGTGCTAGCTCGGCGCAGCTGTCGCTTGGTCGTCGGCGTCCTGCTCTTGATTGCGGTGGCCGCCATGGCGCTGGCGGCCCGGTATGTGGGCGGTGACCCGTTCCACCCCAGCGACGCAGTGCTCGCGCCACCCTCGTGGCGGCACCTGATGGGCACCGATGAGCTCGGACGGGAGCTGGTGAGCCGTCTCCTGCACGGGGCGTCAACGGGGCTATGGGTGGCGGCCGTGTCCGTGGGGGCCGCCACGGCAGTCGGAGTAACGCTCGGCATCGTCGCCGGCTATGCCGGGGGGGTCGTCGACGATGTGCTGCTCAAGGTGGCTGAGGTGTTCCAGGTCATTCCCGCCTTCCTTTTGGCACTGGTGGCCGCCTCCCTGTTTGGCCCCAGCCTGCTCCTGCTGGCCATCGTCCTGGCGGTGATCTTCTGGCCCATGTCGGCAAGGCTGGCACGCGCTGAAGTGCGGGCCCTGCGCGAGCGCGAGTTCGTGGAGGCGGCCCGAGCCCTGGGCGTTGGCCATGTCCGGATTATGGTGCGCCACCTGCTTCCCGCCGTGCTGCCGGTTGCGATGGTGAACGCCTCGTTCCAGGCCGGCACGGCGGTGCTGATCGAGGCCGGTCTAGCCTTTTTGGGTCTTGGCGACCGCAACGTGGTGTCCTGGGGCACGATGCTCGCCGATGCCCAGTCCTACGTGGCGGTGGCCTGGTGGCTGTCGCTGTTCCCTGGTGTTGCCATGGCGGTGACCGTTATCGGCATGAAC
>JBBSHU010000169.1:0-4307 GCA_038232455.1 Acidimicrobiales bacterium
CATATATAGGTAATACACCAACCAGCGACAGAACGCGAGCCTTTGACCAGCACAAACGCGCTGGTCAGGGGCTTCTTTGGAAGAACGTTCCGAGCGGGCTGGAGATCAGCTCATCGGGATAGCCCGGAAACTCCCGCTAGCGCCTGCCGCCGGGGCGGCATCGGCGTCAACTAGCCTGCACTGCCGTGCCAGGCCCGAGTACGACGCGTCTGGTCGTCATCTCGACCCTTGTTGTGGGGACGGCGATCGGAGCAGTCCTGAGCCTGGTGCCGTCGGTCCGCTCCGCCACGCTGTCGTCGATTGCCGGACCCAAGTTGCCGGGCGGGGCCACGCGTAAGATCGCCTCGGGCGGCAAGGCGCCATGGCTGATCCAGGAGAACGCCAAGCCCGGCACGGCCGACTGGAGGTTGTCCGGTCCGCCGAACAAGGCGCACATCGAGGGCTACGCCGACGCCACCAGCGCCACCGACGGCGAGACCGTGCGCCTGTTCGTGTCCACCGACGCCGGCAGCTTTGGGGTGGAGGCCTACCGCGTCGGTTGGTACGGGGGGACCCAGGGGCGGCTGGTGTGGAAGTCGCCCGTGCTCCCCGGGGGCCGCCAGCCGGCGCCCACGGTCGACAGCGTCACCAACATGGCCGAGGCCCATTGGGCCCCGTCGCTGGCCCTCACGATCGACAGGACATGGCCGCCCGGTGACTATCTCCTCAAGCTGGTCGCGTCCACCGGCCACCAGCAGTACGTGCCACTCACCATCCGCGACGACACGAGCCAGGCCGCCGTGCTCGTGGTCAACGCCGTGACCACCTGGCAGGCCTACAACAAATGGGGCGGCCACAGCCTGTACGAGGGCGTCGGTGGCCCATCGGGCAGTGGGCCGGCCGGCCGGTCCCAGGTGGTGTCGTTCGAGAGGCCCTACGACAACGACGCCGGGGCCGGCGACTTCCTGGGAAACGAGCTGGCCTTCGTGTCGATGGCGGAGCGGGAAGGCTACGACGTCACCTATTGGACCGACATCGACCTGCACCACCGCAGCGCCCTCCTGGTGAACCACAAGGCCATCGTCACCCTGGGCCACGACGAGTACTGGACGGCCGAGATGCGGGCGGCGGCCGAGACCGCCCGCGACAGCGGCACCAACTTGGCCTTCCTGGGGGCCAACGCCGTCTATCGCTCCATCCGGCTGATGCCGTCGGAGGTGGGGCCCCTCCGGCACGAGGTCAACTACCGGGTGGCCAAGGACGATCCCATGACCGGTGTCGACAACAGCAGGGTCACGGTGAGCTGGCGGGAAGCCCCGGTGAACCGTCCGGAGAGCTCGCTGGTGGGCGACTACTACCAGTGCAATCCCGTCAAGGCCGACATGGTCGTGTCCGACCCGTCGGCCTGGGTGTTCGCCGGCACCGGCCTGGGGACCGGGGACAAGCTCCTCGGCCTGGTCGGGCCCGAGTTCGACCGCTATGACGTCAGCGCCCCGCCCCCGCCCGGGCCGGTGCAGGTGCTCACCCACTCGCCCCTCCGCTGCAAGGGCGAGGCGACCTATTCGGACATGACGTACTACAGCGCCCCGAGCGGGGCAGGTGTCTTCGCTACCGGTACCAACTGGTGGGTGAGCCGCCTGAACAAGGTCTGCATCCCGGGGGAACCCTGCTTCGAGGAGAACGTCGACCGCATCACCCGGAACGTGATGGACGCCTTCGCTGCCGGTCCGGCCGGGGCGTCTCACCCCTCGGTGTCCAACTACTCGAGCCTGGGGAACGGCGGGGCCACGTCGACGAGTGGTGTCGGGCGCACCTCGACCACCCTCAGCCCGCCCACGACCGAATACGTTCCGCCGACCACTTTGGAGCAGGCGACGTCAACCACCGTTCGGCGCCCCCCGCTGCCGACGAGCCTGCCCACCCAACCCACGCTGCCGATCCCGGGGCCGTTCGAACCTGACGGTTGACCGCCCGGCCCGATCTCGTCGAGGCTCCGCCGGTCAGCCGGACCCGACGGCCCCTACGACGCCGCGGACGCGGTCCTGGCGGGTTTCGACCGGGCCGGTGAGCGTCTCGTAGGCGACGTCGGCCGACTCCAGCAGACCCCGGATGCGGGCGTCGATGTCGCCCTGGAAGCCGGTGTCGTCGGGACGCAGGCCGTCGAGCACGATGGGGAACTCGATGGGCAGGTAGAAGACATGGTCGTAGCGGGCCCGTAGGTCGCCGACGGCGATCAGCCGGGCCTCGGTCCAGAGGTGGTCCTCCTTGCGGGGGGCCCGGGCATGTTCCATCACCCAGTCGGCGTAGGCCAGCACGTCGTAGATGGAACGGTCGGCAACGAAGTGGTCGTGTGCCAACTCGGCCCGCCACTGCTTGAGGAAGATCAGCGTCTCGGTCTCGGCGGTGGCGTTCTGGTCGAGGGGGAACCCCAGCTCGACCACCTCGCGAGCGACCTCGGGAAGCAGTGGATAGTTCCACTCCCGGGCGAAGAGGTTGGCGAGGGTGGTCTTTCCGGTGGAGAAGGATCCGACAAAGGCAACTTTCATGGGCGCCAGTGTGGCCGCCGCGCCGGCGTGTGGCCAACGCCGCCGGATCGTGGGAGATTACGGGAGGCCCACGATGGGCAGACATCACGGGAACTGACGGACAACAGCGAGGAGCAGGCCATGGCCGACGACGGTGTTGATGCAGGCAAGGGACGCGGCGAGGAGGTCGGCGGCGGTACGGGAGAGGAGAAGGAAGTCAAGGAGGACACCAAGGACGTGCAGGCGCCGCTCTCCGGTGCATTGCCCGGACCCGTCGACCCCCCGGGCAGCTCCAAGCAGGACTGAACCGGAGCGCTCCGACCGGCGGATACCGTTGCCGCCATGGACGACCTCCTCCCCCCCCGAGGCCAGCTCAGCCTGCTGACCGTGCACGCCCATCCCGACGACGAGGCTTCCAAGGGTGCGGCCACGGTTGCGCACTACCACGCCGAGGGCGTGCGGTGCGTGTTGGTGTGCTGCACCGGCGGTGAGGCAGGAGACATCCTCAACCCGGCCATGGACCGCCCCGATGTGCGCGAGCGGCTCCACGAGGTACGGATGGAAGAACTGGCTCGGTCGACCGCCGTCATCGGCTACGACGAGGTGGTGCTTCTCGGGTACCGCGACTCCGGCATGCCCGAGTCGCCCGAGAACGAAGACCCCCGCTGCTTCGCCCGGGCGCCGAGTGACGAGGCGGTGGGCCGTCTGGTGAAGATCATCCGCCGGGAACGACCGCAGGTGATCGTCACCTACGCTGACGACCAGGAGGGCTATCCCCACCCCGACCACCTCCGCGTGCACGACGTCACCCTTCCCGCGTTCGACGCCGCCGGCGACCCAGACGCCTTCCCCGACGCCGGCCCTCCGTGGCAGCCTCTGAAGCTGTACTACATCGCCTGGTCGAGGGCCCGGATCCTCGCCATGCACCAGAAGTTCCTCGATCTCGGGCTCGAGTCGCCGTTCGACGAAAAATGGTTCGAGCGTCCCGATCACGACGACCGCATCACCACGCGCCTCGACGTCACCGAACACGACGACGTCCGCCGAGCGGCGCTCCTCGCCCACGAGACCCAGATCGATCCCGACTCGCCCTTCTGGTTCGGTCTGCCGCCCGACGTGGTCGTCTACCGCTACGACGACTACATCCTGGCTCGCAGCCTGGTCGACGCCGCCACCCCCGAAGACGATCTCTTCGCCGGCGTCCGCGACCTCGTCTCCCCCTGACGCCCTACCGGCGCCGCTACCATCGGCCTCTCGACCAATGCGAGGACGCGCATGCACAAGTATCTGACCCAGGAGTGGCTCGACGCCCAGAGGGAGTTCGCCCAGACCTTCCCCGAACGGGAGGGAGCCACCGCCCGGATGCAGTATCACGTCACCGGTGGCCCCGGCGGCGATGTCAGGTACTACTGGGTGCTGGAGAACGGGAAGCTGCTCGAGGCGGCCGTCGGTGAGGATGCCGACGCCGATTTCACTCTCACGCTGTCGTGGGACGACAGTGTCAAGATGCAGAAGGGTGAGCTTGACCCCAACGCTGCCTTCATGCAGGGACGCATGAAGGTGACCGGCAACATGGGCAAACTGATGAGCCTGCTGCCGCTGACGCAGAGTCCCGAGTACAAGGCCATTCAGGAAGAGATCCGCGGCGTCACCGAGTACTAGCGACTAGCCCGGTGTTCCGCACATGAGTGGGCGTGAAGCGTTGTCCATGGTTGGCCTCCGGTGTTCAGCGGGTGGTAATCGGGTCGACGTCGAGGAGCTCGAGGATGCGGGCGGCCAGCGCCGGTGGCGCGGGGATGACGG
>JBBSHU010000170.1:0-4178 GCA_038232455.1 Acidimicrobiales bacterium
CCGGCTCCGTGCCCGAACGGAGTGCCGGCTCCGTGCCCGAACGGAGTGCCGGCTCCGTGCCCGAACGGAGTGCCGGCTCCGTGCCCGAACGGAGTGCCGGCTCCGTGCCCGAACGGAGTGCCGGCCGGAGCCCGAGGGTGGCGCAGGCGGCCAACAGGGCGGCGGCGGCCAGGAAGGCAGCGATCGCCCCGAGCGGCAGGGGGGGGCTGGTCAGGAGGGTCCACTGGCCCGACCGGGAATGGACGACCGCGAAGCCGACCCCGGAAGCGGCCACCCCGGCAACAGCCAACAGGGCCGGAAGCACCGTCGTGCGCCGGGCGGTGCCAGCGGGGCCCGAGCCCAAATCGATGATCAGCAGGGCTGCCAGGGCCAGCCCGCCCACCACGCCCACCGCCGCCGCACCCTCACTTCCGGCGGTGAGGCTCACGCCCACGGCGGCGAGCGCTGCGCAGGTGGTCGGCAGCGAGCGGCGGCGCGCCGTTCCGTCGACGGCGGCGATCGCGAGCAGTGCCGATCCGCACCCGGCGGCGGCCGCGAGGGACGTGACGTGGAAGGCGCCGGCCTGGCCTCGTGCACCACTGACCACCAGGGTCAGCCAGGCACCGGCGGCAACAACGAGACCCGCTTGGACCCACCGGAAGGTCGGCATCCGGGAGCGCGAATCGATCTGGCGACCGCCCAGACCCACGACGACCACGATCGGAGCCACCAGGGCCACCACCAGAGCGCTGGTCTGGGCTCCTGTCACGCCGCGACGGCGGTCACGCCAGGATTGCCGTCACGCCAGGATTGCCAGGGCAGCGGCAGACACCGCGGCGATGACCCCGGCCACTCGTGCTACCCGACGGGGACAGGCCCGTATCACCAGCACGGCCACAGCGACGGCGACCACCGACGCCACCACCCGCAGGGTGACCACCGAGCCCGTGTCCCGACCGACCGCCGGACCGGCGACCAGGGCGGCAGCCAGGAGGCCGGAGGCGACAATACCTGCAGGCACCTCGGGCGTCGACGCCGACCCCGCCCCGCCACGAGGGCACACCAGCACCACGGCGGCGGCAGCCGCCCAAGACGACACAACCATGCCGGCCGGCCCCGACCAACCGCCTGCCCCCAACACGGCCTGGCCACCGGCCAGGGCGGCCAAAGTCGACGACCCCCATCGCCCGACGACGGCGATTCCCACGAGCACACCGACGGTGCCGGCGGCCAGGTCGGCGGCCGCCAGTCCGACCAGGACCCCGGCGACGAGGGCGTCGCCCGTGGAGGTGATCACCATCATCGCCAGCCCCACCGCTGCGCCAAGGCTGAGCAGGCCGGGAAAGGTGGGCCCGTGCGTTTCGTTCCGGTCAGTAGGCGAAGGGCCGGCTCCCGTGGTCCGGGCGTCGGCGGGAGCGAGGTCGGTCAAGAGGGCGAGCCGCCGAGGGAGAACATGCGCACGAGGTGGTTCCACCCGCAGTCGGGGCAGACCTCGACGACGTAGCAGGTGACCACATCAGCCCGTCGGGTCAGCTTGGACAGCTCGCGTTCGGAAGTGATGCATCGACCATGGGCAGGCAGGCGGGCGCCGAAGGCATACGACACGAGCACCGCCCCCGGGTCGTCGCAGATGGGGCAGGATTCGCTGCGGACCTCGCCGACATTGCGGGCGGCACGGAGCAGCTCGGGGTGGGCATCGCACACGTCGAGACGCGAGAGACGGCCCTTGTGGAACTCGTCGATGGTGCGCCGGCGAATGAGGCGGTAGTCGACCTGGCCGACCGTCGACGCCGGACGATGGCCCCCTATCGACTCGGGCCGGAAGCTCATGGGCGGACCACCGCCCGCACGGTGTCGACTTCGCGCTCCCGAGACGGGTGGCCCGTGGGGAGGGGCCCGCCGCCGGAAGGGCGGTGGGAGGGGCCGGCCACGGGACAGGACCCGGCGAGGCTCACGGCAATTCAGGCTATGCCCCCCGGAGGCACTGTGTCGTCGGGCGGTCCCGGCACGCCGTCGACCACAACCTTGGGGACGGCGGTTGACCGGTCGCCGCGGACGGAGCATACTCCTGTCGATATATCGAAACGATATATTGGAACGTTCTATTGTCGAGTGACGTTGGAACCCCTGACAAGATCGGAAGGAGCGCAGGTGCTGGAGCTGGCCATCCTGGGACTGCTCAAGGAGCAGGATCTCCACGGCTACGAGCTGAAGAAGCGCCTCACCGAGGCCCTGGGGCCCCTGTCGAGCGTCTCGTTCGGCTCGCTCTACCCGGCCCTGTCCCGCCTCGAGCACAAGGGTGCCCTCGAGGTGGCCTCGGCCGAGCCCGAGCCGGCCGGTCCCCCTGTGCCCATGACCGGCTCCATCGCCGGCGAGGTCGCCGCCTTTCGGGCCCGACGGTCGGCCGGGCGCCACCCTGTCGCCCGCGCCGGGCGGGGTCGCAAGGTGTACCGCATCACACCGGCCGGTGAGGCGCTGTTCGCACAGCTCCTCGAGTCCGAGCCCGTCGACGACGACCGGGCCTTCACACTGCGCCTGGCCTTCTGCCGCCATCTCCGCCCCGATGCCCGCCTCGGTCTTCTCGAACGGCGCCGGGCCCAGCTCGTGGAGCGGTTGGCCCGAGCCCGCACCACGGCCCGAGATCGCCGCGAACGCATGGACTCGTTCACCCGGTCGCTGATCGAACACGGCGCCGAAACCACCGAGCGCGACATCACCTGGCTCGACGGCCTCATCGCCATGGAACGACGCAACCCCACCGGAGACGCCAACCAGCCCCCGCAGGAACAGACCGTGTCCTCAATTCAGGAAGGAACCCCAACGTGAGCATTCCCTCGCAAAAGCGCTCCGTATCCCGCTCAAAGGGCCGCTCGGGCCCGGGCAGCAAGGTCCGGCTGGCCATCGCCGGCGTCGGCAACTGTGCCAGCTCGCTGGTCCAGGGCCTCGACTACTACCGCCAGGCCGACCCCGCCGAGGCTGTCCCCGGCCTCATGCACGTGAGCCTCGGCGGCTACCACGTGAGCGACATCGAGGTCGTGGCCGCCTTCGATGTCGACGCCGCCAAGGTCGGCCTCGACGTGGGCAAGGCCATCTTCGCCGGCCAGAACAACACCGTCCGCTTCGCCCCGGTCGGCGAGCTCGGTATCGAGGTGCAGCGGGGCCCGACCCTCGACTCGCTCGGCCGTTACTACCGCGAGACCATCGAGGAGTCGCCCGCCCGTGCCGTCGACGTGGCCGACGTGCTGCGGTCGAGCGGCGCCGACGTGTTGGTGTCCTACCTCCCGGTCGGCTCCGAGGAGGCCCAGAAGCACTACGCCCAGGCCTGCCTCGACGCCGGAGTCGGCTTCGTGAACGCCATTCCCGTCTTCATCGCCTCCGACCCCGAGTGGGCCGCCCGCTTCACCGAGGCCGGACTGCCCATCGTGGGCGACGACATCAAGAGCCAGGTGGGGGCCACCATCGTCCACCGCATCCTGAGCCGACTCTTCGAGGACCGTGGCCTGGTCCTCGACCGCACCTACCAACTCAACGTCGGCGGCAACATGGACTTCAAGAACATGCTCGAACGTGAGCGCCTCATGTCCAAGAAGATCTCCAAGACCCAGTCGGTCACCAGCCAGATCGAGAACGGCATCGCCTCCGACAACGTGCACATCGGCCCGAGCGACCACGTGCCCTGGCTCGAGGACCGCAAGTGGGCCTACATCCGCCTCGAGGGGCGCAACTTCGGCGACGTGCCCCTCAACATCGAACTGAAGCTCGAGGTCTGGGACTCCCCCAACTCGGCGGGCGTCATCATCGATGCGGTCCGTTGCGCCAAGCTCGCCCTCGACCGGGGCATCGGCGGGCCGCTGCTCGGGCCATCGGCCTACTTCATGAAGTCGCCTCCCACCCAGTACCACGACGACGAAGCCAGTCGCCTGGTCGAGGAGTTCATCGGCTGAGTTGTCGATGACGGGCACGTAGTGCCGAGCGAGTCGGAGGCGAGACCAGGCACCCGGGCTTCGGCCACCTCCGCCACGGCCGACGGGGGCCCCCGACCCCGTCGGCTCACTCCAGCTAGTGCCATCCGTCGACATGGGGCCGTGGTGGGGCAAGATCTCTGTGTGGCTCTGTCAGGTGCGGTGTCGTGGAACCGCCAACCCGTCACCGATCCGGCGGCGGCCGACGTCGTCCGTTACGGGCCCGGCATCGCCACG
>JBBSHU010000171.1:0-4072 GCA_038232455.1 Acidimicrobiales bacterium
ACCATGGTCTGGCTTGCTTCCGAGCTCATGTTCTTCGGCGGCCTCTTCGCCTCCTACTTCACCATCCGCGCCCAGACACCCGCATGGCCGCCGCCGGGCGTCCATCTGGAGGTTCTCCGCGACGGAATCTTCACCCTCATCCTCGTCTCGTCCAGTTTCACCATGCAGTTGGGGGCGCGCCACCTCGAGCACGGCAACCGTCGTCTCGCTCGTCGCTGGATCATCCTCACCCTCGTCCTCGGAATGGTGTTCCTCGGGAACCAGGCGGTGGAGTGGTTCACCCTCGACTTCACCGCCACCACCAACGCCTACGGGTCACTGTTCTTCGCCATGACCGGCTTTCATGGACTGCACGTGGCCCTGGGGTTGGTCGTCATGGTGGCGCTGCTCGGGCGGATCATCGGCCCGGGGCCCGACCCGGGTGATGGTCCGGCCGCCGAGGTGATCACCTTCTACTGGCACTTTGTCGACGTGGTGTGGTTGGCTCTGTTCGCGATCATCTTCCTCCTTCAATAAGACATCGGACCCGGATGCGGAAAGGCGTCGTCCCAGTTGTCCTTTCGACGGTCGGGATTGCTGTCGCGATGACCCTCGGGAACGGCTCGGCCACCGCCACCCGGGTCGCATCCGCCGCCCCCGCCCCGCCCGCCGTGTCGCAGCCGGACCTGGCCGAGGGGGCTGACCTGTACAACCAGTCGTGCACGAGCTGCCACGGGCCCCGTGGCGAAGGCGCGACGCTGTCGGGCGGCGACAAGGCGCCGCCGCTGGTGGGAGTCGGTGCCGCCGACGTCGACTTCTATCTCTCGACCGGCCGGATGCCGCTGGCCAACACCAACAACCCCCAGGCGGTTCGCAAACCGCCGGCGTACGACGCCCACCAGATCGCCTCGATCGTCGCCTACGTGACGTCGTTCGCCCCCGGCGGCGCCCCCATCCCCCAGTTGGACCAGAAGATCGCGTCGCTCAGCCGCGGTGGGGAGCTCTACCTGCTCAACTGCGCCGCGTGCCACAATGCCGCCGCCATAGGTGGGGCCCTGAGCTTCGGCGGCTACGCCCCGGCCCTACACAAGGCCACTGCCATCCAGATCGCCGAAGCCCCACGAGTCGGTCCCGGGAACATGCCCGTGTTCGGCCCCCAGGCGCTCTCCAATGACGAGCTCAACGATGTCGTTCGCTATGTGCGCTACCTCCAGCACCCCGACGACGCCGGGGGAAATCCGCTCGGTCATCTCGGTCCCGTCACCGAAGGTCTCGTCGGCCTGCTCCTCGGACTCGGCGTGCTGATGGCCTACGTCGGATGGCTCGGGACACGGGCATGAGCCTCGCCGGGTCTTTTCCCGTGGCCGGGCCCTGCGCCCTTCGGGCGGCCGCGTGACCGAGCGGGAGAACGACCCGAAGTTGAGCCCCACCGACGACGAGCGCGGGGAGGAGGGCGACGGCCACCTGGCCATCTCGAGCGACAATCCGCGCCGTACCGAGACCGGTGTCGGGGTGTCGTTCATCGTCGCCACCTTCGCCGGCCTCGGCCTCGCCGTCACCTACGCCCTCGGGGGCCAGACACAGATCGAAGGGGTGCTGCTCTTCCTCTGCCTGGGGGGCCTCGGCTTCGGCATGACCCTTTGGGGCAAGCAGTTGATGCCCCATGGCCCCTTCGTGCAACAACGCCACAGCCTCGTCGGCACCGACGAGGACAAAGCCGAGTTCACCGCGGCATTCACGCGCGGCGAAGAGGCGTTCGGCCGGCGAAAGCTCCTGCTCGGCTTCCTGGCTGCGGGGTTCACCGGCCTGGGCGCAGCCCTCGTCTTTCCCATCCGCTCGCTCGGGCCCAGCCCCGGGCGATCGCTGTTCGAGACTCCCTGGACCGCCGGCTCGCGACTGGTGACTCCCGACGGCAAGTTCGTCCGCCTCGACGACCTCGACGTGAGTGGGGTCTACACGGTGTTCCCCGAGGGCCACATCGGCGCCGACGACGCCCAGACCCTGTTGATCCGGGCCGACGACAAGCCCGTCGTCACCCACAAGGGACGCGAGACCTGGTCGCCCGCCGGGTACCTGGCCTTCTCGAAGCTGTGCACCCACGCCGGCTGCCCGGTCGGCCTCTACGAACACGACCGCCAGCAGCTGTTGTGCCCCTGCCACCAGTCCACCTTCAACGTCCTGAAAGGATGCCAACCGGTGTTCGGGCCGGCGACGCGCTCGCTGCCCCAGCTGCCGATCATGGTCGACGCCGAAGGCTTCCTCCGGGCCCGAAGCGACTACACCGAGCCCGTCGGGCCCGGTTTCTGGAACCGCTGATGAGCGCCAAGGCCAAGAAGAAGGGAGCGGCCGGCCGTACGGCCTCGTGGTTCGACGACCGGCTGGCGGCATCGAACTTCGTGCGCACCGCCCTCAACAAGATCTTCCCCGACCACTGGTCGTTCATGCTCGGTGAAGTCGCCCTCTATGCCTTCGTGGTCCTGATCGTCACCGGGATCTACCTGACGTTCTTCTTCAACCCGAGTCTCAAGTCCACGATCTACGACGGCTCCTACGCGCCCCTGCGCGGGGTCAAGATGTCGGTCGCCTACAAGTCCACCCTCGACATCAGTTTCGATGTCCGGGCCGGGATGGTCATGCGCCAGATGCACCACTGGGCCGCCATCGTGTTCCTGGGTTCGATCGTGGTGCACCTGTGCCGGGTGTTCTTCACGGGCGCCTTCCGCCGGCCGCGCGAGCTCAACTGGATCGTGGGGGTCACGCTTCTGCTCCTCGCCATCCTCAACGGCTTCGCCGGCTACTCGTTGCCCGACGACCAGCTCTCGGGCACGGGGCTGCGCATCATGTACTCCATCCTGCTGTCGATCCCCCTGATCGGCACCTGGGCGGCGTTCTTGCTGTTCGGCGGCGAGTTTCCCTCCGACATGATCGTGTCGCGCCTCTACGGCATCCACATCCTGATGGTGCCGGCGGCGATCGCCATCGTGCTGGGCGCCCACCTGGCCATCATGTGGCACCAGAAGCACACCCAGTTCAAGATCGCCGGGGCCGACGAGGACAACGTGGTGGGGTCGCCGCTGTGGCCGACATACGCCTGCAAGAGCGTCGGCCTCCTCTTCATCGTCAGCGCGGTGATCGCCGCCCTGGGAGGCCTGGCCCAGATCAACCCCATCTGGCTCTACGGTCCGTTCGTCACCGAGAAGGTCAGCTCCGCCTCGCAGCCCGACTGGTACATGGGGTGGCTCGAAGGTGCCCTGCGGCTCATGCCCGCATGGGAATGGCGCGGTTGGGGCCACATGATCCCCAACCCGTTCTTCCCCGGGGTGCTCCTGGCCGGGTTCACGTTCGGCCTTCTCTACGCCTGGCCCTTCATCGAGGCCAGGTTCACCAAGGACCGTGAGTCCCACCACGTGCTTGACCGCCCGCGTGACCGCCCGGTGCGCACCGCCCTAGGGGCGGCGACGCTGTCGTTCTACCTGGTGTTGTTCCTGGCCGGGGCCACCGACGTGCTCGCCGTGTACTTCGGGCTGTCGGTGAACGCCATCGTGTTCACTTTCCGGTGCGGCATCTTCGTGGTCCCCCTGGTCACGGCCCTCATGAGCTACCGCATCTGTAAGGAGCTGTCGGCCGTGGGTGGCGGGCGCCGCAAGCCGCCCGCCCTCTACGACCGCTCACCCGAGGGTGGCTACGACTCCCACCCCGCCCCGCCGGCGGCGGGAAGCCCTTCGCCCGAACTGCTGCCCGAGCCACTGCCCGAGCCACTGCCCGAGGCGCCGGCGGAGCACCCCAGGGCCGAGCCGAGCGCCCGGTGACCGACACGCCTTCCACGCAACAGCGGTCCCGGCGCTGGACACACTTCGCGGTAGCGGCCGTGGCCGTGCTCAGCCTCTCGGGCTGCGAGGTTCCCGACTTCGGCGCTCCCCACGGGGCCACCACCCAGGGCCAGGACACGTTCCGCCTGTGGCAGGGCGCAGTGGTGGCCGCCCTCGTCGTCGGGGTGATCGTGTGGGGCCTCATCTTCTACGTGATCATCCGGTACCGCCGCCGCGACGACGAGATCCCTTCACAACGAAGCGCCAACATCCCCCTGGAGGTC
>JBBSHU010000172.1:0-4053 GCA_038232455.1 Acidimicrobiales bacterium
ATCGATGAACTCAGCATCGCCATCACCTAGGTAATACGCGGCGAGCGCCCGAAAACCCCCGCCCACCTGCGGAAACACCAAGCCACCGCGTAGCAGCCCGGAAACTCCCGCTAGAGGGCATCGTCGCCCATCTCGCCGGTGCGGATCCGCACCACGTCCTCGATGGGCACGACCCACACCTTCCCGTCGCCGATCTTGTCGGTCCGGGCGGCATCGACGATGGCTTGGACCACGGCGGTGGCGGTGGCGTCGTCGGTGGCCACTTCCACGCGGATCTTGGGCACGAAGTCGACCGTGTACTCGGTGCCCCGGTAGACCTCGGTGTGCCCCCGTTGGCGCCCGAACCCCTGCACCTCGGACACGGTCATGCCCTGCACGCCGAGGGTCCGCAGGGCCTCTTTGACGTCGTCGAGCTTGAAGGGCTTGATGATTGCCGTGATCAGTTTCATGATCCGAGCCTCCCCATGCCCAGCTCGCCGTAGGAGTACCCCGTCTCCGCATGTTGCGTGAGGTCGAGGCCCTGCGCCTCGTCGTCGGGTGGGACCCGCAGGCCCATGACCGCGTCAATGACCTTGGCCAGGATCAGCGAGATCACGAACGACCACACCAGGGTGGCTCCGACGGCGAGAAGCTGTTTGCCCATGAGAGTGAGCCCGCCACCGTAGAACAAGCCGTCGGCGCCGGCGGCGTTGATGGCCTTGGAGGCGAACAGTCCCAGGAGCAGCGATCCCACCAGCCCGCCGGCCAGGTGGACACCCACGACATCGAGGGCGTCGTCGTAGCCGAAACGGAACTTCAGCTGGATGGCCAGGAAGCACGCCGCCCCGGTGACGAAGCCGATGGCGACCGCCGGCATCACCCCTACGAACCCAGCGCACGGGGTGATGGCGACCAACCCGGCGACGGCGCCGGATGCCGCCCCCAGGGTGGTGGCGTGGTGGTCCTTCACCCGCTCGACGATCAGCCAGCCGAGCATGGCTGCAGCCGCCGCCATGTGGGTGTTGAGCAACGCCTGGGCCGCCAGCCCGTCGGCCTTGAGGGCGGACCCGGCGTTGAAGCCGAACCAACCGAACCACAGGATTCCCGTCCCCAGCAGGGTCAGAGGGAGGGAGTGCGGCGGCATGGCCTCGTTGGGCCAACCTCGTCGTTTGCCGAGCACGATCACCAGGGCAAGGGCGGCGACGCCGGCGTTGACGTGCACGACCGTGCCCCCGGCGAAGTCCAGCGCTCCCTTCTTGAACAGCCAACCGGTGGGGCTGAACACCCAGTGGGCCACGGGCGCGTACACCAGCACCACCCACAGGCCGACGAACACGGCATAGGACGAAAAGCGCATGCGGTCGGCGATGGCGCCGGTGATCAGGGCGGGCGTGATGATGGCGAACATGAGCTGGAAGGCCACGAAGGCCAGGGGCGGAATGGACAGGGCGGCGTCGCCCGAGTAGCCGGGAAGACCAAGGTTGACATTGCCCAGGCCCTTCAAACCGGCGAAACCGAGCCCACCGAGCAGCCCTCCGCCCACGTCCTTTCCGAAGGCCAGGCTGAACACCACCAGCACCCACAGCACGCTCACCAGGCCCATGGCGAAGAAGTTCTGCATGAGCATGCCCAGCACGTTCTTGGACCGGACCATGCCGCCGTAGAAGAACGCCAGACCCGGCGTCATGAACAACACCAGCCCCGCCGCGGCCAGCACAAACGCGGTGTTACCGGTGTCCATGCGCTCCCCTTTCGCTCCGATTCAGACCTGAAAGGTAGCCGGACCGATAGCATGGCCGCCGTGTCGTCCCCCGTCGTCGCCTCTTGACCATCCCGCAATGGCGACGAGCCCTGGTCACGGGCGCGTCCAGCGGCATCGGCTGGGCCTTCGCCGTGCACCTCGCGGCGTCGGGCACCGACCTGGTGCTCGTCGCTCGTCGCCGTGATCGCCTCGACGAGCTGGCCGCCCGGCTCCGGCTCGACCACGGGGCCGAGGTCGAGGTGCTGGTGGCCGACCTCACCGACGACGGCGATCTCGAGAAGGTGGAACTGCGCCTCGCCGACGCGACCGCGCCCGTCGATCTCCTGGTGAACAACGCCGGTTTCGCCACTAGTGGGAAGTTCGCCGACCTACCCGTCGACGGCGAAGTCGCCGAGATCCGCCTCAACGTCGTCGCGCCCGTGCGCCTCACCCGGGCCGCCCTGCCCGCCATGATCGCCCAGGGCCATGGTGGCGTGGTGAACGTCTCGTCGATCGCCGCCCTCCAGCCACTCCCCCACTGGGCCACCTACGCGGCCACCAAGGCCTACCTCACCAGCTTCAGCGAGGCGGTCCACGAGGAGGTCCGCCATCACGGCGTGGTGGTGCTCGCCCTCATGCCCGGCTTCACCCATACCGAGTTCCACGGGCACGTCGGCGTGCCCCCGGTCGGCATTCCCGGCCCGATGTGGATGGACGCCGAACAGGTGGTGAAGTCGGCATTGGCCGCCCTCGCCCGGCGACGGGCCAGCCGGGTGCCGGGGGTCCTGAACCGGGTCGTCGCCACGGTGTCGCGACTCACCCCCCGGGCGCTGTCGAGGCGTGTGGTCGCCCGGGCCGGCCCTCCCGTGACCGACGACGAACTGCCGCTCTAGCGCGTCTTCGGAGTAGCCCGCTTCTTGACGGCGACCGCCTTCTTGTGGGCGGCTGCGGCCTTCTTGATGGATGAGGCGGTGGCACGGGTGGCTCCGGCCGGCGGGCTGTCGGGCGCACGCGGGTGCGGACCGGTGGGAACGATCTCCTTGGCCTTGGCCAAAAGGTCACCCAGCTCGGCCAGGCGGGTGCGGCTCATGGCCTCGCGGACGGTGGGAAAGAGCTCGCCCTCCTCCTCCTCCACGTGGTGGCGGACACTTTCGATGAGAACGGTCATCTTGGGCACGAACCGCTCGTGCTCGGGGTCCATGCCGTCGACCTCGGAGAGCGTCCACTTCACGATGTGGTGCTCCTCCAGGCCCTCGAGGACGTCGTCGTCGGCATTGGGCACGGCCTCCCGCACGGCGGGATAGAAGACCTGTTCCTCGATGACGGCGTGCACCGAAAGCTCCTTGACGATGCGGTCGGCCACGTGGCGACGGGTCTTGTGGGCTTTGGGCCCGGCCTTCTCGAACTCCTTGAACAGGCGCTCGACGGCACGGTGGTCATTGCGCAGTAAGGCGATGGCATCCATGGTCAGAGGGTCTGCCCCGGGTCGGCCGAGACGAAACGACCGGACTGCGCCATCCGGCGCGTATCCGCGCGTCAGGAACGCGTCAGGAACAGCCCGCCGTGGTCACCCTTGACGCCCACGTCGACCAGCACCGCTTCGACGATGCTGGCGGTCACCAGCTGCGGCGACCCGCTGGCCAAGTCGACCACGGCCGCGGCCGCCAATGTCGCCTCGATACGACCGTGATCGCGCAGGCCCAGCACGGCATGGGCCAGGCGGGCCCGACCGACCTGATTGTCGAGGGCGGCCACGGCGCCGGGAAGAGCGTCCTTGACGGCCTCGAGGTCGTCGCCGTCGATGGCGACTCGCAACGCCTGGATCCCCGGAGGCAGGGTCCGGGGCAGGCACCAGGCCAGGGAGATGTCGAGAGCCACCAGCGCGGGGACCCGGTCGAGGAGCTGATGGAGATCGCCATCGGAGCGCCCGGCGAGCGTAGGAGCCAACGACCGGGTGAGCGCCACGAGCTCGCTCGTGGCCAGATCGGCCGGGTCGAGGCGCGCCGAGGCGCCACAGCACCGCTTCATCCTCTTCCCGCTGCCGCATCGACAGCGTTGAATACGTCCCAGGTGGGGCATGCGCCTCCTTGTGGCCCCCTGATCTTGGCACGCGCGGCACCACGGTGTGTGGACCGTCCGCCGACCGAGTAACCGCCTGAGGCCGCTGCTGGTCGGACAACGGATGTCAGTCGTGCCGCCGAGATGAACGGATCGATCAATTGAGCCCGGACCGGATCCCTCCGGCGCCCCCTGAGCGGGATGCCGGGCCCGAGCGGCCCCCTGAGCGGGATGCCGGGCCCGAGCGGCCCCCTGAGCGGGATGCCGGGCCCGAG
>JBBSHU010000173.1:0-3859 GCA_038232455.1 Acidimicrobiales bacterium
CGGGCATGCCCTTTTCCACCTTCTGGTCGCTGCCCTTGTCGATGGTGACCGTGAGCTGGAAGTTGGAGGGTCCGGCGGAGACGACCCGAGCCGACACGGCCCCGATGTCGGGGGCGAAGGCCAGGTTCTGGAGGGCCAGGAGCTTCTGGCGCTCCCGCTCAGATCCGGCCTGGCGGAGACTCTCGCTACGGGCCTTGGCCAACTCGTCGCGCAGGCGGGCGTTCTCGGCCTTCAGGCTGCCGTAACGGGTCAGGCCACCGAAGAAGTCGCCCACGGGGTTGAAGACCCGGTCGGCCGCCGACTGGACGGGAGCGAAGGTGTCACGGGCGCCGTTGCGGACGTTTTCGAGCAATCCTCCACCATCGCCCCGGAAGTCGAGCGTGATCACGGTGATGGAGGTGAGCACCAGCAGCACCAGCAGGAATCGGTGGCGCCGCGTGCGGTAGACGGCCACGGGATCTACCCGCTCTGGCGGGCCGCGACCCGTTGCAACGACCGGTGCGTCAAGACCGGCCGGGCGAGCTCCGCCTGCGTGGCGACGAGATGGTCATCGCTCGCCGGAGTTGGCAAGGACCTGCCGAAGCACATTGAACTCCTCGAGGCACTGTCCCGAGCCGATGGCCACTGAGTGCAGCGGGTTCCGGGCGATGACGATCGGCATCCCGGTCTCGTGCTGCAGGCGAACGTCGAGGCCGTGGAGGAGAGCGCCTCCGCCGGTGAGCACGATCCCCTGCTCCATGATGTCGGCTGCCAACTCCGGAGGCGTCTTGTCGAGCGTGGCCTTCACCGCGTCGACGATGGAGCTGACCGGCTCGGCGAGGGCCTCGCGCACCTCCTGGGTGCTCGTGACGATCGTCTTGGGAAGACCGGTGACCAGGTCGCGGCCACGGATCTCGGCCCGGACCTCGTCTTCGAGGTGATAGGCCGACCCGAGGGCGATCTTGATCTCCTCGGCCGTGCTCTCGCCCAGAGCGAGCGAGTACTCCTTCTTGATGAAGGCGATGATGGCCTTGTCGAGCTTGTCGCCGCCGATACGCACCGACTGGCTGACGACGATGCCGCCCAGGGAGATGACCGCCACCTCGGTGGTGCCGCCGCCGATGTCGACCACCATGTTGCCGGTGGGCTCGTGGACAGGGAGCCCGGCGCCGATGGCGGCGGCCATGGGCTCTTCGATGATGAAGGGGGTCTTACGGGCGCCGGCGAACTCGGCCGCCTCCTGCACGGCCCGCTTCTCCACCCCCGTGACTCCCGAGGGGACGCAGATCACCATCCGGGGCTTGGCGAAGCGGCGCTGGTGCACCCGGTGGATGAAGTAGCGCAACATCTTCTCGGTGATCTCGAAGTTGTTGATGACCCCGTCTTTCAGGGGTCGGATGGCCTGGATGTGGCTGGGGGTGCGCCCGATCATGCGCTTGGCCTCGAGGCCCACGGCCAGGGGTCGCCCGTCCTTGACGTTGACGGCGACGACCGATGGCTCGTTGAGGACGATGCCCTTGCCCCGGATGTACACCAGGGTATTGGCGGTGCCCAGGTCAACGGCCATGTCACGACCCAGGAAGGCGGCGAAGAAGTTGTCGGACATTCGAGCAGGCTCCACGCCGGGGGTGCGGTCGAGGTAAGGCTAGGCCCTCAGGTAGCCGGCCACAACCCGCGGCGTTCAGAGAGAGGGAAAGAAGAGGCCGATCTCACGCTCGGCGGACTCAGGACTGTCGCTTCCGTGGACCAGGTTCTCGGACGTTTCGGTAGCCAGGTCACCCCTGATCGTGCCGATCTCGGCCATGGCCGGATCGGTCGTGCCCATGAGCCGGCGCACCATGGCGATGGTGCCGTCGGGGCCTTCGGCGACCATGAGCAGCGACGGACTACGGGTGATGAAGCGAACCAGGGTCTCGAAGAACGGCTTGTCCCGGTGCTCGTCGTAATGCTTTTCGGCGGTGGCCGCATCGATGGTGCGCAGCTCGACGGCCGCCAGGCGCAGGCCCTTGGCCTCCAGCCGGCCGATGATCTCGCCGGCGAGGTGGCGTTCGACGGCGTCGGGTTTGCAAATCACGAGAGTTCGTTCCATGGAAGGACGCAGGCTAGCCGGGTGTTCCGCACATGGCGGGTCGTGGATCGGCAACGTTGATGATCGGTCTCCCTCGATCACCGGGGCACGCGGGGATCGACGTCGAGCAGCTCGAGCAGGCGCGCCTGCAGCGGTGGTGGCTCGGGGATGACGGCAGGGCTGGTCGCGGTGGCGGGGAGAAGACGCAGGCGAGACAGGGCGCCGAAGATGAGGCGCCCCGTGGGTTTGGCCGGCCGCCCGGCCCACAGGGCGGCGAGCTTGAGGGCCGGCGAGATGGCCAGTCGAACGGCTCGCTCGACGAGGCTGAAGATGAGCAGGGCCAGGCAGATCACGCTGATGAGGGCCTCGATGCGGCGATTCGACTTCAAGAACATCGGAGCGACGGCCAGCGGTCCTTTGAAGTTGCCGTAGCGGCGCTCGACGACTTCTTGGCCCTTGTAGCGACGCAGCACCTCTGCTGCGTCGGCCCCTGTCGGGTCGAGGTTGGTGAGCAGGGCGTACCAGCCGTCGGTGGCGGTTTCGGCCGCCAGCGCGTCGTCGTCGAAGTGCCACGACAACGTGGGTTTGCCCGCGGCATCGGTGCCCACCTCGGTTCGCAGGTACGCCTTGACCCGGCGCTCCCGGCCGATGGCCGCCACCCGCTCGCTGGCGTCTTTGGCCGTCGGGTAGTGACGCCCCCCGAGCCCACGGCTCAGCCGTTCGAGGTCGTCGGTGGCCCGGGCCAGCTTTTTGTCTCGGGCCGCCCGGGCCGCACCGGCGCGCGCCGAGGACCACACGAACACCCGCCGCAGCCGAAGATCGGGGTCGGCCTTTCGGGGCCCGGGAACGACCATCGTGTCCTCGACTACCCGGTAGTGGCCCCGTTCGGCCTCGGGCTTGGCCATGTCGCGCTCGGCCACATAGTCGACCGGCGTCGCCGTCTCGTAGTCGCAAGCGCCGAGCGTGGCGACGTCCACGTAGGTCTTGGAGGCGGGAGCAACGAACTCCACGCCGGCACTGACCATGGCTGCCAGGTTGGCGTAGGAGATCAGCTTGGAGTCGCCGACCACCATGAACCGCCGCTCGCCCGCGATCTCGCGCAGCGCCTCCATCGCCGGGATGACCTGGTTCACCTCACCCGCCCCGCCGTCGTAGGCCCGGTGGAAGATCGGCACGCCACCATCGGCGGTGACCCCGAGACCGGTCTGGATCTGGCGGAGGTCGGGGCGGCGGTCCTTCGGATGACCGAACCGTGGCTCGACGAAGTCCTCCTCGGTCGCCTCGTAGGCCCCGAACAGGCTGATGGAGGTCATGTCCCAGTGGATGCGGGACACGTCGATGCCGAAGGTGGCCACCGCCCCGGCGCCGATGGAGCCGACGATGCCGGCCAGCTCGGGGGCCACGGCATCGAGGCCACGCCCGATGCGGTCGTCGTTGAGCGCCTCAGCCTCCATGCCGAACACCTCGGGCACCGCCCACGCCCGGGCCCAGTCCTCCACGTGCACCAGAGGAGTAGGCGACGTGAGGCGGTTGGCCACCAGCGCCTCGATGACCTGGCCGTGAGTGACGATGGCCACATCGCGTACCGGGCAGGCCCGGTCCACGATGCCGGCGATGTCGAGGTGCCGGCAGAACGTCGCCACCACCGGCAGCGACCCGAGCGCCTTGTCCATGCTGGGTGGGCCGTATCGAACGCGAGTTCCCATAGAAGGACTTTCGCGACCAACCCTCGCTTCTCCTGCCAGGAATTCGAGATTTCTTCGATTTCTTCGCCGACCCTACCGACCGCCATGTGCGGAAGACGGGGCTAGC
>JBBSHU010000174.1:0-3764 GCA_038232455.1 Acidimicrobiales bacterium
AAAGCGTGGGGTCGGCCACGCCTCGATGGCGACGACGCACACCTCCCGCTCCTCCTGGGCGACCTGCGCGAGGCGATGGACGGGCGACGCTAGCGGGGTGCCTGATCGGATCGGCCTGCGCCGGTGCCACGTCGGGACCCTGGAAGAATTGTCGGCCTCATGTGGTGCAGATGTGGTGCAGATCGGGTCGGTTGGGTCGACCAAGCGGTGTGGACGAAGTGTCGACCAGGCTCCGATCGCCTGCCTGTTCACCATCGACGGACCTCGACGCCAGTAGCGGCCCCTGCCAGTCGACTCATGTCGTCCGTGTCAGCGCTCAGGACGACCCCACCGCCGCTCACGACCGCCGTGGCGACCACGAGCGCGTCCACGGTGGCCGAGACCCCCGAGCGGCAACGCAGGACCCCGGCGAGGCGGGCGAGGCGTTCGCCCACGTCCACGATCTCGAGCCCGGCCAGAACCCGGTTCGTTGGAGCGTCCGGCGCTCCTCGGCCTGTGACCTCGGCGACGACGGCAGCGGAGGTTCGGAGGGGTAGATCTGCGACTCGGGCCCGGGCTGCGATTAGGCGCATCCTGGGATCCCCTTCGGCCAACGCACTGACGGCCCCGGAGTCCAGGACGAGTGTCACCTGCCACCAGCGAGAGCGTCGAGTATTGGGCCCCACTCGGCCTCGACGTCAGCCACCACGTCGGCTGGCACGGGGCCATACACGGCGTCAAGCTCGGCGAGCATGGCGTCGCTACGGCGGCCCGCCAATTCCCGGCGAACGGCGGTGGTCACCAATGCCGACAGCGAGCCCTCGCCCACCGACGCCCTTGCCTCCTCCCACAAGTGGCGAGGCAGGGCTACTGAGACCTTCACGGTCCGGTCGTCCGGACTAGCCTGCGTCGTCGGGGCCAAGCCGGATCTCGATTCGTTCGTGGCTCTGGCCTTGCTGGTCATGGAGCGATGCTACTACCCGCGTTACTACCCGGTCAGGATCGCCCTCGGCAGCGAGAGGCGCCCACGACGTGGCGCCTGATGCGGATTGCTGACGCGCTTGTCTCACGGCCGACCCTCATAGCCCGAGGCAATGTCGCCGGTGTGGTCGGGCGGCAGGCCCCGACTCTCTGCCAGTCCATGCCCTGCATCTGGCCGTTACGACCGGCGGTGAGGGCGACGCCGTCGAGATCCCGGCGGTCGAGCCCGAGGTCCCAGGCGGCCTCGGCGATCTGTTCGTGCAGGTAGGCGAGCCGGCCCCGAGGGCCTCACGTTCCACCGCCTTCGCCACTCCGCGGGGCACATGATGCTGGAGGCCGGGGTGCCCCCTCGAGACCCGCCCGGGAACCTGGGCGACGCGAACATCATCCGGGCCGCCTTCAGGACCTACTGGGAACTCGTCGGCCATCCCAAGCCGCCCCTACGGGCCATGAGGGTGCCTCCCAAGCCGCAGATGGTGTGCAGGGCGCTCGACGACGACGACGACGCCCGCCGGCTGGCTACGGCGGCCCGGGAGGATGGCGGCCGTCACGGCCTGGCGGTGATTCTCGGGCTCTACCAAGCGCTTCGCCGCGAGGAGATCGCCACGACCCGCTGGGACGGCGTCGACGAGGCCGGCTGGCTCACGGTCATGGGCAAGGGCTCGAAGCGTCGACGCATCCCTCTGCACGCCGTCACGCTCGAAGCGCTGAGGGCCGTACAGGAGTCGCGGGAGGACACGAGCGACTGGGTCTTTCCTGGCCGTTTCGGCGGGCCCGTGAACCCGACAACGGTCTGGCAGTGGGTGCGGGATCTGGCCCAGGAGGCCGGCCTGCCGCCCATCAAGTGCCACTGGACGCGTCACACGGCGTTGGCCTCGCAAAACGACGCTACGGGCGACCTGCGGGCCGTACAGGCCTTCGCTGGCCACAGCCGCCCCGAAGTGACGAGCGGCTACACCCGGGCGAAGGACACGGCGCTACGCAAGGTCGTCGACTCCCTCGACTACTGAGTTGCCTTGCGCGGGATGACCCCGAGGAGCGGGAGGGTCGAGCCTCGGCGGCAACGGTGGCTCGGCAGGCCCGGGCGGTGACGACCACGGCATCGACGGTGGCCACGGAGCGGCCGCGGTTCGGAGCCGCCCGCTGCCGGCGGTGACGACGGCCGCTCACAGTGTCGGGCCAGTCATTGCTCGCAAGCGGCCATGTAGATCATGCGCCAGGCCCGGACCCGCTGGGCTTGGAGCATGCGCTCGTCCGCGTCATTGCGCGATCGCGAGCGAGACCTTGCGGGCTCGGGCGCCAGGTCGTCGGCGTCGGCAACGCCCAGGGCGGCCAACGGTGCCTACCGCATCCAGGTCGTCGACCTGCCCGCCGATGCCGATGCCCAGCGGGAGCAGCTCGTGCGCCGGCTGGCGGCCGGTGACTCCAGCATCGACGTCATCGCATGGACGTGATCTTGACAGCGGAGTTCGCCAAGGCCGGTTGGGTCAGGGAGTGGACGGGTGACCGAAGAGCCGCCCTCGTGGCTGAGGGCGACAGGCACAAGGGGCCGACGTTCACCGCCCAGATCGAGGTGGTCGAGTCGATGGGGCCGGCCCCCACGGTCAAGGGACCGGGCGGGGCCGGGTCCGGGCCAGGAGCCATCCCAGCACCAGCAGGCCCGTGCCGAGGGCGGCTACCCGGGCGATCGGCGAACCCGTGCGGGCCAGAGGCTGTCTCCCCGCAACGGTCGTGGGCGGCGGCGAGGTCGGGGCGGGCGTTGCCGGGGCGGGCGACGTGGGGGATGGCCCGGTGGTCGTGGTCGGGCTGAGGTCGGTGATCTCCCGGGTCCCCGAGAACAGGTCGGTGGTGAAGCCGGTGGCGCTGGCTCTGGCGTACACGCGGTAGCGGTGGCCGACCACGAAGGTGAAGCCGCAGCTGGCATCGGACCGGGCCGTCGTCACCTGCTGGGTGGCGGTCGCCGAGCCCTTCACCACCTGCTCCACCGAGAACGTCCAGGTGATGGGGTCGACCGAAGAGATGATGGTGGCCGTCGTGTTCGGGTCCTGGCTGGCCAGGGCCACCCCTTCGAAGACCAGGTCGGCCTGGTCGAGCAGGGTCTGGTCGGTGGGCAAGGGGCCGGCGATCGAGCATGCTCCCGCCGGCCCCGCACCCACCAGCACCGCCACAACCGCCGCCGCAATCCCGACAGCCGCCATCCGTGCGCCGTTCATCGCACCCCCTCCGTCACCTACCTATGACCGGCAAGCGTAGTCCGTACGGCCCGGATGGCCGAGCGAGGAACCTGTTCGAGGGCATTGCACCCTCGAACAGCATCCGTTGCCCGCCCTCAGGCCGAGGGGAGGGCGACGACCACCTGGATGTCGACCTCGTCCTTCACCTTCAGGGCCCCCATCTTGGAGTAGGGCTTCACCCCGAAGTCGCTGTGTTGGAGCTTGGTGATGCCCGTCACCTTGGTCTCACCCGCGCCGTCCTCGACGCTGAGGTCGAGCGTGACGGGGTTGGTGTTGCCGGCGATGGTGAGGTCGCCCTGCATCGACAGCTTGGGAGCGCTGCCCGGGACGAGTTTGCGACGGAGGGATCCTCAGTGTGGGGAGGCCATGGGTCGGCCGGGCGGCTATGGGTCGAACTGCAAGACGTCGCCCTCGTAGGCCGCCTGGTGACACTAGCGGGAGTTTCCGGGCTGCTACGCGGTGGCTTGGTGTTTCCGCAGGTGGGCGGGGGTTTTCGGGCGCTCGCCGCGTATTACCTAGGTGAGGGCGATGCTGAGTTCATCGATGGAGTTGAACGGGTGGGAGGCGTTG
>JBBSHU010000175.1:0-3724 GCA_038232455.1 Acidimicrobiales bacterium
ATCGCGTCACCACGGCCGAGGGGCCGCCCCGCGGCGCTCAGGACGCGATCGGCACAAGGCAATCATTGTGCCGGGGTCGAGCGGCCGGCGCACGGCGGGAGGGGTCTCATGGCCGAGCCGGGCCGACGGTGGGCAAGCGCACCTCTTCTCGGCGGCAGCCTCGCACTCCGGCTACGGCCACCCGGACCACAACCCCTATACCGACAGTCTCTTCAGCGGGGACCATGCCCTTCAGCGGGCGAACACCCCTGACGACTACCTGGCCACGATCCCGATCTCGCGAACCCTCGGCGTCTACCTCGACGCCGGGCTGTACTCGTCGGTCGCTGGAGCCAGGCAGTGATCTCGGCGAGGCGGCCTCATGTATGGGAAACCATACGCCTACGAGACGGGGAGCCCTCCTCCCGATCGTCCACCGCCACCAGACCCACGCCCGGGAACTGCTCAGGCGGCGAGGGCCAGGTACCTGGTCGCCGGGCTGTCCCAGGTCGCCGGGCTGTCCCAGCCGAGGATGCGCCGGCGCTGGTTGTTGATCAGCCCGGCCACCGAGCCGAGCTCGTCGGGGCTGACGATGTCGAGGCGCCGGCCCCTGGGAAGCCAGAAGCGCACATGGCCGTTGAGGTTCTCGATCGCCCCCCTCGGCGTTCATCCTTCCGGATATGCCCCCATATCCTGAAGATGACGAGGGCCGCACGTCTGGCGTGGAGTACCTCGACGGGTGTCGCATCCAGCCCGGCGACCTTCGGCACGTCAACCAGTACCCCCGCCCACGTCACTCGCAGGCGACACCATCGCCGTCACGGTCCAGCGACGGCCGGTAGCCAGGGTGCCGTGACGAAGCGTCGTCGTCGCCGAGACGCCAGCAACATGACCCTCAGGCGCGGCAATACGCAGAGACGGCCCGGGCGGCCAACACCCGCAGGGGGTACCGATCGGACCTCGAGGACTTCACCGGATGGTGCCGGGCGACCAGGCGGGGTGAGCTGCCGGCAACGCCGGCCACCGTCAACGCCTACCTGGTGGCCATGGTCCGAGCGGGCGCCAAGATCTCGACCATGTCCCGTCGGATGTCGTCGATCGCCTACGCCCACCGTTTCGCCGGCTACACCAACCCGATCGACTCGCCTCGGGTCCACGCCGCCTGGGAAGGCATCCGTCGCGAGCACCCGTCGAGCCTCGACCAGGCGCCGGCGCTCATGCCCCCAGTGCTGTGGGAGGTGCTCGATGCGCTTCCGGCCAACCTCGCCGGCCGCCGGGACCGGGCCCTCATCCTGGTTGGCTTCGTCGGAGCGCTTCGTCGCAGCGAGCTGGCGGCCATGGCCGTCGAGCACCTGGGTGAGGACCCCCGGGGCATGGTGCTCACCATCCCGAAATCCAAGACCGATCCCCGCAGCGAAGGCCAGCTCGTCGTCTTGCCCTACGCCTCCCGGACGGAACGCTGTCCGGTGACGACGACCAGGGAGTGGTTCGAGGAAACGGGGATCCGGGCCGGCCCGGTGTTCCGGGCCGTGCACCGCAACGGCACCTCGGTGCGGACCGGGGGAATGAGCCAGGCCGCCATCAACAACGCGGTGCAGCGGGCGTGCGTGCACGCCTTGGGCGACGTCGGAAAGATCTACTCCGCCCACTCACTTCGGGCCGGCTTTGCCACATATGCGTCGCAGCGGGGCGCCTCGGATCGAGCGATCGCCCACCAGACCCGCCACCGCTCCCTTGCCTCGCTTGATGACCGCTACATCCGCACGGAGAGTGCATGGGTGGAAAACGCCGCCACCGCCTTGGACCTCTGACCCGAGGGTTCCAGTGCGGTTCCCTGCTGTCGGGATGTCACTGAGGTCCGATCCCGGGCGGGAACCCCGGGATCCGGTGATGCGCTCAGAAATCGCCCCACAGGACGGCCATAGAGGCCTGTCGAAGGAAGGGCCGGTACCACAGGGCCCGGGATTTGGCCGGTCGTAGCCTCTCGCGAAGACGGTCCCCGGGAGCACGAAATCCGCTGCATACGCCTACCTCACTTGCTCGTCGCGGCGACGGAGAGAACGGTCCACACGGTTGGATTCCTTCCCCGAACGCGGAGATCTCCCCGCCATCTCTTGGCCATGAAGGTTCGCGCCGCCCGCCAGGGCGACATTGCCGACATCCTCGTCCTGTCCCGTCTCGTTCGTGCCTCCAGCGCGGCGGAGGTGAGCCGCATCGCGATGGAGGTCTTTGGGGACGAGTCCCTCAGCGACCGAAGCCGGGCCGTGCTCGCTGATCTCGACGACGCGCTCCACCAGTCCTGACCTACCTCTTCCGAGCAGGGGGGCTCTCGGCGCGGCATCTAACCCGCGTTAGTAGACGAATTGTTGGCCACATTGGCGCCGTTACTCAGCTGACCCCCAACCGCTGACCTCGAGCTTCCCCGCCGGCCGGCTCAGACGATCCGGCCGTCCTTCAGATGGAAGGTCACGTCGGTCTTCCCGGCGATTGACATGTCGTGGGTGACGGTCACGATGGTGGTGTTCATCGTCCGGGCCAGGCTGTGCAGCAGGTCGAAGATCATCTTGCCGGTCTGACTGTCGAGGTTGCCGGTCGGCTCGTCGGCGAGGATCACGCTGGGCCGGTTGGCCAGGGCCCGGGCGATCGCCACCCGCTGCTGCTCGCCGCCGGACAGCCGTCCGGGGCGCCGCCGCTGCTTGTCGCCCTCGAGCCCGACCTGATTGAGCAGCTCGGCCGCCCGCGCCTTGCGCTCGGTGCGGGACACCCCCATGAGCTCGTTGGGAAGCATGACGTTCTCGAGGGCGGAGAGGTTGGGCACCAGGTTGTAGCCCTGGAAGACGAAGCCGATCTTCGAGCGGCGGTACCTCGTCAGGCCGCTGCCGGCGACGCTGGTGATGTCCTCCCCGTCTACCTCGATCTTGCCGGACGTCGGCTTGTCCAGGGCGCCGAGCAGCGCCAGCAAGGTGCTCTTGCCGCTGCCGCTCTTGCCGACGATGGAAGCGAACTGGCCCTGGTCGATGTCGAGGTTGACGTCGTCCAGGGCCTTCACCCGGCTGTCGCCGGACTGGTACTCCTTGGTGACGTGGGTGGCACGCAGCATCAGTAGCTCCCCGTATCAATCGGCGCGCAGCACTTCGGCGGGGCGGACCCTGGCCAGCAGCAGCGACGGGATGGCGCTGCCGGCGAGGGCGATCACCACTGCGGCGGCCAGCCCGTAGAGCAGCACGTTCCAGCCCACGGCCACGTGGATGTTGGACAAGTTCAGGCGTTGCACCGCGGCCACGCGGCCGCCACCGAAGCCCCGGGCGGCCGCCCCGCCCCCGCCGCCTCCGCCCAGGCGGGGGACGTTGGCGCCTCCGGTGAACCGGCCGCCGCCCTGACCTGCGGCCGCCGTGGGGTTGGCGCTGCTGTTGTTGACCAGGAGCTTGGTCACCGGATTGCCTCCGCCCACCCCGACGATCAGCCCGAGGGTGGCCGCGGCCAGGGTGAAGGTGACGGCCTCGGCCATGAACTGGCGCATCACGGTGAAGTTCGACGCCCCGATGGCCTTGAGCACGCCGATCTCCCGGCGGCGCTCCCGGACGATCATGAGCATGGTCAGGAAGATGATGACGGCGCCGGCGGCCACTGCGCCGACGAGGCTGTAGAGCGAGACGCTCTTGATGTTCTTGAGCGGCTCCAGGGCCTGGCTCGACGTGTCGGCCTGGCTGGTCACGTCGGCGGTGTCTCCCAGGGCGGCCTTGAC
>JBBSHU010000176.1:0-3702 GCA_038232455.1 Acidimicrobiales bacterium
CGACCAGTCCGTCCTCGAGGTGGGTGACCTGCGCATCGACGTGGCTCGTCGTCATGTCGACGTCGGCGGGCGCCGGGTCGAGCTGACTCCCAAGGAGTTCGCGTTCCTGGTGCTGCTGGCCCGCTGGCCGGGGCGGGTCCTGACCCATGGGGCCATCCTCGCCGAGGTCTGGGGACCGGGCTACGAGACGGAGACCCAGTACCTGAGGGTCTACGCCAGCCAGTTGCGCAAGAAGGTCGACGACGACCCCTCCCGACCCCGGCTGGTCACCGAGCCTGGAGTGGGCTACCGCTTGGTGGACCCGTCGGGTTTGGGCGAGGGAGCGGGCGACGGGCCCGGATAGGACTCCTTTCGGTCCCCGGGGCGGTGTAGGTGGTACGGCACCGACGTCACGACAGTGCCCTCCCGGAACAGGAGCTTGGCCTTGAGCATGAGGGCGCTCTGGTTGTGCAGCAACTGCTCGTACCACTTGCCCACCACGAACTCGGGGATGACGACCGTGACGGTGTCGTTGTCCCAGCGGGCGTCGAGCTCGTCGATGTAGCGCTCCAGGGGCCCGACCAGGTCTCGGTAGGGCGAGGGGACGATCTCGAGGGGGACGTCGATGCCCATGTCCTTCCACTGGCGCTCCAGGGCCAGACGGTCCTCGTCCTCGAACGACACGTAGACCGCCACGAGGTGCTGGGGGCGAAGCGACCGGGCGTAGGACAGGGCCTTGAGCACTCCCCGGTGGACCCGGCCCACGAGCACGACCACCGTGTGGTTGATGGCCTCGGGGCGTACCACGGCCGTCTCCACCGAGAGCATCTCCGAGACGCGGTCGTAGTGGCGCTTGATGGCCATGAACAGGGCGATGATCGCCGGCACCACGACGATCGGCACCCACGCGCCCTGGGCGAACTTGGTGCTGGCGACGATGATCAGCACGATGAACGTCGCCACTGAACCCACTGCGTTGATGGCGATCCCCCGTTGCCACCCCTTCTCCTTGAGCCGCCGGTGATGTTGCACCATCCCCGCCTGGCTCAGGGTGAAGGCGGTGAACACCCCGACGGCGTAAAGGGGGATGAGGGCGTTGGTGAGCCCGCCGAAGGCGATGAGCAGGAGCGACGACAGGACGGCGAGGATGATTATGCCGTTGGAGAACACCAGCCGGTCACCGCGGCCGGCCAGCTGGCGGGGCAAATAGCCGTCCCGGGCGATGATCGACGAGAGGCGGGGGAAGTCGGCGTAGGCGGTGTTGGCGGCGAGGGTGAGGATGGCTGCGGTCGAGAACTGGAGGATGACGTAGATGGGCCCGCCTCCGTAGACGGCCTGTCCCATCTGTGAGATCACCGTCTCCTCGTGGCTTGGATAGGGATGGAGATGGTGGGCCAGCACCGACACCCCGAAGAACAGCACCCCGAGGATGAGGGCCATCCAGGTGATGGTGGTGGCGGCGTTCTTGGACTCGTCCTTCTGGAAGGCGGGCACGCCGTTGGAGATGGCCTCCACCCCGGTGAGGGCCACCGCTCCCGACGAGAACCCTCGCAACAAAAGGACCAGCCCCAGGGACCCGCCCGCCTGTAGGACGGCCGACGACTTGTCGGGGTTGAACGGGATGGGGTCGATGTGGCCGAAGTAGGTGCGGAGCAGTCCGTAGCCGACCAGGGCGGTGATGCTGAAGATGTAGACGTAGGTGGGGACGGCGAAGACCGAGCCGGACTCCTTGATGCCCCGGAGGTTGGCCAGGGTGATGACGGCGATGAGGACCAGCCCGACCAGCACCCGTCTGCTCTCCAGTCCCCGGAAGGCGGGCAGCGAGATGATGGCGGCCACGCCCGCCGAGATCGACACCGACACCGTGAGCACGTAGTCGACGAGCAGGGACGCGCCGGCGATCAGCGACGGGTAGTCGCCCAGGTTCTCGCGGCTCACGATGTAGGACCCGCCGCCGCTGGGATAGGCGAAGATCGTCTGGCGATACGACGCCACCACGAGGGTCAAGAGGATGGCCACGACGATCGAGATGGGCACCAGCTTGGACAGCCCCAGGGCCAGGCTGGACGGCGCAAGGGCCACCACGAAGAGAATCTCCTCGGTGGCATACGCCGTCGAGGAGATGGCATCGGAGGAGAACGTGGCCAGGGCGATGATCTTGCGCAACCGTTGGTGATCCTGCTGGTCGGTGGCGATGGGCCGACCCACGAGGAGGCGCTTGAACAACGACGACATGAGGACGCACGCTAGCCCCGGCGAACGGCGCCCTCAGGAGTTGTGTCTCGGTCCCGCGGCGTGTTGGATAGTGCGCCATGCACGTTGTCGTCGTGGGCTGTGGGCGGGTGGGGTCCGAGCTGGCCAACGCGCTCGAGCTCGAGGGTCACAGCGTCTCGATCATCGACAAGAACCGGTACGCATTCCGGCGCCTGCCCGACAATTTCGCGGGCAAGGCCATCGTCGGCTTCGGGTTCGACCGCTCCCATCTCGAGGATGCCGGTGTCAAGGAAGCCGACGCTCTGGCCGCGGTGACCAATGGCGACAACACCAATATCCTCACGGCCCGGATCGCCCGGGAGACCTACGAGATCCGCAGCGTGGTGGCCCGTATCTACGATCCCCGCCGGGCCGCTATCTACCAACGCCTCGGCATCCCCACCGTGGCTACGGTGGCCTGGACCACCGACCAGGTACTGCGACGCCTGCTGCCGGCGCGGTCGGTCACCGAATGGAGCGACGCCACCGGCACCCTGAGCGTCATCGAGCGCCCCCTTCCCGACGCCTGGGCGGGCCACAAGCTCGCCGAGCTGGCCGAGGGTGACCGTTTCCGCCTGGTCGGGATCACTCGGGGCGGTGATGCCCGGGTGGTGGGCCACGAGGCCGTCGGCCAGGAGGGCGACGTGCTCCATATCGTCGTGCACCGTGACGCCCTCGAGGAGCTCGAGGGGCGACTGGAGGGCCGGCCGTGAAGGTTGCCATCGCCGGAGCCGGCAACGTCGGCGTGTACATTGCCGCCGACCTGCGCGACAGCGGCCACGAGGTCATGCTCATCGAGCAGGACCCCGACCTGGTGGCGGTCCTGCGCACCCGCCTCGACGTGCGCTGGTTCATCGCCGACGCCTGCGAGCCCGACAGCCTCCGGGCTGCCGGTTTCGACGAGATGGACGTGGTCGTCGCCGCCACCGGCGACGACGAGGACAACCTGGTCATCTCCCTGCTGTCGAAGCAGGAGTTCGCCGTCCCCCGGGTGGTGGCCCGGGTGAACCATCCCGACAACCAGTGGCTGTTCAACGAGTCGTGGGGGGTCGACGTCTCGGTGTCGACGCCGCACCTGCTGACGGCACTGGTGGAGGAGGCCGTGCAGGTCGGTTCTCTGGTCCGCCTCCTTCAGTTCCAGGACGCCAACCTGGTCGAGGTCACCCTCGCCGACGACTCGCCGGCCGTCGGTGTGTGCCTCAGCGATCTGGGGGTGCCGCGCGATGCCACCGTCGTCGCCGTCATCCGGGAGCGCCACGTCGTCGTGCCTCGGGGCGAGACCATGATGCAGGCGGCCGACGAGGTGCTCCTTCTCGTGAGCCCCGAGTCGGTTGACCAGGTCAAGGCCCTTTTGGTCGGCCCGGGCGGTCCCACGCCGCTTGGCTAATGGTGCGGTCCGGGGTACCACAAGGGGTTCGCGGGCGCACGGCCGGGTAGGCAGGGTCCCGTGTGGAGGATCGTCGTGAGCGC
>JBBSHU010000177.1:0-3701 GCA_038232455.1 Acidimicrobiales bacterium
CCACCCGAAAAGGCTCTGGTCCCCTACGCCCGCTCAGCGGCTCGTGGTGGCCAGGGACACCCTTACTGGTGTCTCCACCCATCCGAACTCGCCCTCGGCCCTTGACGACGACCAGCTGATCCCAATCGGTGGATCCGGGCTAAGAACGGGCTCCGAGCGCCATAGTCGCGCGACGTCTGCCCGGTCCGGCACGCGCCAATTCTCATTCGCCGGGGGCGGCCCCGCCAGGGGCCATCACAGCTAAGCAGCTACCGCCGGTTGGAGCGGCGGGGTCCGGAGTTGCGGCGAGGGCCGCGGCTCTCGTCGCCACCGCGTCCGGGCGCTGCGGCAGCCTCGGGACCGAGGTCGCCGAACGCCTGGCGGGCCTCGCCCTGGAATGACTCCTCGAAGGAGACGAATTCACGGTCACCACCGGCGCCGGGGCCGTCGGCCTCGGGCGCCGCCCCACGCGGGCCGCCGCGAGCCGGACGGTCGCCGCCCCGCTCGGGACGTGACCCACCGTCGCCGTCGCCACCGCCGCCGACCAGGTCGGTGACAGGCGAGAGGGCCACCTTGCCCTGGGGGTCGACGTCGTCGACCATCACCTCGATGTCGACGCCCAGGGTGAGCACGTCTTCGACCCGCTCGACCCGCTTGCCCTTGCCCAGCTTGGAGATGTGGAGCAGGCCGTCGCGGCCGGGGAGGATGTTGACGAAGGCACCGAACTTGGTGATGTTCACCACCTTGCCGGTGTAGATCTCGCCGACGCTGGCGGTGGGCGGGTTCAGGATGAGCTGGATGCGCTTCTCGGCGTCGGCGACGGCCGTGCCCTCCTTGGCCCCGATGGTGACGGTGCCGATGGTGCCGTCGTCGTCGACGTTGATATCAGCGCCCGTCTCCTGCTGCAGGGTGTTGATGACCTTGCCCTTGGGCCCGATGACCTCACCGATGCGGTCGAGCGGGATCTGGAAGCTGACGATCTTGGGCGCCGAGTCGCGCACCGAGTCGCGAGGGGCGCTGATGGCCCTTTCCATGACCTCGAGGATCTGCAGGCGGGCCTGGTAGGCCTGCTGCAGGGCCTTGCCCAGCACGTCGGCGGGGAGACCGGAGATCTTGGTGTCGAGCTGCAGGGCGGTGACGAAGTCGGCCGTGCCCGCCACCTTGAAGTCCATGTCGCCGAAGGCGTCTTCGGCTCCCAGGATGTCGGTGAGGGTGGTGTACTTGCCCTCGGCGAAGACGAGGCCCATGGCGATCCCGGCCACCGGGGCCTTGATCGGCACGCCGGCGTCCATGAGCGACAGGGACGAGCCGCACACCGAGGCCATCGACGTGGAACCGTTCGACGACAGGCAGTCGGAGACCACGCGCAGGGTGTAGGGGAACTCCTCGACCGGAGGCACGACGGGCAGCAGGGCCCGCTCGGCCAACAGGCCGTGGCCGATCTCGCGGCGCTTGGGACCGCGCATGAAACCGGTCTCACCGGTGGCGAACGGCGGCATGTTGTAGTGGTGCATGTAGCGCTTGGAGTCGTCGATGCCGATGGTGTCGAGCATCTGGGCCATGCGTGGCATGCCCAGGCTGGCGACGCTGAGGACCTGAGTCTCACCCCGCTGGAACAGGCCCGTGCCGTGGGCCGTGGGGAACAGGTCGACCTCGGCCGACAGCGGACGGATGTCGGTGGGACCGCGACCGTCGATGCGCATGCCGTCCTCGGAGATCCGCTTGCGGACCAGCTTCTTCTGCAGCGCCTTGACGGCCGCCTTGATCTCCTTGTCGCGCCCCTCGAACTCGGCTGCCAGCTCGTCCTTGATGGCGGCGATGGCCTCATCGGTGGCGAGGTTGCGGTCGGTCTTGGCCGAGATGGCACTGGCGGTGGCGATGCGGTCGGTGCCGATGGCCGCGACCCGCTCGAACACGTCGTCGGCGTAGTCGACCTGGAGGGTGTAGGCGAGGGCGGGCTTGGTGCCCATCTTCTCGACCAGCTCACGCTGGGCGGTGATGGACTCCATGATCCACGTCTTGGCCGCCTCTAGGCCCGCAGCGATGACCTCTTCGGTCACCTTGGGTGCGCCCTGCTCGTAGAAGCGCCAGGCGTCCTCGGTGCCACCGGCCTCGACCATCATGATGGCGATGTCCTCGGTGCCGTCGTCGCCGGTTGCCGCCCGTCCGGCCACGACCAGCTCGAAGGTGGAAACGTCGCCCTCCTGGTAGGTGACGTGGGGAACCCACTCGCCGTTGATCGTGTAGGCGATGCGGACCGCTCCGATGGGGCCCTCGAAGGGGATGCCCGACAGCATGAGGGCGGCCGAGGCGCCGTTGATGGCCAGCACGTCGTGAGGGTTCTCTTGGTCGGCACCCAGGATGGTGCCCACCACGTGGACCTCGTTGCGGAAGCCGGCGGGGAACGACGGGCGCAGGGGCCGGTCGATCAGGCGGCAGGTGAGGATCGCCTGGTCGGTGGCCCTGCCCTCCCGGCGGAAGAACGAGCCGGGGATCTTGCCGGCGGCGTACATCCGCTCCTCGATGTCGACGGTGAGCGGGAAGAAATCGGCACCCTCACGGACCGACCGGGATGCGGTGGCCGTGACCAGGACGACGGTGTCGCCGATCTGGGCTACAACCGCGCCATCGGCCAGTTGGGCCAATTTGCCGGCGGAGAAGGAAAGGGTCTTGTCGGTCCCGGTGATGGGACAGGACACGGAAACGGCTTCCGCCATCGTGTGCACTCCTTTGTCGCCGGTCTCTGTGGACTCGGCGTATCGGGCGGCGGCGGAGCCAGTTCCCAGTTGTCGGGCACCGAGGCTGGGTGACCTCGGGACCCGGCGACTGGCAGCTGACGCCTGGAGCCGCGGGTATTCGGTATTGCTTGATCGGGTACTTCTGGTTGTCCTACCTGCGCAGCCCGAGGCGGGCGATCAGTTGCCGGTACCGCTCGACGTCGTTGGCCCTGGTGTAGTCGAGGAGCCGACGGCGGCGTCCGACGAGAATCAGCAGTCCCCGGCGACTGTGGTGGTCCTTCTTGTGGACCTTCAGGTGCTCGGTGAGATGGTTGATTCGTCCGGTGAGCAACGCCACCTGAACCTCCGGCGAGCCGGTATCGGTCTCGTGGAGGCGGTAATCGCTGATCGTTGCGGATTTTTCAGGCATGTGACGTTCCGTCTCGGAAGCCGGTCGGCGGTTTCGCCGACAGGAGCGCGTCCCGCGCGTGTAGCTGGGCGCTGAGACGATCGTAGCAGGGGTACGGTCGGGGCCGGATGAACCGTGGGGCCCGATGAACCGACTGGCCCTGTGAACCCCGTGGCCGTGGCCGCCGGGCTCTGCGTGCTGGGATCGTACCTGGTGGGGTCGGTTCCGTTCGTGTACCTGCAGCGCAGGAGCCGTCTGCGGCGTGATCTGCGCCGCCTCGGCCATAGTGGCGACCCACCGGCCGGCGGACCCCGGACCGGGGTGGCGCCCGCTGCGTTCGAGGTGGCCGTCGTGTTGGCTGCCGCCTCCGTGGCCTGGCGGGTCGTGGCGTCGGTGTCGCCCGGCCACGGCAGCCCCGACATCGTCGCCGGGGTGGCCACCTTCTCCGACCAGGTCCTCGTGCCGTGGCAGTCGGTGGCCCTGTGGGCCGGTCTGGCCGCAGCCATGGGCCTGATCGCACCGGTGTGGCTGGATTTCCGGGGCAGCTCGGGTGTCGCTCCGGCCGTGGCCCTGCTGATCACCTTCAGCCCCGTCGG
>JBBSHU010000178.1:0-3649 GCA_038232455.1 Acidimicrobiales bacterium
AAGCCCGGCACCTGGGGGCCGCCCGAGGCCGACGACCTCCTGCCTGAGGGCCTCTCCTGGCACGACCCGGCCGAATAGTGGTCTGAGCGACCTGCGCGGGAGCGACCTCAGATGACGATCAAGGCGCCCGGGAGGGACGAGGGGGTGATTATGCTCGCCCGCTACGCGGCCGACGATGCCCGGAGTCATCCAACCGTCCCGGGTACAGCGCCATAGCCACGCCCGCCTCACAGGCCCCCGAACGAGGCGCCTGGCGAGGACGGACGTTCGGGCCCGCCTCCGAGGAGCCCTACCGCCGGCGTAGCAGTGACCGCGCCCGCCTCGTCGTGGCCATCGTCGTACTCGTCGTCCTGGGTGGCCACACCGGCCACGTCACCGGCGTGGAACAGAACCTCTTCGTGTTCTTCAACAGCCTCCCGGGCGCGCTCCGGGCCCCCTTCCGGGCGCTCTACTCCCTCGGACAGCTCTGGGCCGTCGGTCTGGTCGTCGCCGCTGCGCTGATCGGACGGCGGTGGAGGCTGGCTCGCGACCTGCTGCTCTCGGGAGTCGTGGCGTGGGTCCTGGCCCGCATCCTGGGGGCCGTCGTCGCCCAGCACGGCAGCCTGACCGACGGCATCAACGCTGTCACCCGAATGGGCACCTCGCCCAGCTTCCCCCTGGTACGGCTGGCTGTCGTCGTGGCCATCGTCGCCGCCGCCTCGCCATACCTCACCCGCCTCACCCGCCGCATCGGCGCCGTGCTCTGGATCGTGCTGGCGCTGGCTGCGCTGTACCTGGGGACGGCGTATCCCAACGACATCTTCGCCGCCATCGTGTTGGGTTGGGGTGTTGCCGCAGCCATCCACCTGGTGTTCGGGTCACCCGGCGGGCGCCCCACCACGGCCCAGGTCTCGGCGGCCCTGGAGGAACTGGGGCGTGAACACCGTCGGTGTGCACCTGGCACCGAAACAACCGACCAGTGGGGCCACCCTCATGGTCGGTGACGACGACGAGGGAGCGCTCTGGGTGAAGGTGATCGGCCGTGACGAGGCCGACGCCCCAGTTCCTGTCCAAGGTGTGGCGTTTCGCTCTCTACAAGGACAGCGGGCCCACCTTCTACTGGACACGGTTGCAGGCGGTCGAGCACGAGGCCTACGCCACCCTGAGGGCCCGCGATGCGGGCGTGCGGGTGGCCAGCGTGGTCACCGCCGCCACCGCCGGGCCAGGCGTCGCCCTTCTCGTGGAACGGCGGGTCGACGGTACCCACCTGGCCGAGCTCGACCCCGCGTCGGTGACCGCCGGCCTCCTCGACGACCTCTGGAGCCACGTCGCCCGTCTCCACGACGCCCACCTCGCCCACGGAGAGCTGAACGCCGGTCACGTCGTGGTCGACGACGAGGGGCCGACCATCTCGGCTTCGCCAGCTCGACGGTGGCGGGGGTGGCCGACCGCCGTCCCTACGACGTGGCCGAGTTGTTGGCGTCGACGGCAGCAATCGTCGGAGACGCGCCGGCAACCGACGCGGCACGGCGAGGAGTCGGATCCGATGCCCTCCTTCGTTCCCTCCCCCTCCTCCAGCCGGCGGCGCTGAGTCGCCAGACGCGCGCGGCGAGCCGGCACAAAGAGCTTCGTGACCGGCTCAAGCACCTCCGCGAGCTCGGGGCTGCTGCCGCCGGCACCGAGCCGCCGGCGCTCGAGCAGTACCACCGGGTGAAGGGTTCCAGCCTCTTCATGGCCGTTGGCCTGTTCGTGGCCGTTGCCGCCCTCATGAGCCAGGTAGGCAGCCCGGAGAAGGTCTGGGAGGCGGTGAAGGACGCCAACTGGGCCTGGGTGGCCCTTGCCACCGTCCTCTCCCTGGCCACCAACATCGGCTACGCCATCGGTGTCCAGGGATGCGTGACCACCCGTATCCCGCTCGGGCCCACGACCGAGTTGCAGGTGGCAATGTCGTTCTCGAACCTCGCCGTCCCCGCCGTCGGGGGCACCGCCACCCAGGTTCGGTTCCTCCAGAAACAGGGAGTCGACCTCCCAACGGCCGTCGCCGCCGGAGGGCTCCTGTCGACGCTTGCCGGCATCGTCGTCCAGATCATGATCTTCGTGGTCGCCCTATGGCTCACACCGGATACGTTCAGCTTCCCGAACGTGCCGACGAGCGGCATCTTCCCGATGGTGCTCGCCGCTGTGGGTGTCCTCGGGGTGGTCGCCGGGGTGGTGCTCGGCATTCCCCGGCTCCGCAAGGTCGTGGTCCCGCCGGTGAAGGTGGCGATCTCGTCACTGTGGAACGCGCTGCGTTCACCCCGCCAGCTCACGCTGATGTTCGTCGGCAACAGCATCGTCGCCATCCTCTACGGCTTCTGCCTCCTCGCCGCCCTCGAGGCATTCGGCGCCAGCCTGTCCATCTGGACCATCCTGGTCATCAACATCGGCATCGGCACGATCGCCTCACTCGTCCCCATACCCGGCGGAAGCGTGGCTGTCTCGTCGATCGGGTTCTCGGGTGCCCTCACCGCCTTCGGCGTCCCCACCGACGTCGCCGTCTCGGCCATCCTCACCCATCAGATCGTCGTCAGCTACGTGCCCGCCGTGGTGGGCTGGTTCGCCACCACCGACATGATCCGGCGCGACTACCTGTGAGCTTGGTGATGTAACCTTACATCATGCTCCGGACCCAGATCTCACTCACCGAGGAGGAGCGTCGAGCGCTCGATGCCGTCTCGGCCCGCACGGGGCGGTCGATCTCCGCCCTCATTCGACACGCCGTGGACACCGTCTACGGCTCGGAACGCTCAGTCGACGATGACCTCGTGGCTATGCAGCACGCCTTCGGATCCTGGAGCGATCGGGACTTGGACGGGGCGACGTGGGTGGACCAGGTGCGGTCCGGTCGGCGTACCCGCCACAGGAAATGAGGGCGCTGGTAGACACGTCGATACTCATCGATTTTCTCCGTGGTCATGCGGCTGCGGCTGCCCTTCTGGAGGCCGAACGAGGGGCCGAGGTCATCCATGCCAGCGAGATGACGCGACTCGAGGTGCGGGCTGGAATGCGCGCGTCCGAGGAGGACCGGACCCGGTCGCTGCTTTCCACCCTCGTCTGGCACCCGGTCGACGCCGACGTGGCCACCCAAGCCGGCGCCCTGGGTCGCCGATGGCTGCCCAGCCACCACTCCGTCGACGGGGCCGACCTGGCGATCGCCGCCACCGCCATCCTGATCGATGCTCGACTGCTCACCCTGAACGTGCGGCACTTCCCGATGTTCCCCGATCTTCGTCCTCCGTACTGACCCCGGGCCTCAGGCCGGCGGTTTCTCGTCGTGGCCGCCGAACTCATTGCGCATGGCCGACAGGAGCTGATTGGCGAACTCGCCTTCGTTGCGGGAGCTGAACCGTTCGAACAAGGCGGTGGTGATCACGTGGGCGGGGACGCCCTCGTCGACGGCTGCGGCCACCGTCCATCGCCCCTCGCCCGAGTCGGACACCCGGCCGCCAAACTCCGAGAGCGTCGGTGACTTGTGCAGGGCGTTGGCCGTGAGGTCGAGCAACCACGACGCCACCACGCTTCCCCGCCGCCACACCTCGGCCACCTCGGCGACGTCGAGGTCGTACTGGTAGTACTCGGGGTGCTCGAGGGGCGCCGTCTCGGCATCGGCGGTACGGGCCTCCTTGCCGGC
>JBBSHU010000179.1:0-3559 GCA_038232455.1 Acidimicrobiales bacterium
ACGCACCACACCTCGTCGCCCTCGTGCGGGCCGGCACCAAGTTCGAGAAGGGGGTGATGATCGAGCGCTCCAGCGAGCAGGATCAGGAAGCCGCCGCGTGATCAGCGGGAGGATCCGATCCACAGGTCTTGACTATTTCTCTTGGTCCACGGGTTCCGGTGGAAGAGGTCGACGCCTTCCGTGATGATTCTGTTCGCCACCGCTCTCAGCATGATGGCAGGCTACGCAGCTGGGGCACCCCGCACAGTCTGGTAGGTGGTGTCGGCGGCCAGGGTGATGGGAGCGGCCAGGGGGCGTAGGCGAAGGGCGCCGGCGGTCGCACTGGCTGGGGGTGGCCACCGTGGCGCCACCCCCAGCCATGTCTGCGCCGGTAGACGCGTTGACGAGCTCGACCACCTGGGTGCCGTTGTTGCTGGCTACCACCCAGCGGCCCACCGCCGACACCGACACGGCGTTGGGTCCCACGGTGAAGGCCAAGGGCGACGAGGCCGTAGCGCTCGACACCGAGGAAGCGGACGGCGAAGGGGGGTGACGAGGAACGACACACTCCGAGGGTGACAACCCGGCCACCGAAGCTCCAGACGCTGCTTCGGGCGACGTCGCGCCCGTCCCCCCGAAGCGCTCCGACGACCGGCTGAGGGTGGTCGGTCACGGTGGTGGAGCCACGGTTCACCCAAGCGTAGCCCGACATGCGGTGGACGGCGGGGGGCGTCAGCCCGCTGTCGACGGGGAGCGCAGCACGTGCGTTAGCCTCTTTCAATGGCCACGCCGACCGATGTGGGCTCGTGAAGGCCAGGGTCTCAAGCGCCACGCGCGCCGAGAACTAGGCACCCGTGCGGGGTCCGGCCAAGCCGTTCTTCTCGATCGTCGTGCCGACGCGCAACCGGGGCCCGCTCCTCGAGCAGGCGCTGGCCAGCGTGGTGGGTCAGACGGAGACCGATTTCGAGCTGATCGTCAGCGACAACTGGTCGACCGACCGGACTCCCGAGGTAGTGGCCAGCGTCGCCCGGTCTTGCGAGCTCACGGCCATCCGGCCCCCGGCGCCACTGCCGATGGCCGACCACTGGAACTTCGCAGTCGGTCACGCGACAGGCCGGTGGATCCTCCTGCTCGGCGACGACGACTACTTCTCCAAGGACCTCCTGTCCACGGTCCGTGCCGAGGTGGAGACGTCGGACTCGACGGTCGTCACCTGGCACTCGGCGGTGTACCACCACAACCTCGACATGCCCAAGGCCGACATCAAGAACGTCCCGTTCTATTACGACGCCTCCCGGGTCAACAAGCTCGACATCATGTCGTGGACAGGGCGAACCTATGCGATCGACGCCCGCGAGCAGCTGGGCAAGCTGTATGGGTTCCAGGACATCATCGCCCCGTCGGGGCACGTCTCGGCGTTGCGGAGCGACCTGATTGAGCAGGTAGTGGGCTGGGCGGGCGCGCTCTTCCATCCCCCCTATCCCGACTTCGGCTGCTCGGCAGCGGTGCTGGCGACGGCCGGCACGATGACGTTCATCGACGTCCCCCTCCATGTTCTCGGTCGCGTTCCGCGGCTCGGCGCCCTGAGCTACCTCCTGTCCCCCGAGAAGAAGTCGGAGTTCAACGCTGCGCTGGCCGCCGAGTACGAACGCGACGACCTCTACGACGGCCAGCCGTTGAAATCCTCGACACTCATCGCCACCAACATCGCGGCCTCGCTGGACGTCGTCCGGCGGCTGATGCCACCGGACGCTGCCGAAGCGGCCGTCTTCGACTGGGTGCGGTACTTCGTTCGCTGCCGTCTCGAGATCACCGCCATGCAGCGCGCCGGGTTCCCGGTGGACGAGCTGGCCCACGACTACGAGGAGGCGCTGGCCACGCAACCGGCGGAGTTGCAGGCCGCGGTGCGGTCGAACGTGGCCGTGCGCTTCCCGCGGGCCGGCGGTGCGGTGAGCAAGCTCAAGGCTGTGCCCGCCGCCCATCTCCTCCGGAAGTTCCTGTACCGGCGCCGGCCCGCCGGTGGCCCGCTTTCTGGTCGGGCCGACGTGGCTCGTTGGCGCTCGACGATCGACGGCGCCGATGCCGGCTTCTCGGACATCGGCCAGACGACCAACTATGTTGACGACCTCCGGCGCAAAGGAACCATGGTGACGGTTGGCCCCCGCTGAGGAGGCTGTGCCCGCATCTCCCAGGCGGATCCTCGTCACCGGGAGCGCAGGGTTCATCGGCCGCAGAGTCGTCGAGCTGCTCAGGGCCGACGGCGGCGATGTCGTAGAGCTACGGGGCAGGTGGAGCGACACCGAAGAGCTGGCGGCGTACACCGTCGGCGTCACGGAGTTCATTCACCTGGGTTGGTACGCCGAGCCTCGCAACTACCTGACGTCGGTCGAGGGAAACCTGTCCAGCCTTCAGAGCTCGATCGAGCTTCCCCAGGCCTTGGCGGCCGGCGCATGAGGCAGTACAACCTGTCCACTCCCGGAAGGTCAGTTGACCCGAGACGATGCGGCCTGCTCCAGCACCTCGAGTAAGCGCGGCGCCCACCGCTGACCGGCGTAACGCTCCACCACCGTCTCCCGGCCCGCACATCCCAGGCGTTTCCTGAGCGCCTCGTCGGCCACCAGGCGGGACACCGCCTCCACCCACTCGTCCTCCGTAGCGGCCAGCAAGCCATTCTCGCCCGACGAGATGATGTCGGGGTTCACGCCGACGGGTGATGTCACCGTCGGGACGGCGAGGGCCAGGTACTGCAGAGCCTTGAGGCCGCACTTGCCCCGGCTCCACTCGTCGTCCGGGAGGGGCATGATCCCGATGTCGAAGCTCGACACGTCGTCGATCTCGGTGGCTGCCGACCAGGCCTTGGCCGACACTCGGGCCGGGGAGCTGTCCTGGCCGGGCAGACGGTAGGAGGCGTCGCCCACCACAACCAGCTCCATGGGGACAGTCTCCAACAACCGGCGCAGGGCCCCGTCGACGCTGTGCAAGTGCCTGGCCGTCGTCGGACTGCCGCTCCAGCCAACGCGCACGAGATGTCCGGCGGCGTGCCGCCTAGGTTGGTAGGCATCCACATCGATGGTCGTGGGCAGGACGACGACGCGCTCTGAGAACGTTCGGGCATATCCGGCGAGCCACTCGTTGCCCACCGTGGTCGTCGTCGCACCCGCCACGATGCGTCCGACCTTTTGAGGCCACTTCAAGCGGGCTATCCGCCGGTTCGCCGCGCTGGTGTCGCCAAGGAAGATGGCGTCGTCGAAGTCGTACACTACCGGCACCCGACGCTCGAGGAGCGACTCCAGGACGGGAGGCCCGACGGCGAAAGCCTCTCGGTAGAGAAACGCCACGTCGTACTGGCCGGCACCCGCCAGTTCCCGTACCCGACGGGCCAGGCCGGCGGCCACGCCTGCGGCCTTGCCGACCGCCCCTCCCGACCGGTAGAGATGTCCGAAGGCGTCTTTGCTGAGGAGGGGTCGGACGTCGGCCGTGAGCGCTCCCTCGGGCAGGAGCCGGAGCCACTGCTCGAAACGGAAGCGTTGACCGGGAACGGTGTCGAGCGGGTACGGCACCACGAACAGCGCCCTCACGG
>JBBSHU010000180.1:0-3498 GCA_038232455.1 Acidimicrobiales bacterium
CCGTCACCCCCTGGGGCACGTCGGGCGATGTGCCGATCGAAAAGCCTGTTGGAAGGTAGCGAGCCCCTGTCGGCATCGACGTGACAACCTGTCTCGAAACAGTGCTCGCTCGCTAAGCCCGGATCCACCGACAGGCGACGTCCTGACAGCCTGAGCATCACGTAGAAGTGCCCCCTGACCAGGGACAATGGCGGTTACGAAGCCAGCCATAGACCCGAATCGGAGGGCACCTTCTTGATGCGATCATCCCACAGCCTCGACGCCGTCGCCGTGACCTTCGACGACGAGCGCCTGGTGGCCGATGCAGGGCTGATGCTGCCGGCCACGCTGGCCCAGCATCTCGGGCTGCGCGAGCTGTTCGACGACCATGTCGACCTCGGCGATGCCGTTGGCCACGCCACGTCGGGCACAAGGCGATGACTTTGATCCACTCGGCGCTGGCCGGCGGCGACAGCATCGACGATGCCGATGCCCTGCGAGCGGGATCGACCCAAGCGGTGCTGGGCCACGCCGTGCTGGCACCGTCGACTCTCGGCACCTTCTTGCGCAGTTTCACCTGGGGCCACGCTCGCCAGCTCGACAAGGTCTCCGCGCTGCTGTTGGGCCGGGCCTTCGCCGCCGGTGCGGGGCCCGGCGATGACCCGGTGACTGTCGACGTTGATTCGTCGATCTGCGAGACCTACGGGCTGGCCAAGCAAGGCGGGACCAAGTTCACGTACAACCACGTCCGCGGCTACCACCCGCTGTTCGCGGTGGTGGCCGGCACCGGCGATGTGGTGCATTGCCGCCAGCGGGGCGGCAATGCCAACTCCGGACGGGGGGCGGGGGGCTTTGCCACCGAGACCTTCAACCGTCTGCGCGCCGCAGGGGCAAGCGGCCCGATCACGTTGCGGGCCGACTCGGGGTTCTACTCGGGGGCGGTGGCCGGCGCCTGTCGCAAAGCCGGCGTGCGCTACTCGATCACGGTGAAGCTGAACAAGGCCCTCCACAACGTCATCGCTGCCATCCCCGACGACGCCTGGGCTCCGATCCCGTACTTCCTCGACGGCGCGTGGCCGAGACCACGTACCGACCGTTCGGCAAGAAGGCCCCGCTGGTGCGACTCATCGTGCGACGGGTCAAGCCCACGCCAGGCTCGCAGCTCGCCCTGCTCGTCGACTACGCCTTCCATGCCTTCGTCACCGACCGTGTCGGCGACACGATCGCGCTCGAGGCCGACCACCGTCGTCACACCGTCGTCGAAGACGCCATCCGCGATCTCAAGTACGGCGTCGGGATCAACCACATGCCTTCGGGGCGCTTCGGGGCCAATACCGCCTGGCTCGGCTTCAACGTCGTGGCCCACAACCTGGCTCGCTGGACCAGTCGCCTCGGTCTGGGTGAGAACCTCATCGCCACCGACACCCTGCGCCGGCGTTACTTGCGCACCCCCGGCCGGCTCACCCACTCGGCCCGTCGCTTCAGCTTGCACCTCCCGCAGCACTGGCCGTGGGCCGAGCGCTTCAGCGACTCGCTGGCCAAACTTCGCGCTGTCGTGCTCGTCACCTGACAACAGCGGAGAGGGCGAGTGGCCACCCCGGGTCGCTCGTCGCAGCACCCCCCAGCGAAAGCCTCCGTAGAGCCTTGAGCGGCTGCGCCCTCTCAGCAGTCCGTGGTGCCGTTCGACCCCTCGCTCGGTGTCTCCACCCATCCGTAGTGGCTCCCGGGCCGTCCTGTCGGTCGGCCGATCCCAATCGGTGGATCCGGGCTTAGACGGCGAGGAGGTCTCTTGCTCCGGTGTCGCTGCTCGGGTGGCGGAGCTTGGACATGGCCCGGGCCTCGATCTGGCGGATGCGCTCACGGGTGAGGTTGAAGTGCTCGCCGACCTCTTCGAGGGTGCGGGGCTCGCCCCGGTCGAGACCGAAGCGCAGGCGGAGGATCTCGCGCTCACGCTCGTCGAGCGGGCCGAGGAGCTTGGCGATCTCGTCCGGCAGGAGGGCGGTGGCGGCCACCTCGAAGGGCGACTCGGCTGACCGGTCCTCGACCACGTCGCCCAACTCGGCGTCACCGTCCTCGCGGAGGGGTTCGGAGAGCGACAGGGGCTCGGCCGCGAAGCGCAGGGCCTCGGTGACCTTGTCCTCGGGCATCTCCACCTCGGCCGCCAGCTCCGACAGGGTGGCCGGCCGACCGAGCTTGAGCTCGAGACGGGCGCGGGCCTTCTGGAGGCGGGCCAGGGTGTCGCCGGCGTGCACGGGCAACCGGATAGTGCGGCCGGTGTTGGCGATGCCCCGGGTGATGGCCTGACGGATCCACCAGGTTGCGTAGGTGGAGAACTTGAAGCCCTTGCGCCAGTCGAACTTCTCGACGGCGTGCATGAGCCCGAGGTTTCCCTCCTGGATCAGGTCGAGGAGGGGCAGGCCGGAGGCCTGGTACTTCTTGGCAATGGACACCACCAACCGGAGATTGGACTTCACAAAGGTGGACTGGGCCAGGACGCCTTCGGAGGCCACCCGGCGCAGCTCGCGTCGCTTTGCCTGGGTAAGGCCGGTGCCTTCGACGTCGGCCTGACAGCGCGCTGCGTTGCCCGCCTCGATGGCCTTGGCCAGGCGAACTTCGTCGTCCTTGGTGAGCAGGGGGTACTGCCCGATGTCGGTGAGGTAGAGCCGGACAAGATCTTCCTCGTCGCGCTCTACTCGCTCCTTCGGCAAAATGAACCTCTTCGTGTCGTTGGTGTTGCCAGACCCACTAAGTCGAACGTCCGGAGGGACGCGACAATTCCGGCCAGCCGGGACGGGGACCTCTGGTGCTGTAGGGCAATCTTACCCGCACGGTCAAGGGCCCGAACTTCCTCCCAACTGTCAGCCCATTTAGCAGTATTTCATACCTGAACATGGTTCGTCAACCCCACCAGATCCACGTGGTCGGGGAGAAGCTTGGTCAACTCGGCCTCGATGGTCCGAACCGCATCCGGCCCCGTGCCCGCGATCGCCGGTCGGGCCGTGAGCAGGCCCTCGGCCTCGGCGCGACACGTCTCGGCGTCGGTGAGCAGGAACTTCGTCCAGCGGAGGGTGGGACCGTCGGCCAGAGGGTGGGCCCGCTCGCAGCGGTGGCGGTAGGCGGCCAGCCGCCGGGGCTCGACCACCCGGGCCACGGCCACCAGTCGCGATGCAGTCGCCTCCGGGTCGACCAGGCCGGCCAACGCATCCACGATCGCGGCCACGCCGGGGCCGGCGGGAACGGTGAGCACGTCGCGGTCGAGATGGGCCACCCGGGGCTGGCGGCGGCGCCACACGTCGGCCCCGGTGGCGTGGCGCAGGCTGTGGGTGGACCACAGCACCTTGGCGGCGGCGTCGGGCTCGGCCGCCACCCAGGAGCCGAGCACCTCGAACAGACGCGTTTCCAACCACCGGGCGTGACCGGCGACGCGCGCCGACTCCTCCAGGGTGAGGGCATCGGAGCCGGCCATCGTCACCACTGTAAAGAGACGTCGCGGCCGTCAGAAGACGGGGGTGGCAGAGA
>JBBSHU010000181.1:0-3349 GCA_038232455.1 Acidimicrobiales bacterium
CCACTTGGCGGGCTCGGTGACCGGACTCAATCTGGCTGAACAGATCGAGGCTGAGAATGCCGGGACCCCTCTCGGCCAGTCCATGGGCGAGCTGGTCGCCGACATCGGGGCCGACAAGGCCACTCTCGAACACCTCATGGAACAACTGGGGGTGGACAAGAGCAGCCTCAAGCAGACCAGCGGATGGGTGGCCGAGAAGCTCACCAGACTGAGGTTCAACGACAAGGTCACCGGGAGCGAGGCACTGAGCCGGCTGATGGAGATGGAGATGCTGTCGGTCGGCATCGAGGGCAAGCTCGGCCTCTGGCGAGCCCTCCAGGCGGTGGCTGGTTCCGGTGCCAACCCCGGACAGCTCGGGACGGGGGGACAACCTGGGGATGTCGTCGACCTCGACCGGTTGATCCGTCGCGCCCAGGATCAGCTCGAGAAGCTGGAGAGCCATCGACTCGAGGCAGCGATCGCCGCATTTGAAGAGAGTTAGCGCGGTCAGAGCCGCCTGGACAAGGTCATTAGAAATGGCCCTTTTACCCGAGTGCTGAAGGTGTCTCCAGGCTCCGCACAAGGATGACGAGTCGAGGGTGATGGCGTGGGCCACATTCGAGCCGTCAGCCGGCGCCAAGCGGACCGGCCAGTAAGGGTACCGTTCCAGGACAGCCGTTTCTGACGATTAGGCTGTCTCGTTGTTGCCGTTCTCGGGCAATGCGCCAGATTCGGCGTGTTGGCGCTGCATAACGTCTGCATCCTCCAGATCCCCGGAGTGCTCGTCATCTCGGGACAACCGCCGCTGCCCAAACAGGGAGGTAGCTCCGTGGTCACCACCAATGACGTCTCGAGCGACGACTCCAAGACCCGATCGGACGCCGGCGACCCCCAGAAGGCCGCTCCCTCGGCGGGCGCACCGCCGGGACGGCCTGTAACACCGCTAGCCCCTCCCCCCACCATGGTGGCCGTCGGCGCCGCGGGATTCCGACGCATTGCTGATCCCCCGGACAACCGACCGGCGCCGCTCGGCCTCGGAGCGTTGTCACCAGATCGCTGGCTTCACGAACGTCTTGTCGGCCGAGATCCGCACGCGCTGGCCGAAGCCCATCGCCGATTCCATTCCGTCGTGTTCGGAGTGGCGATCCGGCTGACCGGTGATCGCCAAATGGCGGAGGATGTCGCCCAGGACGTCTTTCTCGCTCTGTGGCGGCGACCAGAATGCTTCGACCCGGGTCGGGGCTCGATACGTCCTTGGCTGGCCACGATGGCCCGCTGTCGGGCGATCGACGCGTTGCGCGTCGAGGACGCTGTCCGACGACGCATCGATCGGGAGGGCGCCAGGCGCAGCGACCACGTCGCTGACATTGGCGAGACCGTCGAGGCGCTGCTGAGCGCCGAGAACCTACGGGTGGCGCTGAACGACCTGGATGAGGACCGGCGTAGGCCCATCATGCTCGCCTACTTCAGCGGTCGCACCTATCGCCAGGTCGCCCAGGACCTCGGCGTCGCCGAGGGCACGATCAAATCGCGCATCCGTGCCGGGCTTCGCCAGTTGGCCGACAGCCTCGCGGCCGAGATGATCGGCGAGGCATGCTGAACGCCGACCACAGGGGACTGGCACGCAGAAGACGACAGGCCCCGCCGGTCCGCGCTCGTCGTCTGCGCCGCTGCCATGAAAGGTGATGCCGTCATGACAGACGAGTCGCCCCGCCGGGGGTCGATGGCCGTCGGGGCGCTTTCGGGCATGGTGGCCGCCCTGGTCATGATCCTGGTCCTGGCGCTGCTGCGACTTTGGCTGGAGGTCCCGACACCGGCCGAGCTCATCGGTGACCGGCTGGGCGAGCGCGTTCCCGTGAAGCCGTTCCTCAACCTCATCGGTCGGGTCGGCAGCTACGGCCGACTGAAGGCCATCAGCGTGTTCGGCGTGATCCTCGCCACCCTGGTGCTGGGTGCGGTCGTCGGCGCCGTCTACGCCCGGGTGACCGAGCGCCAGCGCCTGGCGGGAGGACCGACGGTGAGCCGCTTCGGGCTGAGCTGGCGCGCGCTCGTGGTGCTGGCGGTGATCGTAGCGCTGGCCTGGGCGGCGTCGGTGGCCCTCTTCTGGCCTCTGCTGGCCAGCTACTACCGCGGGGCCCCGCGCGGCACGGCCCGCCTGGCCAACGCAACAGCACTGTTGGTGGCCTACACCGTGTTCGCCGTGGCCGTGGTGGTGGCCCACCGACTCCTCGTCCGTCCGCCGGCCGGGGCCGGCTCCGGACCGACCGTGGCGCGCAGGCGGCTACTCGTGGCCGGGGGTGCCGGCCTGGGCCTGGCGGTGGCCACCGGGGGGGTGATGCGAAGGCTGTACACCCGATCGACCTTCGGCTATGACGGGCTCCAGGTCAACGGCGATATCCAGCCCATCACCCCGAACGACCGCTTCTACGTCGTCACCCAGAACATCATCGATCCCCAGGTGAACCGCAGTTCCTGGCGCCTGGAGGTGGGCGGCGAGGTCGAGCGGCCCCGGTACTACGACTTCGCGGCGATCAACCGCCTGCCCTCGGTGGTGCAGGAGTCCACGCTGGCCTGCATCAGCAACGGCGTCGGGGGCGGGCTCATGAGCAACGCCGCCTGGAAGGGTGTTCCCCTCCGCCAGCTCCTCGACGATGCCGGCCCGAAGAAGGGCGTACGCGACGTGGTGTTCCACGGCGTCGACGGCTACACCGATACCTTCCCCCTGGCCAAGGCCATGGACCCGACCACCCTCGTCGCCTACGAGATGAACGGCGAGCCCCTCCCCCAGCGCCACGGCTTCCCCGTTCGCATCATCGTCCCCGGCCTCTACGGCGAGAAGAACGTCAAGTGGATCGACCGGATCAACCTGTCGGCCACCAACGAGCAGGGCTTCTACGAAAATCAGGGCTGGGGGCCGGACTTCGTGGTCCAGACCCAGTCGCGATTCACCTCGCCCACCTTCGCCCGACCAATACCCATGGCCCCGGTGATGCTGAGAGGAACGGCCTTCGCCGGCGACCGGGGCGTCACCAAGGTGGAGGTCAGTGTCGACGATGGTGCCAGCTGGCAGCCCGCCACCGTCGACTATTCGGGCTCCCGCCTCACCTGGACGCTGTGGAGCTATGCCTGGACGCCGAACCGTCCGGGCGATCACCGCCTGGTGGTGCGGGCCACCGATGGCACCGGGGCGTTGCAGATCGCCAAGGACCGAACGAGCGGGCCCGAAGGTGCCACCGGCCTGCATCGAGTCATGGCCCGAATCGCGTGACTGACACCGTGGCCCTTTCACAAGTGGAGGCGCTCACCGCGATCGAGGCGCCCCATACCCTCTGCTTGCGCAACGAACGGGGAGCCATCGTTGCCGGGGAAG
>JBBSHU010000182.1:0-3304 GCA_038232455.1 Acidimicrobiales bacterium
ATTCGCCGAGGTCCATCGGCCCCAGGGCGAAGCGGGTGGCGATGCGCTGGTCGAGGGCGGCGAACATGCCCATGCGCAACGAGCGGGCCAACATGGGCTGGCCGACCAGGATGCCGGCGAAGGGACTGGCCGAGTCCATCTCCGAGTTCGTCAGCAAGCGCAGCTCCTCGAGCTGCGCCGGAGTCAGCAGATGGGCCTCGTCGATCACGAGCACGACGCGGCGGTGCCGCTCGGACTCGGAGGCGGCCAGCAGCGATGCGGCCTGGGCCATGACCTCGGCCTTGTGGAAACGGGGATGGCCGCCAAGGGCCGAGACGATGGTGACGTAGAGCCCACGAGTGCCGAAGGCCGGGTTGGGAACGTAGACAACGTGATGCGATGCCACGTCGAGGCCGGCGGTGGCGGCCCGCACGGCCACGGTCTTGCCTGCGCCGACGTCGCCGACGAGAACCCCCAGAGCCGACTCGGCCACACAGTGGTTGATGCGGGCCACCGCCTCGGCGTGGCCGTCACGCACGAACAGGTCCCGCGCCGCGATGGACTTGGAGAACGGCGTGCGGGTGAGGCCGAAATGGGTGACCCACGGGGCCCGGCTCATCGCCCCACCCCGATCCCGTCGCCGTCGTCGTGGGCGTCGTCGTCACCGAACAGCGGGACGTCGCGATAGGAGATGGACCCGGCAGTGGCCTCGTCGTGGGCGCCCAGCACCAGGCCCAGGTAGTCGACGCCGGTGGGCTCGGCGGTGGGGCGCTGGGCCTGGGGCACGGCGGGGTGCACGTGGGTGCCGATGACCAACGGCGTGGCCACCCCGGCGGCCCGGCCCTCGAAGAACACGTCGAGGACGGCCATGTCCGTCGGGTCGTAGCGGCACTCGATGCGCCGCCCGACCAGCACCGGGTCGACCTGGTAGCGGGCGCCGGTGAGCGAGATCGTCGCCGTCTTGGTGACCAGGCGCATCGCCGACCACCGGAAGGCGTCGGCCACGATGGCGGGATCGGCGGCCCGAGGCGGGCCACCGGCGGCGAAGCGGGCCAGGGGCGTCTGCTGGGTCTCGGCGTGGACGCGGGCGTTGCACACCTGCTCGGCCCAGGCCATGAAGCGGTCGTTGAGGATCTCGAAGCTCTCGATCCCCACGGCCTCGGCCTCGGACAGGAAGCGCTGGCGGATGTATCTGTTCAGTCGTTCCTGCTTGCCTCTCCCCTGGGGGGAATAGGGCCGACTGTGCACCAGGCGGATACCCAGCACGGCGCAGCTGCGTTCCAGGGCGGCGTTGGCGAACGGGGCTCCGTTGTCGGCATACAGCACCTGGGGCAGACCCCGGCGGGCGACGGCGGCCCGCAGCACGTCCTGGCCGGCCCGGGTGTTCTCGTCGGTGACCCAGCGCCCGTGCACGAGCAGGCGGCTGTGATCGTCCACGATCAGAAAGAGCTTGGCCCGGCGTGAGCCGGGCAACCTGGGATGAGGAACGAACGGGCCGATCAACACGTCGGTGATCCATCGCTCGTTGGGCGCCTCGGCCTCGTAGCGCCCGAAGGCCCGGGGAACACCGCCGATGGCGGCTCGGTGCAGGCCCCGGCGGCGCAGGTGGGCCCGGATGGTGCGCTCGGCCACGACCACGCCGTGGCGGCGCCACAGCGTGTCGGCGATGGCGCCCGACGATCGTGCCGGCAGCTCGGCGCGCAGGGCGGCGGCCTCGGCCAGCAGCTCGGGGTGGCGGCGCACCGCCCCGGCGTCCGAACGTGGGACCGGGGCCAGGCCGGCCAGGCCCCGGACCCGATAGGCGCGGACCCAGCGGTCCAGCGTGCCCCGGCTGTAGGTGCGCTCACTGCCGTCGGGGTGCTGGTGGGCGAAGGCGGCCAGGCCCCGGATGATCAGGCCGCGCTCGGCCGCGCTGATGGCGGGGTTGGTGGCCTCGGCGATGAGGTGGAAACGGAACAGGGCAATGGCTTCGGCGGGGTCGGGCGGCATGTGGGTTCTCCAGTGGTCGGTGTCAGGGCACTGGGGGGATCAGACGCCTTCCTCCGACCGATAGCCACGGTGGGTCCGTGGTGGTGGCCAGCGCCTCCCCGCCGCTCACCAGCGCCCAGAACCGCCACAGCCCCGCCACCACGTCGCCGAAGCGGGCTCGGGCTGTCGCCCACGCGCAGCCCAGGGCCTGCAGTGCCGCCCGTTCGGCCACGCCCGCCAGCACCGGTGCCGGCGCGCCGAGCTCGACGGCCAGCGCCGCGAAACCGGCGGACATGGTGGGCCCCCGGTGGCGATGACGGCGTCGCCAGTCCCGCACGGTCGTGTAGGGGAACCCAGCGGTCTCGGCCACCTCGCGGGTCAAGGTGCCGCCCACGATCGCCGCCACCGCGGGACCCATCACCTCGACGCCGTAGAGACGTCCAAGCAGGCAGAACGCAGGGAGGAGCCCGTGGCTGGTGAGGCAGTGGACACACCTGGATCGCCGCACCCAGATGCGCCGGTCGCCGCCGTCTCGCACCGTGCGCGAGTAGCCGGACCAGAAGATCATCGGCGTGGCACAGCTCGGGCAGTTCGGGCGCGGCACCTCGACATCGCGCCCGGCCGCCTCGTACTCGTCGACACTCAGGGAGCAGGGCCATACGATGGCCACGGTGGTTTCGCACCGCCTTGGACCCCTCCCCCCGGCTCTACTCGATGGGAGGGGTCCTTTTCTTGGAAGGAACCCGCCATCGTTGCCGCCGGCTGGCCTTGGTGCACCACGGACCGTCTCCGTCCACGATGAGCCCTGCCGCTCCACGTCCCGCGGTGCTCAGGCAGTCATGCCCTCAACACCGGGGATCCAGCGTCATCAAGGGACAGCCCTCCACCATGCTGTCAATCGAGAAAGGGGTGCTCCAATCCGACAAGCAACGGGACGGGGAGTCGGGCGACATTGTCAAGCTGACGATCGAAGGGGTTGACCTCGGCTACAAGGACGCTGACGGGGACCCAGTCTCTGCGCCGGTCCTTCGGTATTCCGCTCCGGCCGCCCCCTCGGCCGGGTCCTATCTCGACCCGGAGTCCAGCTCGGACTACACCGAGCGCCAGGTGATCCGGGAGGCGCTTCGGGTTGGGTCTCCTCTGGGACTGAGTACGACCGAGCTGGTCCGCAAAACAGAAATCGGCAGCAGCCGAATGACTAGAACCGTCATCCCCCGGCTCGTGAGCGCAGGGTTCCTGGTGAAGACCGGCGCCGGCCCCAGTACCCGGTACGCCCTCAACCCCCAGGAGGAGGCCCCCGTTGAAGGATGACCCAATCACCCGCCAGCTCCGCCGAGCGGGCGAGAAGCGCTGCCCG
>JBBSHU010000183.1:0-3284 GCA_038232455.1 Acidimicrobiales bacterium
ACCACGTAGTCGGGCATGTGGTCGTTGATGTCGTTGGCCAGCTCCACGAAGCGGAACGGCTGACCCAGCGTGCGCTTCACCCGCCACGAGAGGTAGCTCGGGTCGATGGGTAGGCAGTGTCCGCCCACACCGGGCCCGGGGGTGAACGGCATGAACCCGAAGGGCTTGGACGAGGCGGCGTCGATGGCCTTCCACACGTCGATGCCCATCTCGCCGGCGAACATGGCCAGCTCGTTCACCAGGGCGATGTTCACATGGCGGAAGGTGTTCTCGAGGAGCTTGACCATCTCGGCGATCTTGACGTCGGACACCGCCAGCGTCCGGTCGACGATGCTGTCGTAGAAGCCCTGCACCGCCTCGAGAGAATCGGTGTCGATGCCCGACACCACCTTCGGCGTGTTGACCAGGCCCCACGTCGGGTTGCCGGGATCGATGCGCTCGGGGCTGTACCCGAGGTGGAATCCGGTCCCGGCGGCCAGACCCGACCCCTCCTCGAGGATGGGCCCGACCAGCTCTTCAGTGGTGCCCGGGTAGGTCGTCGACTCCAGGACGACGGTGGCCCCCCGCCGGAGGTGGCCGCCCAGCACGGTGGCGGCGGCCTCGATGTAGGAGAGGTCGGGGTTGCCCTCCCGCAACGGTGTGGGGACGGTGATCACCGCCACGTCGAACCCGGCGCACGCCTCGGCGTCGTCCGACGGTCGGTACCGGCCCGTGGCCAAAGCGGCTCCGAGGACGTCGGCGGGGATGTCGTCGACGTAGGATTCCCCCGCGGCCAGCCGCTTGATCCGCACGGCAGACGTGTCGTAGCCGACCACGTCGTAGCCGACCTCCACCGCCCGCACGGCCAGGGGCAGCCCGACATAGCCCTGCCCGACCACCACCACTGTCCGCCGCTCGTGTCCGCTCATGGCTCCAATCCTACCGACTGGACGCTCAGCCCCTACCGACGAGGGTCAGGGCTGCTGGGCGAGGCAGTGAACCAGTCGACGGTTCTGGCCAGACCTTGCTCCAGGGAGACCTGGGTGGTCCAACCGAGCTCGCTCTGGGCTCGGCTGGCATCACCTTCGCTGTGGCGGACGTCGCCCGGCCTCGGATCGACGTGCTTCGGCTGATACTCGGCTCCGAGGATCCGGCCCAGGATGGCCAGGAGCTCGAGCAGGTCGACCCGGCGGTCGCCGGCGATGTTGTAGGCCTGACCCTGGCAGGCCACCGAAGGGGCGGCGGCCGCCGCCAGGTTGGCGGCCACGGCGTCGGTCACATACACGAACGACCGGCTCTGATGGCCGTCTCCGTGCACGGTCGGCGGCTCGCCGGCGCGAAGGGCCTCGATGAACAGGGGGATGACGGCCGAATACGGGGAGCCGGGGCGTTGGCGGGGCCCGAAGACGTTGAAGTAGCGCAGGGCCACGGTCTCCAGGCCGTAGAGCTCGGCCGCCACCCGGCAATAGCTCTCCCCCGCCACCTTGCTCACGGCATACGGCGAGCGGGGCAGCACGGGGGCCGTCTCGGCGGTGGGGAGCGGCGCGGCGCCGCCGTAGACGCTGCTCGACGACGAGCACACGACCCGGCGAACTCCGGCGTCGGCCGCCATCTTCAACACGGTCAGCGTGCCGTGGGTGTTGGCGGTGTCGGTGGCGAGCGGATCCTCGACCGACTTGCTCACGGCCCGGTGGGCAGCCAGGTGGAACACCACCTCGACGTCGGCGACGGCATCGGCCACCGCCTTGGCGTCGGCCACGTCGGCCACGATCAACTCGGCCCCGGGATCGACGTTGTCGACGAAGCCGGCCGACAGATCATCGAGGACACGGGTGGTGTGGCCCGAAGCCACCAGGGCCTGGGTGACATGGGAACCAATGAACCCGGCACCGCCGGTGACGAGCACGTTCATACCCCGTGAACCGTAGCGGTTCCCCTCCCTGGCCCTGGACCAGCCAACCGGCCGACAGCGTCTAACATCGTCGTATGGGTCGGTGCCATGAGTTCGGCCTCCAGATCCGTGACGGCTGCGGACACGCCATGGTGGCGGGCAAGAGCTCGTGTTCCTGCGCGGAGTGCCGCGTGGTGTGCGGCGGCCGTTTCGCCGGGTGCCCCGACGTCTGGGCCCGAGGGCCCCAACCGGTGACGCTGGCGATCAACAACGACGAACAGCCGGCCCCACCGTTGAAGCGAACCACGAACGGAGCCGCCGTTACTCCGACGGCGCGGCCCAAGGTGGTCTCGACGCGCGTGGAGGGGGCTGCGGTGAAGGCAGCGTCGGCCGGACCGGTGTCGGCCTCCGTGTCGGCGGCTGCGCCGGCGGCCGAGGCGAAGGCACCGGCGGCCGAGGCCGCCGCAGCGGCAAAGCCGCCCGGCCCAGCTGCCAAGAAGCCCGCGCCGAAGGTCCCCGTGGCGCCCACCGTCAAGGCCACGGTGCCCGATGACCCCCCCGTGAGCCAACCCGTGACCGTCCCCGAGCCCCCGGTCCCCGTGGCGCCGCCGCCGGCGCGCTCGCCGACCTCCCAGGCGCCCGCCAGCGCCGCCGCCCTTCGCTGGCTGGAGGGCGCGTTTGCCGGCCTACGCGCCGAACTTCAGTCGCTGCGCGGCCATCTGAACCAGCAACAGGCCACCATGGCCGAGCTGGTCGGGGGCATCACCCAGCAACAGGCCCTGCTGTCCGAACTCCTCGAGGCCCGGGAGGTCGACTTCCGCCTGGCCGAGGCGGCCGAGGCACTGCCTCAGTTCGTCAGCGATGCCGTCGCCCACGAGGTCAGGGTCAACCGAGAGCGAACCGTGGCGGCCGTCGCTTCCACGCTCGACACCAGGCTGGCCGAGGCCAACATCGGCGAGAACCCCCCGCTCCAGCAGCTGGAGAGGAACGTCGCCGAGCTCCGCGCTTTTCTCGAAAACGACCCGGCGACGGGATCGATCGTGGCCGCCATCTCCACCGAGGCCGCGACACGGGCCATGCGGGCGGAGGTCGCCGAGCAACTCCCCAAGGCGCTGAACCAGGCCCTGGCCGGCTCGGACGCCCGGATGGACGAAATGGCCGAACGCATGGACAAGCTCCTGACCCGGGCCATGCGGGTCGGTGCCCAGGCGGCGACCGCCGACAAGACGGGCCGGGCTTCCGCCACGTCGGCGGCGAAGCCGGGGCCGTCCGCCGCTCGGGCAACCGCCACCGCGCCGAGAAAACCCGCGGCAACGAAGAAGGCCGGCGCGCCGAAGGCGACCAAACGGGTGACCTCGTCGACTCGGACGGTCGCCGAGAGGCCGGCCAAGGCCAGCGCCACCAAGGCCAGCGC
>JBBSHU010000184.1:0-3280 GCA_038232455.1 Acidimicrobiales bacterium
CGCCCTCGACGCCGTGCACGGCCAGCAGGTACTGAGTCATCGGATCTCCTCTCGGAAGGCGTCGGCACGGTGCCGACCCTCACCCTGTCTACGAACGACCTTCACCCGAATCGACAGCCCGGGCAACACTTTTCGCCACTACTGATTTTGTCGTGCCTTCTATCGCTGCACGGTTATATCTCTGTTCGCTATGTCCATGTCGTGTTCGAGCGCGAGCCGTCGGCGGTCGCGGCGATGAACTGTGTCGAACCGAGGGAGCCGCCGGTGTGACCGTAGACCGTGCCGCCCGAGTGGCTTTGGGAGCCCACGCGAGCAATGGGGCCCACGCCAGCGCCCTCCGGTGCGAAACTGATCACGTGACGGGACCAACCTCGACGCTCTTTGCAGTTACATACGTGGGCCTGGCGTGAACCTGTGGGCGGCGGGCATAATCATTGCCCTCGCAGTGTCGGCAGCCGTCGTGGTGATGTTTCTCGTTCGGCGGCGAGCGCCGGTAGGCGGGTACTTCGCCGACTCCAACCGCGCCGCCGGGGTCTTCTGCGTCCTCGGTACGTCGTTCGCCGTCATGTTGGCGTTCGTCATTTTCTTGGGGTTCTCGAGCTACGGGAAGGCGCGGAACGAGTCTGGACAGGAGGCGGTCTCGGTCACCGAGCTGTTCGACACGGCGGCGCTGTTTGGAGCCCCGGCGCGAGATGACCTGCGGGATCAGTTGATCTGTTACGCCCGCTCGGTGATCCACGACGAGTGGCCGGCGATGAGGAATGAACGACCGAGCGCGGTCACCCAAGGCTGGGTCGACGGGCTGAGCACGGGAGTCGAGCTCCTTGACATCGCCGGTGAGAAACAGTCCACCGCGTATGACCATTGGTTCACGATCGACGCGGCGCGCCAGGAAGCGCGTCGCGGCCGCCTCGCCGAAGCCAGCCCGTTCGTTCCGTCGCCGCTCTGGATCATCTTGGCCATCGGAGCGGTGGTGTCCGTCGCCTATGTGTGGCTGTTTGCCGACCCTGGTGAACGCTTCCTCGTCCAGGCGGCGATGATCGGCTCGGTGACCGCCCTCGTGACCGCAAGTCTCCTAGTGGTCAATTTCCTCGACCGGCCCTACCAGAACGGGAACGGCAGCATATTTCCGGTGGAAATGACACGCTCGCTCCGCGTCATGGAGGAGCACAAGAACATCGCGGGACCCCTTCGCCCACCCTGCAGCCCGCTCGGGCGCCCGACCTCCGTTGACCGTGTTCCGTAGCGTCAGTCGTCCTCGTCGTCGCCGTCCTCTTGGCTGATGGCCGCTCAACTGCTGTCAAGCGGGTAGATAAGCACGCTCCTAGTCGAGGTGACGGCGAAGCCAGTAGAGAGCGTCGACGGCGCGCTCAGCGGCCAGCAAGGGAAGACCGACGGGAGGAGCGGCTATGGCCAGCAGACAGGCCACAGTGCAGTCCCGGTCGACATGCCGTCTGGAGTTGTCCATGAGGTGGCAGACGAGCGGCGCGGCGAGGAGGACACGTTGGTCGAGGAGATCGGGCCGCTCCTCGACCCGCAGACCCCACACCTCGTTCTCGTCGTCGCCGACGCCGGAGAAAGCCCGCCAGCACCAGCCCACCTCATCGCCGTCGGTCTCGGTGATCACATGGCGGTGGTGGGCGACGTGGATGATGGCGACCGGAGCGCTCCCGCCCTCCCGCACGACGACGTCGCGACGTATCAGACCGCCGCTGCACACAAAGGCGCCCAGCGGCGTTCCCGTCGGGTCGAAAACGGCGTAGGAGGGGTGCTCGGCGGCCAGATACCGCTCCACCGAGAAGACCTGTTCGTCGTCGCGGCACACCACCCAGCGTTCGTCGACGTGGCGGGTGCCGTCTCCGGCCAACAGGGCGTCGACCTTGGAATCGTCGGTGAACTCTCGCTCCACCGTGGCCAGGACGTTGAACTCGCGATCACGGTACGCAAGGATCTGGTCGATTGCCGGGCACCCGACGTAGATCTCCTCCACGTCGAACAATGGCCCTGTCATGGCGTGAACCCGACGCCGTACCGGCTGGTCGAACTCGCTCCCGCCTTCGGGTTCGGCATTGCCCACGACCGCGGCCGGCGGCTCCGCCGGTGCGGCGAGGGGCGGGGCGGCCGCACCTCGGCCCTCAGGCGGCGGCGGCGAGGCATGGATGGTCCCGTTCCTCAGGCCCTCGGCCGCCTCCCTGATCGCCCGTTGGGCCGGCGTGAGGCCGCCGGGACGGGAACCGTCCTGAGGATTCTTCCGTCCGGGCGTCGCCGGCTTGGACATGAGCCGAGCATGCCCCGGTGTGGACCGGTCTGCCAAGCCGTCATGCGACGTTCGGTTATTCCTCGACGTTGTAGGCGAGCGACCGGATAGCGAAACGGCATAGGTCCACTCGCCGGAGGCCAGACGAGGCTCACCGACAGCCGTCGGGGGTCGTGTCAACGGCGTGCTCAGATGGACGCCGTGAGAGTCCTGACCGTCAACGCCGGCTCCAGCAGCTTGAAGCTGCGCGTCATCGGCCTCGACGACGCCGTGGTTGCCACCGCCGACCTGCCCCACGAGGCGCGAGGGTCGGTGGACGGCGAGATCTCCCAGTTCCTCACCAAGGTCTCCCCGTTCGACGCTATCGGCCACCGGGTGGTCCACGGCGGCCCCGACTTCCAGGCGCCGCTGGTCCTCGACGGCCACGTCGAGGATGCTCTCGGCGCGCTGGCCGACCTGGCGCCCCTGCACAACCCTCCGGCGATCGAGGCCGTGAAGGTGCTGCACCGGTTGCGGCCCGAGCTCCCACAGGTCGCCTGTTTCGATACCGCGTTCCACGCCGACCTGCCCGCCGAAGCGGCCACCTACGCCCTGCCCCACGAATGGAACGCCCGGTGGAGCCTGCGACGCTTTGGTTTCCACGGGCTCAGCCACGCCTACGCCAGCGGACGGGCAGCAGTGCTCATGGGCCGGCCTTCCAGCGAACTGCGCCTGGTCACCGCCCACCTGGGCTCGGGTGCGTCCCTGGCCGCAGTAGCCGGTGGGAGATCGGTCGATACCACAATGGGCTTCACGCCACTCGAGGGCCTCGTCATGGCCACCAGGGCCGGGGACCTGGACCCGGGACTGTTGCTCTGGTTGATGCGTCGTGGCGGGCTGTCTGCCGGCGAGATCGAGGAAGCCCTCGAGAGTGGTTCCGGGCTGCTCGGGCTGTCGGGCGTCTCGGCCGACCTGCGCCTCGTCATCGGTGCCGCCGACGCCGGCGACGCCCAAGCTGGCTTGGCCTATGCCGTGTACCTGCAC
>JBBSHU010000185.1:0-3159 GCA_038232455.1 Acidimicrobiales bacterium
CCGCAGTACCGTCGACCACCAGGGCCTCCCGTTTCTCGGACCGTTAGACAGTCACGAGATTCGTGGAGGCCCCAACCTCAGCGGTGGACCCTCACCACCCGGTCATCCCAGGTTCGTCGCGCAGGGCCCCGTAACGCTCCTCCTCGTCGAGGCGCAGGGCCCCGCTCGGACCCGGCGCGGCGGCGTAGCCGGTCCAGGTCGTGCCGTCCCACCAACGTTGGTTGCCCGGCTGCCACGGATCGGGGTACCAACCCGCCAGTGGCGTCCCTGCGCTCATCGCTGCGAGGTTAGCTTCGCAGTCGCCTTCTCGGACTGGCTCGACCCCCCTGGAGGATGATGCTGGCCAGGAAGTTGGCCTACCCCCAGATGCGCTGGGCCTACCCGGGGACCGCGGTCAGGCCCCAGTCGGCCAGCACCGCCCGGGCGGCGCGGCGGCCGGGCGTGCCCGATATCCCGCCCGACGGGTTGGTGCCGGCGCCGGAGATGTACAGCCCGTCCACCGGGGTGCGGTGGCGGCCTAGGGCCCGGGTCGGACGGAACGGGCCGAGTTGGTCGAGGGCGAGGTCGAGGTACATGGGGTGGCCCCCGGGCCAGCGCTCGGCCCGCTCCATGTCGTCGGGCGTCCACGTGGTGACCCCACGGATCGTGCCCGAGAACCCCGGGGCCCGTTCCTCCATGGTGGCCAGGGCGCGAGCCACGAACTCGTCGCGCACCCCGTCCCAGCCTCCGACGACGGCCGAGGGAGCGGCCGGACAGGCCAGATAGACGGTGTGATGACCGGGCGGGGCCAGAGCGTCGTCGATGGCCGATGTGGTGAAGGCGTACAGGGGAAGGGGGTCGGGAAGACGACCGCTCTCGGACACCGCCCAGGCCGTGACCAGGTCGTCGAGGTGGTCGACGTAGCTCTGAAGGCCGTTCCAGTCGCCCGGCCGGGCGTCGGGGTACTGGGGGAGCCGGTCGGTGGCCACGTGGACCAGGGCTTGCACTACGTTGCCCCGGCGGGCTGCGGCCAGGTCGGCGCCCACGGTGCCGCCGAGGGGCGGGTCGAGCAGGTCGAGCAGGGCGGCCTTGGGGTCCATGGCGGTGACGACGGCCCGGGTGGGGATGCGGGTGCCGTCCTCGGTGACCACGGCCGTCACCCGTCCGCCAGGCGCCTCGATGCGGGCCACCGGCGCGGAACAACGCAGCTCTCCACCGAGTGACCCGAGGCGGGTGACGAGGGCATCGGTCAAGCCCTGGGCCCCGCCGCGGGCGTGCCACTGTCCGAACAGGTGGTAGGCGGCCTGCCAGAAGGCGTACATGGCACCCCCCGGCAACGACGGCCCGGACGCGGCGTGGGCGGCGAAGGCGGCGACCGGGCCGCGGGTGAGGTCGCTCGGTAGCCGCCGCCGCAGGAGCGAGTCGTACGGGCCGAGGACGTCGCGCAGGGTGGTGGCCGGGCTGTGGCGGAAGGACCGGACGAGGCTGGAGAACCGCCGGGGCATTTCCCGGGCCGTCATCTCTCCCCGAAGTGCCGGCAGCACCGTCTGCACCACCGGGATGGCGGTGTCCATGAACGCCCGATAGGCGAGGGCCTCGTCCGGGTCTGATTCGGCGATGGAGTCGACGGTCGCCTCGATGGACCGGAAGAACCGCACCCGGCGGCCGTCGGCGTGAACGGCGACGGAGAAGGGGTCCATCTCCAGGTAGTCGAGGCCGGCACCGGCCAGGTCGAGCTCCACGGGGATGTCGGTCATGTTGATCATGTTGTGGGCGACCGAATGGAGGTCGAACCGGTACCCGGGGACGGTTTCCTCCGTCCGCGAGCCCCCCCCGGGGCGGTCGAGCGCCTCGACGACGACCACGTCGAGCCCGGCCCGGGCCAGGTAACAGGCGGCGATCAGGCCGTTGTGGCCGGCCCCGACGACCGCCACATCAGGCACCGGCGAGCCCACCCTGGTCCGGACGCGAAAACGGGAGGGGAGCGGTGGGTCCCCTCCCGTTTGTCGAGATGTCGGGTACTACCGGGTTGCGGCGTTGCGGCCGCGGCGGACGACGCTGCCACCGACCATGGCCAGCACAACCAGGCTGATGCCGACGGGCAGGAACGGGAGGTCGGTGCCGGTGCTGGCCAGCCGGCCGCCGCCACCGCCACCGCCGGGGCCACGAGGGGCCACCGTCGTCGGAGCCACCACGGTGCAGTCGGCGCCCATGTGCACCTCGGAGTGGGAGATCACGAGGTTCTCATTGAGCAGGGGGATGGAGATCTGGAGGCCGTCGACGGCCACTCCGTCGGCCAGGGGGGTCACCACGCCGGGGGTGATGCTGATGACGGAGCCCAGGACGGATCCCGCAGGGAGCAGAGCGAGGAGAGTATTCAGGAGCGCCTGAACGGTGGGGTCGAGGACATCCCCGACGATCCCCCCCAGACCGGCGATCTGGTAGCCGGTGTCGAACACCGGCTTGCCGTCGACGCACCTGGCAACGGCTTCGGAGGTGACGGCGTCGGCGGAGACCAGGCTGGGCAGCGCCTGCAGGGCGATGGCGATGGGATTGAGGGAGCCTTGGGTTGCGGTGAACACCACTCCAAGACCGGTGGTCTTGGCCAGGGCCCGGGTGTTGACGGGCTCGAGTATGACGGGCGAACTGGCGGGGGCGGCGTCGGGCGCGATCGTGGGGTTCAGCTCAGGAGTGATGTCGTCGGCGGTGTGGGAGTTGGCGATCACGCCTACTGCGCCGACCAGAGCCAGGCTGCCGAGGGGCACGGTCAGCAGGGCGGGGGGAAGCGTGTTGAAGTTGCCGTTGGCGTTGTTGTCGCCACCCGGCGGGAACGAAGACATGATCGGGATAAAGGGCGCGATGGGGACCGCGCCGGTGGCAGAGAGGCCGTAGGCGGAGGCGCTGTCGAAGTTGGCCGGCTCAGCGGCCGCCGGGCCCGCGGCAGCGGTGTAGAAGGTGGCCATGGACGTCGCCAAGGCCATCGCCGCCAGAAAGGCTTTCCGCATGGGTTGACTCCTCGATTCAGGTGAAGGAATGACTATAGCCGCACCGACTTGGCCGGCACGCTATCGCCTACTCATGCGCCCGGCCAAGCCTTTGTCACACCGGGGGGGAGAAGCCGCCGGGGGGCCCGTCTTCTAGCCTTCGGCGATGCCCGTCCCTCGCCACCGGTTCCGGTTC
>JBBSHU010000186.1:0-2886 GCA_038232455.1 Acidimicrobiales bacterium
CTGCTGCGGATCACCGAAATCCCGCACTGTCGATCACCGAAACCCCGCAGTTGAGAGCGGGGGTTTTGGTGGGCTGATGCGAGCTTACGCGGCTGTCAAGCGGGGACCTCCTCTCCGAGGAGCTCGGCGACGGCGACAGGTTCGTCACAGGACGGGCAACAGCCTCCGATGCCGACCCGGCGCATGAACGTCCGACACTCGTCACACCGCTGTTCGCCGACGGCACGGGCGCCGCACCCGTCGCATTCGTAGACGGTGATGGGTCGCCGGGGTTGGGCTGCGGGAGGCACGACGACGGGCACCTGGCCGGCATCCCTGCGCCGTCGGTAGGCGGCGGCCCGACACGCGTCGCAGCAGTACCTCTGTCGGCCGACGGGTGCGAACGGGTGCTGGCACACCGGGCAGTCCATCGTGACGCTATCGTGACACGACGTAGTTGCCGGTTGAGCGATGCCGTGGAAGCTTCGGTAGCAGGCGATCGAACAACACCAGGGCCCACCGCCGGTCCGGTCCACCGGTCGGGGCGTTGCGCAGATCGCACAGGCGTCCAGGGTGGTCATGAGCCCGCCACCGCTTTCCTGCTGGCCTCGGCCCGGGCCCGGTGGCTGCGCATCCGGTAGCTGTCGCCGTCGATGTTGAGCACGACGCTGCGGTGGAGCAAACGGTCCAACATCGCTGCCGCGACCATTGGATCATCGTTGAAGACCTTGCCCCAGCTGGCGATGCCGAGGTTCGTGGTCAACACGATGCTGCCCTTCAGATAGCGCTGGGCCACGACCTGGAACAGGGCGGCGGCCGCCTCGGCGGGCATGGCCAGGTAGCCAACTTCGTCGATGATCAGCAGCCGAGGCCCGGCGTAGAAGCGCATGGTCGTCGCCCACCGACCCTCGAGGGCGGCCCGGTGGCAGCGGGCGGCCAGGTCCGCCGCGGTCGTGTAGTAGGTCCGCATCCCCGCCGCCACCGCGGCGTGGCCGAGGCCGACGGCCAGCATCGTCTTGCCCACCCCGGGCGGGCCAATGAACAACACGTTGGTGGCGTCCTCCACGAAGCGCAGGGTGGCGAGCTCGGCGACCAGGGAGGGATCCACCGACGGCTGGGCCGAGAAGTCGAAGTCGGCCAGGGTGAAGGGGCTGGGCAGGGAAGCGAAGCGGCCCAGGCTGGCTCGGCGCCGGGCGTCGACGGCGTCGGCCTCCACCGCCAGGAGGCGCTCCAGGAACGCCCCGTGGGTGAGGCCGGCCGCCCGGGCGTGGTCCAGCTCCGCGGGCAGCGCCTCAGCCGCCGCGGCCATGCGCAGGAACGCCAGGTGGGCCCGGAGGCGCTGGTAGTCCGACGACTCGGTCACGCCGACACCTCCCCGGTGACGTCGCTGGCGGTGACGTCGACAGTGCCTGGGAAGGCGAGGGCGATGACCTCGGCCATCGCCGCCAGGTCAACTGCCGGCTCGGCTCCCTCGGGGCCCAGCAGCCTGGCCCGCGCGGCCAGGGCGGCCGTGCCCGGTGGACGGTTGGCCTTCCGGTCACAGGGCCCGGCGGTGGAGAACTGGCTCAGCACCACCGCCTCCAGGGCAGCTCGGTGCTCGGGGGTGCGCACCATCGAACCCGCCCCCGGCGGAGCCAGGCGGTGGGTGACGAGCAGTCGAGCCGCCGGCGAGAAGACCTCCATGGTGCCGGTGCCCAGGCGGTGGCGCAGAGTGATCTCGGTTCCGCCGAGGCCGGGGGCGACGGAGTAGCGGTTGCCCCGGAAGGCGATGCTGGCCCGGTCGTCCACGGGCCGGGGGACCTCCACGGTGGCCGGGAACGGGACCGCGGGCAGGGCCATGAGCTCCTCGGCGTCGGCGAGGGTGCCGACAGTCGGCCACGCCAGGCGCTGGCCCGCCTCCGCCTCGTCGGGATCGGCGTAGCGTCCGGGTGGACGTAGGCGGGCATCGCCGGTGGTGGCCCAGAAGTGGTCCAGGCTCACCTGGGCTTCCTCGGGCGTGGTCGCCGTCATCGTGCGCCACCACCGCCCACAGCAGTACTTCACCCCGCACTCGACGGCCCCCTTGCGGTTGCCCCGCCGGGGCGGGCACGGGGCCACGACGGCCCCGTAATGCTTGGCCACCGGAGCGAAGCTGGCCTGCACGTCGGCCGTGCCGGGCACGATCACCGTGGCCAGGCGGTCGGTGCGCCACACCCGGGTGGTGCCACCGAGGCGGCGCATGACCGCGTCCATGGCCTCGACGAGATGGGGCTGGTCCATCCGTTCGGCCAGCACCCCCCGGCTGCGCCCCGAGTGCGACAGCGTCCCCAACAACACGTAGGCGGCCGCCCCCCAGGGCGCCCCGCGGCGCTCGAACCAGTCCCATTGGATCTCCTCGCCGGCGGGATGGTCGATCTCGACGGTCTCGCGTCCTTTCACGCCCGAGCACGCCTCGCAGTGCGGGCGCAGACCGGCCAGGCGAAGCTGGCGGGCGAAGCTCGGGTAGGCCCGGTCGTATCCCATGTCCACCACCTCGTCGAACAGCGCCGTGGCCCACAGATGGGGGTCGTCGACGAAGCGGGCGGCGATGTAGGGGGTGAACGCGGCCAGGGGGTCCGGGCCGGCAGGGCGTCGAACGCCGGGCTGGGTCTTGGCGGTCAGGTAGTTGGTGATCGTCCCTCGGTCACGGCCGAGGTGACGGGCGATCGCGGAGATCTTCCATCCCCGCTTGAACAGCGCATCTGCTTCCACGTCTTCTCCAGTTGAGAGCATGGGGGTCGGGCTCCTTCGTGCTGCGGCTTGAGAGACCGCCAGCGTCGAGGGAGCCCACTCCCGGGTGGTGGACCCTTCTTGGGCCCCTTCCACCCCGCTCAGAACTGCGGGATTTCAGTGATCGAGTCTGCGGGGTACTCGGTGATCCCTACCACA
>JBBSHU010000187.1:0-2822 GCA_038232455.1 Acidimicrobiales bacterium
GAGGGCCAGGGGGACCTTCACCTTCAGCTCGAGCGGGGCGTCGAGGACGATGGCGGCTGCCGTGGCGGTCGCCGTGCGGGTGGCCGTGGTGAGGGCACCGGCCAGGGCCGGCGAGACGACGAGGAGCCCGACGACGAAGCCCACGTGTTTGGCGCCGATCACCAGGTTTCCCGGCCGGCGCAGGCCGTCGGAGTCGGGCAGTGACCGCTGGTCCAGGACTGCGTTCAGGAGCCCGAACCCGCACCCGCAGAGCCCGAGGGCGACGGCGGGATAGGCGGCGTTGGTGGCCGGCAGCCAGGCCAGGCCCAACAGTCCCCCGGCGAGCATCCACCCCCCCGACAGTGCTGTGACCCACCGGGGAAGGGCCCGCGTGAGGGGGCCCACGGCGATGGTGCCGACGGCGAGCATGCTCACGACCACGGCGCTGCGGAGAGGGCTGTACCCCCAGACCACGATGAACAGGAGCACCGACAGGAACAGCGCGCCCACCAACGAGGCGAAGAGGGCCACGAAACCCACGTCGGCGAGGCCCGCCCGCAGCTCGACCGGCCCCGGATCGTCGGCCGCTTGGGGGTCGGCCTTTCCCCGCAGCGTCGCCACCAGGGCCAGTGCCGCCACCGGGGCCTGCACCCAGAAGATGCTCCGCCAGCTGACCAGCTGGGTCATCACCCCGCCCAGCGCCGGCCCCACCGCCACTCCAGCGGCTCCGGCGTACCCCCACACGGACCGGGCCCGGGTCCCCGCCCCGGTGAGCCCGACGAGAAGGGGCAGGGAGCCGACCAACAGGCAGGCTGCACCGATCCCCTGGGCGCTCCTGGCCGCCACCAGCACGGCAAACGTGGGGGCCACGGCACAGACCACCGATGAGGCAGCGAACAGGGCCGAGCCGACCGCGGTGAGCCTCCGTGGTCCCGACCGGAGTGCCAGGAGGACGACGGCGGTGAGCACCACGGCGAGGTTGTAACTGGTGATCACCCAGGAGACCTCGACGATCGAGACCCCGAAGGTGCCGTAGAGGGCGGGAAGGGCGAGGACGACGACCGAGGCGTCGGCGAACGCCAGCCCCACCGAGACGGCGATGAGGACGACATACGCCGGCGGCGCCGGCGGGCGGAGGGCCGGGGCCGGGGCCGGGGCCGGAGCCGGCGGCTCGGTGAACGATGTCACGTCAGCCGATGCTACCGACCCGCCCGAAATACCGGCAGCCGGTTGCCAAAAGCCGACCTGTCAGGTGAGAATTATGGACTCGGCCGCTTGGGTCGAACGAACTGCGGAGGTGGACCACCATGAGCGTCACTGACGAGCTCCTTGCCAACAACGAGAAGTACGCCGAGGGCTTCGACAAGGGTGACCTGCCCATGCCGCCGGCCAAGAACGTGGCCGTGGTGGCGTGCATGGATGCCCGCCTCAAGGTGGGCGCCCTCCTCGGCCTCGACGAGGGCGACGCCCACGTCATCCGCAACGCCGGGGGCATCATCAGTACCGATGCCCTTCGCTCCCTCGTCATCTCCCAACATCTCCTGGGCACCAAAGAGGTGATCCTCATCCATCACACCGACTGCGGCATGCTCACCTTCGAAGACGCCGATCTGTACGACAAGGTGGAGGAGAACCTCGGCTCGCGTCCCAGCTCGAGCGACTTCGAGGCGGGCTCGTTCAACGATCTCGAAGGCGATGTCCGCAAGTCGCTGGAGACCGTCCGGAACTACCCGTTCCTCCTGCACACCGATTCGGTCCGGGGCTTCGTCTACGACGTCAAGACGGGCAAGTTGAACGAGGTCACGTAAGACCTCCGACGGCGGCTGTCGACTACATTGAGGTCTTCGGCGTCGGAGGCTCAACCATGGGGGACGATTCGCACCAAGGGTTCGAGCTCCGGATCGAACCTGCCACCAGCCGCTTCGATCCTGAGGACGATCGTTGGCGGGCCCAGGTGAGCCAGCTCTACTCGGGGCTGGGCGACGAGGTCGGCGGCGTACGCCGCGAGCACGTCAGCGTCCCCGGGGCCAAGGGGGAGATCGCCACGGTGATCCTCTCCCTCGGCTCCGCCGGTGCGTTCACCGCCATGGCCGAGTACCTGCGGGCCTGGCTGGGCCGCGACAAGGGGCGCAGCCTCGACGTGAGCTGGACGGAGGGCGGCGAGGAGCACAAGGTCTCGATCCGTGGCGAGGCCATGGACAATGCCTCGTTCCAGGCCTTGGCCGAGGCAGCGGCCACCCGTCTGGAGAAATGACGATTGAGTGACCCGACGTACAAGGCCCTCCTGATCGGCAACTCCACCTTTCCCAACGACCCCCACAATCTCCAGAGCTTGGAGGGCCCGGTCAACGACATCTCCGTGCTGCGCGATGCCCTCACGGACCCCCAGGTGGGTCTGTTCGAGGCGACGTCGGTGCGCATGCTGCCGGAGCGGACCATGGCCGAGATCCTCATCGAGTTGGAGACCTTCTTCGGGTCCGCCGACCGCGACGACCGCCTGCTGCTCTACTACAGCGGGCACGGCCTTCTCACCGATGAGAACCGCCTGCTGCTCTGCGCCCGAGACACGCGTACCGACGTGGTGAAGGCCACCTCGGTGAGCGCCATGGCCATCAACGACATGATCGACAGCTCCGCGGCCCAGACCACCATCATCGTGCTCGACTGCTGTTACAGCGGTGCGTTCAAGGGTGCCGGCCTGCCTGAGAAGCTGTCGCGAATGTTTCCCCAGCGCGATCACCCGGCAGGCGGGTCGGTCAGGCGGCGTAGGAGGAGCCGGCTGTGGGCTGCCCATACGAAGCCTTCGGTGACCTTCGGATCTCGCTCATAGTCGACTTGGAGGC
>JBBSHU010000188.1:0-2647 GCA_038232455.1 Acidimicrobiales bacterium
CGCCCCACCGCCGCCTCCTCACAGCATCGTGGCCACCGCCCAGGTGCCGTCGGTCGAGGTGTTCGCCGCCCCCAACGGCGTCGCCGCCACCATGTCGTTGGCCAATCCGAACGAGTTCGCCGTGCCGCTCGTGTTCCGGGTCGAAACGATGCAGGCAGACTGGGTCAAGGTGATGCTGCCCGTGCGTCCCAACGGCTCGACGGGGTGGGTGCGGGCCGCCGACGTCACAACCGCCGACGACGATTGGCGCTTGGAGGTGTCTCTGGGCGCTCACCGTCTCACGGTGTGGAAGGGCGCCGAGGTGATCCGCCAGGAAACCGTGGCTGTCGGTATGGCCGACGCTCCCACACCCACGGGCGACTTCTACCTCACCGAGACCCTCGACACCGGCAACCCCGGGGGTGCCTACGGGCCGTGGGCGTTCGGCCTGTCGGCGTTTTCCGACGTCTACACGAGCTTCGCCGGTGGCCCCGGACAGATCGGCCTCCACGGCACCAACAACCCCGAGGCGCTGGGTGGCGACGTGAGCCACGGCTGCATCCGGATCACCAACGAGGCCGTCACCGACCTGGCCGAGCGCGTTCCCCCCGGCAGTCCGATCTCAGTCGTCGCCTGATTCTCGGCGGCGGGTGCCCGCCGCCGACAGCTCAGTTCTGTTTGGGGTCCCAGCGGAAGCGACGGACCGACACGACGAGGCCGATCGCGCCCCACAGCAGCAGCATGCCGATGTCTCGGGCGATGATGCCGGTGCCCTTGGAATACGGGTTGAAGACGTCGACCATCTGCAGGATCAGGGGGCGGATCGGGAAGAAGCCGGCGATCCGGGCCAGGGTCGAGCCGCTGTCGATCGTACCGAACGTGCCCGAGATGAACAACAACGGGAACAGGATGAAGTTGATGATGGCGGGGGCGGCGTCCTCGTTGGGCACGAAGGTGGAGACGGCCACGCCCACGGCGCTGAAGCAGAAGGCGGAGGCGGCGATGGTGACCGCCAAGGCCAGGTAGCGGCCCGGGAAGCTGACTCCGTAGAACGTCAGCCCCAGGACGGTGGTGAGCAGCGTGAGGATCAGGGAGATGACGATGACCGAGCCGATCAGACCACCGAGGTACAGGGCCGACGACATCGGAGTTCCCCGCATGCGCTTCAAGATGCCCTTTTCCCGCCGGATGCAGAGGGAGAACGCCAGGTTGGTGTAGCAGGCCGAGATGATGCCGAAGCTCACGATGGCGGGTACGTAGTACTGGGGGAAGTCCACCAGCCCACCGGGGATCAGGACCTTCCCGTCGTTGATGGCGACGAAGATGACCAGGAACATGAGGGGAAAGGCGAAGGTGAACGCGGCCGCCGCCGGGTTGCGCCAGAATTCCTTCTGCTCCCAACGGATCCGGCTGACACCGGTCTTGACGGCGGTCATCCGGCGTCCTCGGTCCCGGGCTGGGCGGTGAGCGAGAGGTAGACGTCCTCGAGGGACGGTCGCTCGACGCTGAGGCCGTCGAGGCGGTGACCCCGTTCGAGCACCCAGGTGGTGAGGCGGGCCAGCGCGGTGGTGGCGTCGTCGGTCTCGACCACGAGGGCACCGTCGGCCTCGACCGTTGCCGGCACCGGCAACTCGGTGGCCGACAACTCGGTGGGCAGGCGAAAGCGAATGCGCACCTGGGCTTCGGCTCGTCCCCCGATCGACTCGGGCGGTCCCTCGGCCACGATGCGTCCCGCGGCGATGACCAGCACCCGGTCGGCCAGCACCTGTGCTTCTTCCATGTAGTGGGTGGTGAGCAGAATGGTCTTGCCCAGCGCACCGAGGTTCTTGACCACCTCCCACGCCTGACGGCGGGCGGTCGGGTCGAAACCGGTGGTGGGCTCGTCGAGGAAGAGCAACTCGGGATCGCCGATGAGGCCGAGGGCCAGGTCGAGGCGACGTTGCTGGCCGCCGGACAACGTCTTGACCCGTGCACCGTGCTTCTCCTGGAGGCCGACCAGCTCGATCACCTCGCCCACCCGGCGGGGCGAGCGGTAGCACCCGGCATGCATCGTGAGCACCTCGGTCACCGTGAGGTAGGGGCTGATGCCGCACTCCTGGAGGACGATGCCGATGCGTTGGCGTAGCTCGGCTCCTCCCGACGCCGGGTCCATGCCCAGTACCCGGACCTCGCCGGCGTCGCGCTTGCGGTACCCCTCGAGGATCTCCACCGTCGTGGTCTTGCCCGCCCCGTTGGGGCCGAGGACGGCCAGGAGCTCACCAGGCTCGACCGAGAAGGTGAGGTCGTGCACGGCCTCGAAGGACCCGTAGGACTTGTGCAGACCCTCGACCTCGATCACTGGCAAATGGGTACTCCCGATCGGAGTCGGAGTTTCAGGGAGCGCCCTCGGTAGGATTCGAACCTACGCACCCGCCTCCGGAGGGCGGTGCTCTATCCCCTGAGCTACGAGGGCGGGGGTTGTACGAAAGGCGGTAGAAAACTCATAGGCTCTGCCACTTCCGCTGGAACGCAATGGTAGTCGGTCCCAGTCGATCGCCGACTCGCTCGATCGGCCTCCGCTGGACGCGTCCGGAGGACGCGAGAGGCTCGTGGTCGGTGCGTTTAGGCCGCGAGGCTCGTCGGGCGGTGGTGCCGAGCCACGGCGAGGGAGTTCACCATTACGGCGTAG
>JBBSHU010000189.1:0-2462 GCA_038232455.1 Acidimicrobiales bacterium
ACTAGAAGCGCCGGCGACGGGTCTCCACGACGGGCTCGTCCCCGTAGCCGTCGGCGACGACGGGACCGCGGCCCCGGCTCAGGAAGAGCAGGCTCCAGAGCAGGCCGATACCGCCGGCGATCATCAAGATCACGCCCACGGTGCCGACGTTGACACCCTGTACAGCCACGTTCACGGCGAACGTGAGAATGGCGCCTACTGCAATGAGAAAGACGCTGATTCCGATTCCCATGGTGAATCCTCCAATGTTCGGACGTTGTGCCGTCCCGTACTGGAGGGGTTCCCAAGCACCGGTCCCGCCAAACACCCCGGCACCGCCCAACGGCGCCCGCAGGGCCGAGAGTCGGGGCGGAGGTGCGCGGCGGACGCACCCCCGACCCCAGACGTCATAAATGTGTCACATTCCGTGTCGCCGCGCCAACCGGGTGAGGGTCGCTCACCGCTCGATCAGAGCCACGGCCCAGCAGGCGATTCCTTCGGCGCGGCCGAGGGCGCCGAGGCCTTCAGGCCGCTTGGCCTTCACCGACACCGCCGCTCCCACCACCTCGCCGAGAGCGGCTTCCATCGCCGGTTTGTGGGGCGCCAGCCGAGGTGCGTCGAGCACCACCGAGCAGTCGACGTTGGCCACCGCCCAGCCCTCCTCGGTCACGAGACGGACCACCTCGGCCAGCAACACCGAGCTGTCGGCTCCGCGCCACGTTGGATCCGTGTCGGGGAAGAGCTGACCCAGATCGCCGAGGCCGGCGGCACCCAGAAGGGCGTCGGCAATCGCATGGGTGACCACGTCGGCATCGCTATGGCCACCCAGGGCCCGCTCGGCCTCGACGACCACACCGCCCAGCACGAGGCGACGGCCGGGATCGTCGACGAAGGGATGGACGTCGAAGCCCATGCCGACCCGCGTCGCCATCAGGAGCCGCCGCTCATCCGGGCCGGACCGTCGGCGAGCAACGCCCGAGCCACGACCAAGTCGTCGGGCGAGGTGATCTTGAAGTTGCGACGGTCGCCTTCGACCACGACGACGGTGCCCCCCATGGCCTCCACCAGCGCGGCGTCATCGGTGGCTTCTGCCGCGCCGGCGTGGGCCTGCCGCAGGATCTCGGCCCGGAAGCCCTGAGGGGTCTGGACGGCCACGAGGTCGCGCCGGTCGACGGTGCCGGTGACGCGGCGGCCCTCCACGCGCTTCACGGTGTCGGGCAGGGCGACGCCCGGCACGGCGCCGTCGGCACCGGCGCCAACGGCCGCCACCACCCGCTCGAAGACCTCGGGCCCGGCCAGCGGCCGAGCCGCATCGTGTACCACCACGATGTCGGCGGTGGCGGGCACCGCGGCCAACCCGGCCCGCACCGAGGCCGACCGTGTCACGCCTCCCGGTTGGGCGCCCGGGTCGAGTCGATCCGGGGGGAGGACGGCGACGACACCGTCGCAGGCCGCCCGGGCTGCAGCCATGGACCAGTCGAGCACCCGCCGACCGAGCAGGTCCTCGAACTGCTTGGGCCTCCCGAAGCGACTGCCACTCCCGCCCGCGACCACGATGGCCCACACTTCCTGCGTCACCCCGGCGACGCTAACCTGTGAGCCATGCGCCATCGTTGACGTCCGTTCCCTCCTGAGGCTCGCCGGCTCAACCGGCTCGCGGTCGGCTGGGCTCTGCTCGCCGACAGCATCCCCATCTATCCGCTCTACTCGCTGCTGTTCGCCGACAGCGGGTTGTCGGATGCGCAGATCTCCACTCTTTTCCTCATCTGGTCGACGGTGGGCATCGTGGCCGAGGTGCCGTCGGGCGCCCTGGCCGACCGGTTCTCGCGGCGGGCCCTTCTGTTGGCCTCGGGCCTGTTCCAGGCCGCCGGATACGCGCTCTGGATCGCCGCCCCCGGGTACCGGGCCTTTGCCGGTGGCTTCGTGCTTTGGGGCCTCGGCGGCGCGTTCGGCTCCGGTGCGCTCGAAGCCCTGCTCTACGACGGCCTGGCGTCGGCCGGCGTGCCCGAGAGCTACCCCCTCGTCTACGGCCGCGTCGCCGCCGTGCGCCTCCTGTCCCAACTCCCGGTCGGGCTCGCAGCCACGCTCCTTTTCACCACCGGGGGCTACGACCTGGTCGGTTGGGTGAGCGTGGCCTGCTGCCTGGCCACCGCGGCGCTCGCCGCCCGCCTGCCCGAAGTCCGGGCCGCCCGGACCGACGCCGAACCCGCCGAGGGCCACCCCGGTTCGGACACCGACAGCGAGTCCGGCTACTTCACCCTCCTACGCTCGGGACTGGCCGAGGCGGCCCGCCGTCCCGGCCGTGGGCACCGCCGTCGTCGCCGTGACCCTCCTCGGTGGGCTCGACGGACTCGAGGAGTACTTTTCCCTCCTCGCCCGGGAGTGGGGCGTGGCTACCTCCGTGGTCCCGGTGGCCCTGCTCACCATCCCCCTGGCGGGTGCCCTCGGGGCCGCCCTTGCCGGCTCGACCCGTCAGCTCCGAC